>JAAUQT010000329.1 GCA_012033495.1 Cyanobacteria bacterium RM1_2_2 | reverse complement strand
GTGCCCACCTAATACGCCTGCGACACCCATCATGTGAAAAGGATTGAGTGTGTAGTTGTGAAAGCCTTGGACAAACAAATGAATCGAAAAATTGCAGCAACGCCAAAGCTAGGGGCAAAAACCAGCCAGATTGACCTAACGGATAGATGAGGAAAGTTGCAACGAAAACAGCAATCGGAGCAGAAAAAGCGAGAGCATTATAAGGACGAAGTCCAACCAGACGAGCAATTTCAAGTTGACGTAGACAAAAGCCAATCAGGGCGAATGCGCCATGTAGGGCTGTAAATGTCCATAAGCCTCCCAACTGACACCAGCGGGTAAAGTCCCATTGCGCTTCTGGGCCCCATAGAAACAGCAGAGAGTGACCTAGACTATTAGCAGGGGTGGAAACAGCGGCTGTCAGAAAGTTGCAGCCCTCCAGATAAGAAGTGGCTAGCCCGTGACTATACCAGGACGAGACAAACGTTGTGCCAGTAAACCAAGCTCCAAGCGCTAAATAGGCACAGGGAAACAGCAATAATCCCGACCAGCCAATGAAGACAAATCGATCCCGCTTTAACCAGTCATCAATTCTTTGTAATGTATCTCCCCAGGATTGATTGCGTTGCAGTGCAATTGTCATAATGCATTCCTCCTTCAGTTGAAAACTTGGTTAGAGCAGGATACAAAATCTCACTTTTGATGTAAAAGTGTTATGTCCCTGAGCAACCATTAATTCATTTCGTTTATTTTGACAGCCCATTTGACTTTCTTGATGTCGAGTATCTAGTATTCAACTGTGCCGTCATTGACAAAGTAGGGAGTTCCAGGTAAGGCAAGCGCTTGAATAATGTGATCAAAGTAGGGAGTAGCTTCCGCTGCATCTTGCCCCAACAGTTCAATCGCCTCTTCTTTGAGACAACGCACTGCTTCGACCCAATTTGCCAAGGGAATGCCCAACGAAATGTACATCTCTTTCATCCCCAAAGTACCAATTTCTGCCATTGGTCGATCGTTGCCTGCCAGCACACAGTAAGCCACCAGCCGAATGTACCAGCCCTGATCTCGCTGACAGGATGCAGTTCTGCGGGGATTGCCGCTGTTGCTAGGAGTGACTGGACAGCGTTTCCAAAACTTAGCGCATCCTCGCTGAACTAAATCAGTTTCGTGATCTGCCAGAATTTGAGCAATCCGAATCCGGTTTTCTCCCGTCTTGCAGAAGTTTTGCAGCATCCGAATTTCGCTTGGCGTCGGGTAGCGAAGCTCTTCATCGGCATTTTCAATGACCTGCTGAACAAGACTCATAGCTTCTCGCTCCGTGTGACAATTTGAATGCCGCCAAACCAGCCAATATAAATCCAACGCTTCGGTCGTGGAATCCAACTTAGAACAGTTTTCCAAATACTGGATGATTTAACTAATGAACTGGATTGATCAGAGGAAAGAGAGTTCGATTGATGAAAATGAGACATGATCTGATGATTTTAAGAGCACTAGGATGTTAAATCTGGCAAGCAAAAGTGAGATGATTTTAACAGGTGGTTTGTGTCAATCTCAGACTACGGAATTTGGTAGGCAGGTTCTAGCTTTTGGTCAAGTTGGCTTGACATGAATTCAGTTGATTCAGGTGTTTCAACGGATTCGGTTGGCTGGGTTGGGTGCTGGTTGAGATCTACCATATCACCTCCAGTCAGGTGTACTCGTCCATTTGAGTGACCGTTACCTTGATTTCGCTGCATCGCTGCTTGCATCCAGGTTCCGTCTGCCACTCTAGTTCCGTTCACTGGGCTATCTGAACCACTGGGACGATGACGCGAGCGTAGTTCATATCCTCTCGGTGTTATATAGCGCTCGTAGGGAACTGTATCTTCTTTGAAAGTTTCAATGTACTCGCTGCTGTCAATCAAAGCATCAATTAAAGCGTAGAAACCTTGTTTGGCGCAAATGCCATAGTAGCGTTCCATTTCGGCTCGTCCATAGGTGGGGCGACCCAAAAGGCGACGATGGATATACTCAATTGCTTTTGTAATGTACAAACTATCCCAACACAGGCTGCGAAAGGAGGTAGACTTAGCAATTTGGCGAACAAACTCCCGGACTGTGATTTCACCGCTTTTTAACTTTAATTCTGCTGAAGTCAGATGTTGACCCGCAAACGGCTCTCGTCCCAGCACTTGCCGATAGGCCGCCCGAATCACGACTTCTGCGGAATGATGATGCAAATTAACGCTTGCTCCTTGCCGATTTCCGTGCCGAGTGCTGCCATTCTGGTGAAAGCGCATGATCTGATGCTCCAGAGAGCCAGGCACTTTTCCCCAAACCGGGCTGCTGACCTGTTGATGGGGTTCACAGCTAATCAAAATTCTGCGGTGCTCAGAATTAAAATGGGCAGGATGCTCATCCACATTTCGAGCATAATCAGGAAAGATTGCTCCAAACTGAATTTCCAAACAATCATTGCCAGTGCCGTAGACATGCTGATTCGGCAACGGTTTCTGGGCAGCGGCAAACTGCGTTACAAATTGAGGTGCTTTATGAACTACGGCACTGGGCTTGAAAAGGTTCACCTGTGCGCCCCAGTTACGGCATTCCTGCGCCTCCTGACCAAGTCCACGCAGATAGGGAACGGTTTCTTCACCAAAGTAATCAGTATATTCTTGAGAATCCACCAAAGTATTCACCAATGCTGTTAATCCATTGGCTGAAATGATGTCAAAGTAAGTTTGGAACTCGCTCAAAGCATACAGCCCGCGACCCAGAAAATGCCGAACGGCTAGCTCAATCACGCGGCTAATCGAGTAGGGAGCGTAAAACAAATCGCGGTAGAGTTGTGAACGTCCGAGTTGACGGATAAATTCCTTGACGGAAAACTCTCCGCTTCTGAGGCGAGACTCCAAATCAGTGAGGGCAATGCCGTATTCATGAGTAAGATCTCGCTCGAAAACCTGACGGTAGGCGGCTCGAATCACAGCCTGCTTTTCAGTTTCTGCTAGGGTAGGCTTCATCACAAACCGAGGTCGCGCTGATGTAACGTAGCTTTCCGGGATCTGTAAGCCCTGCTGTGCGGCAGAAACGCCCTCTCGTAGATGTAGCGGCGGCTTCTCAACTCGATAGGCTGCAATCATGGCATCAAAGGGTTCGCGGATCAGAGCCGTTGCTTCTGGATCTTGTTTAGAAATACTGCAACGATCGCCAGCGCATTTCCTGGATTGCTACAACAGTTGC
>JAAUQT010000123.1 GCA_012033495.1 Cyanobacteria bacterium RM1_2_2 | reverse complement strand
CTGCCCCTACATGGTGACAAATTTTTCCCTCTCCCTCGGTACGGGCAGGTTTTGCAGACGAATCATCTTGGAAACGTGAGATTTAGGCCAAACCTGCCCCAACCTGGCGACAAATTTTCCTGGAAATCTCCGCCTCCAAGCAGTAAAATTACTTACCACAAGTCAGTTTTTGGGTTTAAAATTCACAAAAAACACACGAGAATTCGGCTCTGATTTTGTAGCTGACATGCTAATCTGATTCCGAACATCTACCGAATGCTAGGAGCATCCGTATGTCAAATAGCAAACCTCTGGTTAGTATCTTGCTTGACCCAGAGGTCGCAGTAGAGGGCGGCGAAACCACGACCCTCTCTTTTGCGCTGGATCAGCCTGCCCCATCGGGTGGCTTAGCCGTTCAGTTTCGGGTCACGAGTTCCGATGGACTACCTGGAGATGGTGTTTTTCCTCAAGCACTGTTTGTCAACGTGGATAGCTTCAGTCCTGTACAGTTTTTTAGTAATGGAGATGCCATCTTTTCGGTAGTCATCCGTGAGGGAGCGACCTTTGGCAGCGTCGATATTGCCTTCATCAAAGACGCAACCACAGAAACGCCAGAGGTTGAACCGCTCGTCTTACAACCCAGCGATAGCTACGCGATTGATCCCTTCAACAGTCAAGTTACCATCTCCATCCTCGATTTTCCGACGACAGCGACGGTTGAAGGAACGGCTGGTCGTAATATTTTGAATGGCACTAGCGCAGCCGAGTTTATCAAAGGCTTAGATGGTAACGATATCATCAGCGGTAACGGCGGTGAAGATATCCTTGAAGGCAATGCTGGAGACGATATCATCGCGGGTTCAAGTAGCCGTGAGTTTATTAATGGCGGAATCGGGAATGATACGCTCTACGGCAATGGTGGTGAAGATATTCTGGTCGGCAAATCGGGCAATGATCTAATCTATGGCGGTAGTGGGTCTGATCGAATCGAAGCTGGCTTGGGTAACGACACTATCTACGCCAACGGTGGTGTCGATGTGATTAACAGCGGTGCAGGTTTCGATACGGTCTGGTTAGGAGCGGGACAAGCAACCGTCACGCTAAAAACTGGAACAGGCTTCGATACAATCAACGGCTTCCAGTCCGGTGCTACTCGGTTTCGAGTCGGTAGCCTCAGCGGGTTTTCTTTTGCAGACAGTGCTCAAGGAGCGCAGATCTTCCAAGGTTCAGACCTGCTCGCAACAGTTTCGCAGATTTCGGCTGATCAGTTGAGCAATCATTTAAGCAGCACTTTTGTGGTGTAATCTAGGGGCTGTCATCCATTCCAGCTAGAACCCTGACGATGGCAAGTCTACAGCCCCCAGCCTGCTTTTGGGAACGGGCGCGAAGGCGGATGCCGTTAACGTTTGCCCCTTCATGGATGACGCGCCCTAGGCTGATTCAACGGATCATTCAACGTAAGAAGAGTTGGAGTGCCGCTCAAAGCATCCCAACTCTTTTCTCATCAAGCTCTTATCAAGCGAGTTACTAGACGCGAATCGGAATCTGGATCGTAAATTCTGTTCCTTTGCCTAATTCAGACTCGACTTCTAGCGTTCCTTTGTGCTTCTCAACCACAATCTGACGAGAGATGGCTAGTCCCAACCCGGTGCCTTCTCCGACTAATTTGGTCGTAAACAAATGATCGAAGCTCCTTCGCTTCACCTCTTCCGACATTCCAATCCCGTTATCATAAATTCGGATTTGCACCCACTGATCTTTTTGCTGAGTCTGAATAATAATTTGATTTGGGTTCGCTTCAAGGTCTGCAAAACCGCGTTTTTCACTTGCCTCCTCCAACGCATCAATTGCATTCACGAGAATATTCATAAAAACTTGATTGAGTTGTCCTGCATAGCATTCTATTTCAGATATTTCTCCATAGTTGCGGATTACCTGAATTTCAGGACGATTTTCGTTCGACTTGAGCCGATGCTTGAGGATCATCAAGGTGCTATCAATGCCTTCATGCATATCACAGAGAATGGGACGATCGCTATCTGCCCGCGAAAAAGTGCGTAGACTGTTGCTGATGTGTTGAATTCGGTCAATTCCACCTTGCATAGATGCCAGCAGTTTTGGCAGATCTTCACGCAGGTATTCTAAATCAATTCTCTCAATCGTAGCTCGGAGTGTTTTACTGGGCTGCGGTAGTTCGGCTTGATAGAGGTTAAGCAACTCAAGTAAGTCATGGATATAGTCTTGAGCAGGGGCTAAATTTCCCGCCAAAAAACCTAATGGATTATTGATCTCGTGCGCTACGCCTGCGACCAAATTACCCAACGCCGACATCTTTTCGCTTTGAATGAGTTGAAGTTGAGATTGATGCAATTGATCGAGCGCGGTTTGCAAGGCTAGAGTCCGTTCCGCAACAATTTGTTCCAGATGCTTAGTCATATGGTGCAGTTGCAGATGGGTGTGAACCCGCGCCAAAAGCTCTTGAGCCTGAAAGGGTTTGGTGATGTAATCGACTGCACCTAGCCCAAACCCCGCAACTTTGCTCTCCGTATCGGCAAGGGCAGTCATAAAAATCACTGGAATGCTGGCAGTAACCGGATTTGATTTCAACTGTTGGCAGGTTTCAAACCCGTTAATTCCAGGCATTTGCACATCTAGCAGGATCAAGTCAGGGGGGTGAGTTTGCACTCGTTTCAGAGCGCGTTCACCGTCAATGGCGGTTGCCACCAAGTAGCCAGCCTCTACCAGCATTTCGCTTAACACTTCCAAATTGGCAGTCGTGTCATCTACAACCAGAATTCGCTGATGGCTCGGTTCATGACTCAATTTGTGGCTCAAGTTATAGCTCAACATGGCTTAACCCTGTTCTCCTCTCGTGCCAGCCTCTTGTGCCAAGTAGTGTTCTAGCAACTCCTCGATTTCTTCGGCTTTAAATTGCTTAGCGAACTGCAAAATTGGAGCCACAAAGCCAGCATAGCGATGATCAGAACGAGACAACTGCTCAACTCTCTCTCGCAACTCTGGTAGGTTAGCTTGTTGGGCCAATTCTAGCAGTTCAGCTAGTTTCTCACGGGAAGGAAGCACAGCCTCATGGATCGTCGGCATCTGCTCAGCGAGTGGGCTATCCTGCAAGTCCTCATAGTGCCATTGCAGTTCTAGGTGAGCGGCGAGGAGGCTGAATAGCTCGTTTGCTTCCACAGGTTTTGCTAAGAAATCGTCACCGCCCGCATTCAGAGCCATCTCCCGATCTGCTTGAGCCACGGATGCTGAAGAAACGATAACTTTTTGATGCTGCAAATCACTGGCAGTGCGCACCTGTTGCAACATTTCAAACCCATCCACAATGGGCATGGCGATGTCAGTAATCACGAGATCAAATTGCTCTTGACGCATCTTCTCCAATCCTTGCTGCCCATTTTCGGCTTCGCTCACCCTAAAGCCCAACGGTTCGAGCAAATGGAGCAGGACACTCCGATTTTCCCACCGATCGTCCACAATCAAAATGCGGCGAGGCGGGCCATTGTAGCCCACAATTTGTTTGCCTTGATCGACAGAGTTTTGCTGTACCCAATCCGTTGCGATCGGCAATTCCACGGTGAAGAAAAAGTCGCTTCCAGCCCCAAGTTGGCTCTTAACCTGGATTTGTCCACCCATCAGTTGAACAATCCTTTGGCTAATCGCCAGCCCTAGACCCGTCCCTTCCGTTTGGCGTTGCCGATCACCCACCTGTTCAAAGGCTTGAAAAATAGCTTCGAGTTGGTCAACCGCGATCCCAACGCCAGTATCTGCGATCGCAAACCGCGCTTGACAAACAGTTTGTTTTTTACAGTCAACAGCATTACTTTTCGCGTGATTGCTTGGCATCGTGCTAAAGTAGCTTACCGCATCTACGGTAAAAGTCACGGTGCCGTGATCGGTAAATTTAATAGCGTTACCGATTAAGTTCAGCAGCACTTGACGCAGGCGTTTTTCATCGGCAGCAATACCTTCCGGCAAATTGTCGGCTGGACGGTAGACAAAATCAATGCCTTTTTGCTCTGCCCGAATCCGACAGATTTCTACAACGCCTTGCAAGAACGATGGGAAGTGTAGCGCCTCATAGGACAACTCTAGTTTGCGAGCTTCAATTTTGGATAGATCCAACACATCGTTGATCAACGTCAGCAAATGAGAGCCGCACTGGTGAATGATGTTGATTCCATGCCGTTCTTTTTCGGGTAAGGCTTTCGAGCGACTGAGGATTTGAGCATACCCCAGAATGCCGTTGAGTGGAGTGCGAAGTTCATGGCTCATATTTGCCAAAAATTCGCTCTTGGCTTGGTTCGCGTTATCTGCCTCTTCTTTGGCTTGCTGAAGTTCAACCGTGCGTTCTGCCACCCGATGTTCGAGTTCCTCGTTTGATTTTTGCAGCGCTGTAAACGAATCGCGCAACTGTTGGGTCATGCGGTTAAAAGCATAAGCCAGCACTCCCAATTCTCTCACACTAGCCGATTCAATGGTTTGATCGAGATCGCCGTTGGCAATTGCTTCCGAAGCTTGGCTTAATCGCCTCAAGGGTTGAGTAATCCAGCGGGAAGTATACCAGCCTAACAGGGTCGTTACCAACAGCGTACTGGCGCACAAAAGCAGTGTTGTACGTGTGTTGTTGTTGATTTGTTCCATGAAGTCTGACTCTGGCACCACCACCACCCCCAACCAATCGATCCCTCGCGCATCTTGAATCGGCACAACCTGAACAAACTGCCGCTGTCCTTCCACATCGAAACTGACCGACTGGCTTTGCTGAATGCTGCTAAAGTCGCCAAACTGTTGAGTGAGGTGCTGAGCCGATGTCCGAATCATCGGATCTTCAGAATTCACGGCTGAGATCCGCTCTAAGTTCTTTCCTTTAATAACAAAAGGTTGAGCAATCACAGAACTGGCCACCAGATTTCCCGACCGCTCCATGATAAAAACCTTCCCCGTCTTCCCGACTTCGATGGTTTTGAGGAAGTCATGAATTTGCCCCACCTCAAAGCGGGTCGCACTGACACCGAGCAATTGGTTACTCTCGGAATAGAGCGAGCGCGTCAAGCTGGTTGTAATCGCTGAATCATTCGAGACGTTGACAAAAAAGGAAGTCCAGCCAGCCCCTTGTTTAGCGACGGCAGCTTGATACCAAGGGCGAGTGCGTGGATCAAATTCATCCTCACTGACTCGCGCCGCCCGTTCACCTTGCTGATCCAAACGATAAACCCCTCGCTCAGGCACGGTGGCAGCAACACCCGCTCGCGCCATCAGATCTCCATTTGCTAACCGCTCCACTAGGGTAGAACTGCCATCGGGAAGGGCCAGGCTAATCGCGATCACCAAATCTTGGTTCACCAACCGCCACAAATATTGTTCAATTGCAAGCTGATTGTTCAAATCTAATTGCCCGCTTTCCATCACTTCGGAAACGGTTTCTAAAACGACGGCTTCCCGGTCGAGGCGGTTCAAAACCTGCTGCTTCGTTCGGTCGCCGACCTCTTCACTTAACTCTACTGCCAGATCGTTGACTGCCTGCTGCCCACTTCGGAACGAAAAATATCCCACCAATCCCACCGCCGCGAAAATTTGCAGCACAAATGGAATCACCAATAGCCCCCTCAAGGGTAGCGTTCTGCCAGTTGAATGAATGGAATAGGATTGAGTTAGATGCGGTTGATTTAGGTTAAATGGAGTCATCGTCTGTAGGATGAGAATGAGGTCAGACAAACTACTGTCTAAGATGCCCACAGATACTATGAGGCTATCATTATCTCACCACCGATGTAACCCCCAAAATCACAGCAAGCTGCTTTAGCAGAGATAAGCAGAGATGAACGAGGATGCAAACTCCTCAGTCACTTGTCTCATGCAGGGTTCCAGCAGCCCTTACACCAATGCTAATGCTCCTCACGCCAACGATGTCGCCAGCCAAGCTCTTCTTGCAGCCGATGGGCAACTTGAAGCAGCGCTGCCTCACCTTGGGGTTTGCCGACAAGCTGCATCCCGACAGGCAGCCCGGATGCCGTCCGGCCGCAGGGAATTGAAACGGCTGGCAATCCAGTCAAAGAAATGGTGTAGGTGATTTTCAAGTAATCGATCATGCTATGAAGCGGTTTGGCATTAATTTCCAATATTTCTGCTTGTGTGTGAGGGAATGGTAGAACACTAGAACTAACGGTAGCAAGAATATCAAAATCTTCAAAAAAGTTAAGAAAATTCAGATATAGCTGATCCCGATCGGCTTCGGCTTGCAATAAGTCAGCGGCTGAAACGCCGTCACCACGCTCGATATTCCAGCGAACGCTTTCCGATAAAAGATGGTGATATTTCTGGTAATGTTGCTTTTGCTTATGGCGTAATGTAGCAGCTCGCAACGTTTCAAACGCCGATTGCGCTCTTGCACAGTCTGGATGCGCTTCAGTGATTCGCTGACATAAAGGAGCAACCTGCTCAATCGCTTGACGAAACACCGCTTCAACTTCGGCGTCAATAACCGCAGTTCCCAAATCCAGACTGAATCCCACCCGCAGCGGCGGCTGGAGCATCGACCAGTTTGGCAGTTTCCAGGAGACATTCCCAATCGACAGCGGATCGCGCTGATCTGCCCCTGCCATCACTGACAGCATCAAGGCGGCGTCTTCCACCGAACGCGCCAAAATTCCGTCAGTATCCAAATAGTCCCAAAGTAGAGGCTTACGGCGGCGCGGAATCCGTCCGACTGCGGGGCGCAACCCCACCACACCACAAAAGCTGGCAGGTGTACGGCAAGACCCGCCCATATCCGTGCCTTGCGCCAGATAGCCCATGCCTGTTGCCACTGCCACCGCTGCGCCGCCACTCGACCCACCCGAACTGCGGTCTAGATCATAAGGGTTGGACGTTGGCCCATACAGCGCGTTGGTGCAGTGTGCTCCCATACCGAATTCAGGCGTATTGGTTTTACCGATCAAAATGCCACCCGCTGCTCGCAGTCGAGCCACGCAAATTTCGTCTTTCTGAGGAACATGATCCGGGTAAATCAGCGAACCATAGGTAGTGCGAATTCTAGCCGTTGCCGTCAGGTCTTTAACCGTAAACGGAACGCCATGCAGCGCACCTTGGATTTCGCCCTGTGCCAAGGCTTGGTCTGCGGCTTTGGCTTCGGCTTGAGCTCGTTCGCGGCAGAGAGTCATGATCGCCTTTAGGGTAGGGTTAAGTCGGTCAATTTGGGCAACGCTGGCTGTCACTGCTTCAACGGCACTAATTTGTTTGGCTCGAATCGCTGCGGCAAGCTGAACGGCGGAAATTTGGTGAATGGCTGTCATATCGTCACCTTAGGGCAGGCAAGAGACGTTGCACAGGGCAAAAACTGTCCGCGTCCCCGCTCGGCGATCAGGTCGCCCTGACGGTAGACCACCTCTCCCCGCGATAGGGTAATTTCGGGATAGCCCTGAACCGTCCTGCTTTCATAGGGTGTGTCGTCTAGTGCGGCAGCGAGGGCAACAGCGAGGGCAACAGCGAGGGCAACAGCGAGGGCAATAATCCGACCATCTTTGACGCTAATATCGCAGTGCATCACAGCAGCAGTTGCCACCTGCCCGTTACGGATCACTAGATCAAATTCTGCCATAGGTGCTTCCTGCAATCTAGTCAACCTGCAATCTAGCCAATCTGCAATCTAGTCAACCTGCGAACAAACTGCCCCAACCTTCCACTCGATTCGGGTTAACGCCCGCTACCTGAAGCGATTTCCAAACAACGGCAGCAATCGTGTCATAAATGGGAATGCTAAGCTCCTGCTCTAGTTCAGCCACCAGCGGCGCAGCGCAAAGGTTCGTGCAAAAGGTGAGAATTACCTGCGGTTGGTCAGCGGCAACGGCGCGGATTAGGGAAGCTAACTTATCGGCAGCCACTTCTGAAAAGGAGAAATTATTAGAAAGATTGAGATGTTGTTCAGAAACGCAGTGAAAGCCCTCGTCAGCAAAATTCACCAAAATTCGCTCTTGCACATCGCTGAGATAGGGCGTCACCAAACCCACTTGAGTCATCTGCTTTCGACGCAAAATCTCGGCAATGGCTAATACTGACGTGGTGGCTGGAATATCGGTTGCAGTTGTGATCTGATGGCAAAGCTGCCGATCAGTCTCAAATCCTAACCAACCTGCGGACGTGCCGCTCCAACCAATCACGCTCACTTTGGCATCAGCAAGCAGCCTAGCCGCATCTAAAAAGGGCATGGGGTTGAACTGATTTAATGCCTCTTGCCGCAGCGAAATTTCTGTCACTGGAAATCGCCCGAAGTGTGCCGAAACCTCCGACAAATTGAACAGCATGGCACTGGTGACAGGTTCCAAAACCGTGTTAGAAGAAGGAGTTAACATTCCTAGAAGAATTCGCTGAGCCACGCGTCATGCTTTCTGAAGTCAATGCAAAAATCTATACTATTGGAGCAACAGGAGCTATATATCCTTACCTAATCATTCTATGAGCGGCAGCCATCTGCTGATCTAGTTCAATTATTTCACACAATCGACGGTTTGAATGTATAGAACACATATATAAGGTATAAAGATAGTACAGAACGGATTGTGTCAAGTCGTACATTTTTTGAGAATCATCACGATAGAGAATACATTAAGCAGAAGTAGATTTAAACAATATTAAAATCAAACGGATTAGAATGGTGATTTATAGAATATATTTTGAAAAAGACGTGAGGTGGAAATAGACTTAAAAGAGCGGCGCAATTCAATCTATTAGCTTGAGAAAAATAATGGATGTACTCTTACAAAACTGAAACTCTTGCTGCGCCAAGCTTCCCCAATCCAAAAGTTGCTAGCGCAACGCTGCGCGAACGCAAATTCAAAACTCAAAATGGCATGACATTGATGAGTCTTCAAAGGCTACCCCCACGAAAAACTCTGTATGAGCAGGCCTACTTGACGCTACGCTCGGCAATTCTAGCAGGCGAAATTGACATCCAAGAAAGATTGATTGAAACGCAGCTAGCAGAGCGTTTTCAGATGAGCAGAACACCCATCCGCGAAGCCATCCGGCGGCTACAACAGGAAAAGCTGCTCACTTCTGACTCCAATGGCGGCATCTACGTCACCAAACCTGCACTCCACGACGCAATTAAACTATATGACTGCCGCATTGCTCTAGAGCAGCTAGCCGTAATGGGAGCCTGCGAACATGCCACCAACGCACAGCTTCAGGATCTTGAGCAGATAGTTGTACAATCAGCAAATTTGGAGAAGCAAACCGAGGAAAATCGCAAAAATCGCCTGCTTGATCTCAACTTTCGCTTTCACCGCCTGATTGCCCAAAGTTCAGATAATCCGTGGTTAGTGCCATTGCTTGAACAGCTTTCGAGTCAAACGCGGTTGCTGAGAATTCAAACTCTGAGCGATACCCCAGACGTGATTAAGATTCATGCTGAGCATTGCCAAATCTACGAAGCCATTGCTAATCGGGACGCTGAAACAGCAGTTCAGTCAATCACTGTGCATCTCAAAGCAAGCCAGCAACGCATTACTCACATCTTTCAACAGTACGAGCTGACTGTTCCATCCCAAACAGAGGCTCTATTGCCAATTCAATGCCCGCACTGTCAGTCAGAGGCAGTTAACCGCAACGGACGGCGCGGAAGTAACCAAAACCATAAGCAAAACTATGTGTGTCGCAACTGTGGCCGCCAGTTTCTCAGCACCTATGAAAATCATCGATATTCCCCTGAAATGCGGGAACACTGTATCGCTCTACATCGCAATGGCAGTGGCTTTCGTGAAATTGAACGAATGACAGGCGTGAATCACAACACGGTCATTCGCTGGGTGAAAGCAGCCCAATCCTAGGCTAGAGAATGATCTCAGGCACTTAATCAGCCACCTCGAAACAGAGAAAACCCCCAAGGGGAAAATTTCAGCGGCAGGTGATAGTGTTGTTCAGCGTCGCCAATCCCAAATCGGTAAGGTACGACATCTAGAAACGGCGGATCGGGCAGCGGATAACCAAGCTGGCGATAAAAATCACCAATATAAAACACCGCTTCATAGATGCCAGATTCCACTTTCTCGCCGTTCACAATCGAGTGATCCAACGTACCCTGCGACGTTAGTAGTCCTTCAGCAATTTGATGATGCGAATCCTTCACTCGAAAGATCACAACCTTTAACCCAGTCGCAGGTAATCCGCGCGTTACATCAACGGCATGAACTGAAATTCCGCCCGCCATCATTGCCTCCCCCCCGATGCCTCCTCAGTAGGCAAGTGAAATTATTGATAGGATAGCAGGGGTTTGGGGGCTGCGCTTCCAGCAGGGGACAAGCCCTTTGCACTCCCTAACCCTACTTTTAGCTGAATCAAGCCCAGCTACTTAGGATTTGACCAAAAACTTAGATAGTCCCGAAAGACGCTCCATCAAAATCATCAATAGCGCTGTGATGAGAATCAAAATTCCAGAGATGGCAGCCGCTCGCACATCCAGATCGTTTTCAATCATCGACCACATCCGAATCGGCAAAACTTCTGTACGAGCATCTGACAAAAATAGAGACACGGTGATATTGTCAAACGAACTAAGGAATGCCATAAACGAACCTGTGATTACACCTTGTTTAATCAACGGCAACGTGACATGAAAGAAGGTGTAAACGGGCCCTGCCCCCAGCACCGTCGAAGCTTCTCTCAGTCCTCCACCTAGCTGAGTTAAACTCGCCAACGTTGTCCGAACGACATAGGGAATGCAGATCACAACATGGCTAATCACCAACGTGATAATTGACAGCCTTAATCCAATCATGCTGAAGAAAGTAAGAATGCCTAAACCAACGGCAATACCGGGTAAGGCTAAAGGAGACATCACGAGAGCATCCATTGCAGATACCCAGCGAGCGCGGCTACCTGCCATCGCTATCGAGGCAGAAACGCCCAACACCACACAAATTGCCGTTGTCCAAAGGGCCGTCTGAAAGCTGGTTACTGCTGCCGTCCAAAGCTCTGGATAATCGAACAGGGCTGCATACCACTGCAAAGACAGCCCAGGGGGAGGAAAACGCAGAGTTTGGGCAGAGTTGAGGGAGGCAACCAACACAATCAACGTTGGTAACGTGAGGACAAGCAGACTAAAAATTGCGATTCCCCACATGATCCAATTGAAGGACAACCGATCGATTTTTTCTAGCGAGTCGGATTGGGGTTTAACAAGGCTAGGGGTTAAGGATGACATGGGTAATTAGCAAATGGAATAAGTAAATGAAAGGGAAGCTAGCTAGCTAGCTCTGCTCTTCCTACTGTGATGAAACCGAGCATATCAACGAATATAGGTTCGGCTTTTCTGACCCAAAATGCTGAGTCCTACAACAACGGCTAGCACCATTACCAGCAAAATTGCCGAGATCGCGGCAGCAAAGGGCCCATTCAGCAGCACAACGCCTTGCTGATAAATCAACGTTGGCATATACATGATTTGCCCGCCGCCAATAATTGAAGGAGTCACAAAAGAGCTAACGGTAATGGCAAACACAAGCAGACAGCCAGAAATAATTCCAGGTAACGTCAAGGGGAAGACAATTTTCCAGAATGTTCGCCAAGCGCCACCGCCCAAACTCGCAGACGCTGCCAGCAAGCGCGAGTCGATTTGTGACAGAGAGGCAACAATTGGCAGAATCATGAGTGGAAGCTGAATCTGCGTCATAGCAATCGTGACACCGTGATGCGTAAACAGTAGCTTAACCGGCTCAGGAATGATTCCCAACCCTTGTAAGGCAGAGTTGATCAAGCCCTGCTTGCCCAAAATGACTACCCAGCCAAACGTCCGAACGACGGCACTGGTCAGCAAAGGCAGCAGAATCAGGAAAGTCATCACGCTCTTCCAGATACCTGTTACACGGTTGTAAACATAGGCAACTGGATAACCAAAAAATAAACAAGCCAACGTCACCTGCAAACCCAGAAGGAATGTATCCGTCAAGACTTTAAGATTGGTTGAGTCACGGAAGAATTCACCGTACTGCGCCAGCGAGAACCCCGGAACGCCAACAGCCTGCTGAAAGCTAGAAGCCAACAAAACTGCCAGCGGTGCAATGTAAAACAAATGCAGAAAGAATGCAAGGGGTAATGTTAACTGCCATTCTTTCGGTGAAAATAGTTTGGCGGTCATGGCAAAAATATCGCCTCCATAATCAAAAGCTAATTCTGGTTATGCCTGCACCGTTTTATCAAACTCTTCAACCCATTCGGTGCGCTTTTGGTTGATGGTTGCCCAGTCCGGAAATTCTAGTTTGGCAAAAATCTCGTCTAGATTTCTCCCTAGTTTCTGGGTAACGGATTCGGGCAACGCCACATTTTTGTTCGTCGGCAAAACGAAGTTCGTTTCCGTCATTTGGGTTTGCACCTCCGGGCTAATCGCAGCATCGATGTAGGCTGCAATTAAATCCACGCTGGCAGTTGGGTTCTTCACAATGCTCATCATTGGAGTCAGGGCAAAACCGCCTTCTTTCGGCATCACCCAGTCAATATCGACCCCCTTCGACTGAAGCAATTTGACGCTGTTCAAATCGTGCGGCGCGATATCAACCTCACCCTGCTGGAAGAGCGTAATCATTGCCCCTGCATTCGCTACCACGCCCGCCAGATTAGGAGACAGTTGCTTGATTGCTGCAAACGCCGGATCGAGGTTGCCTACACCACCCCCGTTCATTTCCGCCACCTTCAGCATGAAGCCAATCGTATGGTTATTTTTCATCGACATCAAAGCAACCCGCCCTTTATACTTCTCATCCCACAGCGCTTCCCAAGAGTCGGGCGGCGTTGTCACCACCTTGGGATTATAGGCAATACCCACCGCCTGCACACCAATCAACGGGCCCCAAGTGTCTGGCTGCTGAAATCGATCCGCCAACTCACTGTAATGTTTGAGCTTCTCAACAGGCAGTTTCTGAAACAACTCTTCCTTCGGCGCTCCTTCAAATACGCCCGAATCGAGCGACACCACATCAAACGGCGGGCTATTGGGAGAAGCTTGCAGTTTTGCCACCTGATCAGCAGAAACCAACGGTACTAAAGCCGCCTCTGCGCCCGTCGTTGAACTGAACTGAGGCACAACAATGCTGCGGTTAAACTGCTCCCACGATCCGGGCAGAGTGGTGGCAATCAGCTTACCGCCTGCCGTTGGGCTAGCTGCCGTCTCTGAACTTTCTGCTGAACTGCTGGTATTCCCAGTATTCGCACAGCCCTTCAGGATGATTCCCGCTCCGGTAAATGCAGCCGCACCCAAGAGAGCACGGCGGCTCATCCGCATCATTTCACGATTTGACATCCTTAAAGTTCCCTCACGTGGATACAGTTGATTAAATACTGCCTAATGCTTCTGCTCTAGCGGCGTCACCGAAACGCTAAACAAATCTAAACCGTCACTTCTTTATTGAATCGCTCGATCCATTCATTTCGCTTCTTGCTGATGGTTTCCCAATCTTGATAAATATACTTCTCATAATCATCAAAATTAGTCGCAATCTTTTCTGCCAAAATTCCGGTCAAGGGCGCGTTTTTGTTCACAGGAGCAATGTAGTAAGGAGCCTCTGCCATTGCCGTTTGCACTTCTGTACTCAGAGCCGCATCAATGTAAGCAGCCGCCAGTTCAACATTCGCCGGATTCTTCACCACATGCATCGAAGCCCCAAAGGCATAGCTGCCCTCCTTGGGAATCACCCAGTCTACGTCAACCCCTTTACTCTGCAAAAGCGCAATGCTGCTGAGGTTGTGTAGCCCAATATCAATTTCGCCCTGCTGAAACAAGGTTCCCAGCGCACCTAAGTTAGGCGCAACGGCTGCCAAGTTGGGGACTAGCTCTTTCACCGCCTTAAACGCGGGTTCCAAATCCGCTTCACTGCCGCCATGCATCTTAGCAATTTCTACCATCCAGCCCGTCCCCAGCGTGCTGCTCATATTGGTGATGCCCACTCGCCCCTTATATTCTGGCTTCCACAAATCCGCCCAAGACGTAGGAGGTGTGGTAATTTTCTTAGGGTTATAGGCAATGCCGACAAACTGAAGTCCAATTATTGGGCCCCAGTTGCCCGAACCGCCTGCGTTTTGATAGCGCGGCAAAACATCCTTGAAGTTCTTACTCACTTCTGCTGGAAAGGGCTGGAGAACCACATCCTTTGGAGCCGTAATCAACGGCCCAGGGTCAAGAATTGCCACATCAAACGGAGAATTTGTTGCACCCGCAGCCTGCAAACGAGCGACCTGATCGACAGCAAACATGGGCACCAGCGTTACATCGGCTCCCGTTGCTTTTTTGAACGCGGGCACCAAAATTTTACGATGCGCCTCTTCCCAGTTGCCCTGATAGGTCGCAGCGACCAGCCTACCGCCTTGGGCTGCACCAGACTGCGAGCCATCTACTGTAGATTCAGACTGGTTTGCACAGGCATTCAAACCTGCTAGGGCTAGCCCTGTGGCAAAACTGCCGCCCAGAAAAGTGCGACGCTTCATGTAATGATCCATCACTCAAGTCTCCAAACGTTGACAACAGCCTAGAAATAGAAATACTAATGCTCTAGTGAACACTAACAGGATTAAGTTTGAGCAGGAAACAACGAACATGCCTGAGGAGCCACTAGCTCTAGGTAAATGTCGTCGCCTGGCTCAAAAGGAGGAATGCCCGGAATCCGAGGTTGCGTTACTTTGATTTTGGTATCCAACGCAATTTGCACTTCATACACCATGACTGAACCCAGCGGCAGGCATAGCTCTACCGTACCTGCCAAGCGATGAGTGCTTGGTTGGGTTTGGATGCGCAGATTTTCGGGGCGAATTGCCAACAGTAGTTCCTCTCCCTGCAAACTTGGCTGAGGAGCCACCAACAGCCTACCGCCTGCAACCTGCACCAAACAGCCTGCCGCATCCCGTCCAATCACCTTTGCCGGAAGCAGATTGCAAGTACCCACAAACGTGCTGACAAACAGCGTTCCTGGCTGATCGTAAATCTGGCTAGGTGCGTCAAACTGATGAATTTCGCCCTGCGACATGACCGCAATCCGGTCGGACATACTCATCGCTTCCTCCTGGTCATGCGTTACTAAAATTGCCGTCACGCCTTGCTTGCTGAGCAGACGCCGAATTTCAATTTGCATATCTAGACGCAGGTTTTTGTCTAACGCACTAAACGGCTCATCCAAGAGCATCAGCTTCGGCTCAACTGCGAGGGCGCGGGCAATTGCCACTCGTTGCTGTTGTCCTCCCGAAAGTTCGCTCGGATAGCGTTTTGCCAGATGTCCAAGCTGCACCAATTCCAGCATTTCTCCAACTTTTGTATTCACTTTGCCGTTTGGAACCCGCTTGGCGCGTAACCCATAAGCCACATTATCCCAAACAGTCATGTGGGGAAACAGCGCATAGTTTTGAAACACAATCCCAACACCACGCTGATTTGGCGAAAGTTCTACAACGGGTTGACCATCAATCCGAATTTGTCCGGATGAAGGCTTGAGGAATCCAGAAATGATCCTCAATAATGTTGTCTTGCCACAACCACTTGGCCCCAACAACGAAACAAATTCACCAGGACGAATGTTGAGGTTGATGTCTTTTAGGGCAATCATTTCGCCAAAGCGGTGCACAATCTGCTCCAATGCCAGCGTATGACCCGCATGATTCTGAGAGGCTGCAACTGGATAAAGGGAGTTCGCTAATTCAATTTGTTCGACTGAATCCATAAGATTTGCCCCCGTTGATCGATTTTGAACACAAAATACGGAAACTATGAATACGAAAAGATTGACCTTACAGACCCAGAACACTACAACAAAGCTAGAAATAAAACTTAAAGCTCAACCCTCAGAATGCTGCGCCCACGCTAGCAAGTCCAAGCCGCCTTTCAAAAAATCGATAGAATAGGTTACTGCATACAAGAATCACCGCATACCAGGAACAGTGGTGTATCAGATGCAACAAAAATCGCAGGTTTTGCTACATGTAGCCGCTCAGTCAATGGACAAAATGAACGGTGAGATGCGTTTCGGCTCCGCTCAACGCGCAACCCTTCAGCATTCAATCGGTTGAACGTAGTCGAACAGTGGGTTGAACGCAGTCGAACGGTGGGTTGAACGTAATCGAACGGTGGGTTGAACGCAGTCGAAGCGGTGGGTTGAACGTAAT
>JAAUQT010000122.1 GCA_012033495.1 Cyanobacteria bacterium RM1_2_2 | reverse complement strand
AAGATATTCTGGCGCTGACCCAATACCTCTGGTTTGAAAGTTGGCAGCACCTGCTGGATTTTATGCTCTGCGGCCCTCCACCTGCTCAAACGGCTAATTCCCCTTAGTTTTGAATTTAGAATTGCTGAACATCAGTCCAGTTCTTTCGAGGTCAGGAGGACAAGTGATATGAATCGATTTAGACGTTCCAGGAGCTATATCTTTATAAATCGCATTTTTATCATCAAAGCAAAGGTTTTGAAACAACTCTCTTGGAAGTAGACGAGTATCTATTTTCTCAAAAAGATATGAGTATCTCGTCCATATTAGACGGCATATTTTCTACAATATTGTCAATATAGCTCTGCTCTAATCCTCTATTGAGTAAGTTTACTTTGCAATTATTAAAAGTACCTGTTTTGTTCAGGAAAGTTACAGCATTACATAGCCAGCTTTCTGGCGTTTCTACTTGGTTGACCGTTCTTAATTCGATATTTCCTTCCTCTGCCCAGTGTTTTGCCCCAGGAGAAAAATCTGTCGTTGAGACAGCAATGACACGATCTAATTGGTGCAAAAATTTCCGCCCAATGAGTTGTTCTATCCAGCTTCCGGGGGCAGCACCTTGAGAAGGACGATCACGGCATTCAATTAGCCACTTGTGATCACCTAGATCTGATGAAAAAGTGATAAATATATCAAATTCAGCTACTTGAACACCTTGATCATCATAAAAACGTTTATTGACTTCTACGGTTTTCCCGGCTCTTGCCACAATCTTCTCAAGTTCATCAACAAGCTCCTCAAGTTTTTTCCCGTCTTTTCTTAGCATTTTTGAAATTTTTCTGGTTGCACTAATACTTTATTATGCTATGGACAACTCTAAAATGACTGATTCTTAGGCACTGACAACCAACCTTGGTATACTGCCTCGACCAAGGACGAAGCAGGCTACTGGTGAAGTTGTGCGGTGGCAGATAACCTCTCGGCGGTCTACACCAACAAATTGTTATTCCGCATTGTTATACCGTCACAACCACCCGTTCGTCTGAGTTTGTTAGCTGTTAGGATTCAATAGCATCATCGGATGGTGGATGCCAACCGCCCTGAATCCACAGACGACGGGCTTTAACAATTGCTCCCTCATTATGCTTCTGGTCATTCAAATCTAAGCGATCGCACGTTGCACGCCCCATTGAACTCCTGCCTCGAATCACTAAACCGCCCTTCTCCCAAGCAAAATGCTCATTCCACTGATGTAACCGTGGGTTAAACAACGTAATCGGAACTTGGGACTCTGGATCAATTCCTTCCGTGAAGTTGTAACGGTAGCTATTACATCGTTGACATACCAATGCCAAATTTTCAAATACATCTGTCCCTCCAAGCGATCGCGGCTGGATGTGATCAATTTCAAACCGGGCTGCACTGGCTTCTTCTAAAGAGTGGCAATATTCACACAGATAATTAGCCCTTTCTCGAACCTGTTGCCGGATCTCTTTTGAAACCGTCATACCTAAGCAGACTCAGCAATAATTTTTGCATTGAGCAATGTGAAAATCCGGTCGAGTTCTAAAATTCCAGTCAGTTCTACTTCTTCATCGGGTGTCAACTGTGACTCTCGCTGTTTCTGATTCATGCTCTCTAGGCGCTCTTGCAAGTCTTCACTAAATTTGAATAAGAACAATCCTCGAACTGGCTTGATCTGAATTCCACCATCAATAAAAGAGGAGGGTTGAATCATCAGTTGTGCATTCATGGTTCACCTCAGATACTGTGTTATGCTGCTATTGCAAAAACGTAAGCTGTAAGGGTTCTGGTAGGGAGCTATATCACGCTATCCAAGACTGAAGGAGGGCGACCGCCTCAGTTTGCTTGTGCTTCAGCAAGATAGAATTCGACAAAAGCTGCAACGCCAATGCTTCTACAGAAAGCCCATGCTGATTGGCTTCCTGGATGAGATATTGTTCTAATTCTGGTGGCAGTTTCAGGGTCAGAGTCATAGGCGTATGAAACACATGCTTTGTATTCTAACCGTGAGCGACGGATCAGCTACGACCCCAACAAAAACTCGTTGATCACGCTCCACGCATTGGAATGGGAAACTTTTTTGCGGGCAGTGATGTAGTCGGCTAGATAGGTGGCATCTCGCGCAATGCCGGAAAAGCGCCCTGACCCCCAGGTATAGAGCCACGGCAGTCCCAGGAAGTACAGCCCCCAGATGTTCGTGACGCCGCGTTCGTGACCGGGATAGCCTTTGCCATCGAACACCGGAATTTCGACCCAGCGGAAGTCAGACTGGTATCCCGTACACCAAACCACGGCTCCGATATTTGCTTGCTCAAAATCCAGCGTCAGCAGTTCGGCTTCTGGCTCCCAAGCTGGCTTGTATTCAGCTTCGGTTGGGGCATCGATCTGATTTTTGGTAATGAATTCGTCAATGCTTTTTTTAATGCTTTCGGCAACGGCATCGGCTTGATCGAGGTTTTGCTTCAAATCGGGGAAAAACTCCAGCGTGGCAGAGTTGATCTGCTTCAAGCGTCCGTGTAGCTGCATTCCTTCCAGGGCAAACTGGCGCAGGTCAATTTCGCGTCCTCCGTCGCGGCCGGTCACGTAATGATTTGCCTTCGCTCGCACTTTTTCTTTCTGCGGATGCTCGTCAATCGCCAGATCGTAATAGCCCATCTGATCGAGCCAATCCACCACATCTTTGCCCCGATAGCGACGCGGCGAGCGGGGTGCGCCTCCCACACACAAATGCACCTGCTTTCCGGCGAGATGTAAATCTTCGGCAATTTGACAGCCCGACTGCCCCGTACCCACCACCAGCACTGCCCGATCCGGCAAAGCCTGCGGATTGCGATATTCTGACGAGTTAAGCTGCATGATGTTGGCAGGCAACCGCTCAGCAATTTTGGGAACTTTGGGCAAATGATAGCTGCCAGTGGCAATCACAACCTGATCGGCGGTGAACACTCCCATCGAAGTTGTCAACTCAAAAACGCCCTGCGCCTCCAACCTGCGAACTCCCGACACTTCAACACCTTCCTGGATGGGCGGCGCAAACGAGCAAGCATAGTCTTCGATATACTGGACAATCTCGTCTTTCTGCATGAAGCCGTGCGGATCGCTGCCGGGATACTGGAATCCGGGTAGCTGACACTGCCAATTTGGAGTCACCAAACAAAACGAATCCCACCGTTTCGAGCGCCACGAATCGCCAATTTGGTTTTTCTCAAACACAATATGGTCAATGTTGCGTTCTTTCAGGCAATAGCTCATCGACAATCCCGCCTGACCGCCGCCCACAATTGCGACCGAATAATGAGTTTGCATTGGTATCTTTACCCTAAATTCCAAACTGGCTTTGCCTAATTGCACCATAAAATTGAGCACAGCGGTGTAACCGTATTCCTGGCTACAAAACCCAGAAGACTACCCCTTCCGACAGGACAGCTTCAAGCCAGCAAAGGTGCCAGAGCAACCAGCGTGATTTTACCTGACGAAATTAACAGGCTGAAACCTGGAAATGATTTTACCCCTGCATGAGAGCAGTTTTTTCACCTGACGCTTTCTCAGCATTTAGGATAGTATTATGTCTCCCAATAAAAGGACGCTACCAATAGGGGTAGCTCAGTCAACTTTTGCTCTTTTCACACTATAGAGACAACCTATGGTTTACGATCTCGAACGTGGCTGCCAAGATTATCAGATGCCCAAAACTGCTCCTGCGGCTAATCCAGTCTTCTTTCGCACATACAGTAACCAAGAAATTTCCTCAGTTTCTCGCTCTACTGCTAATCCAGAACACAAACAACGGCAGGAAGCAGCGGTTGAGGCTCTTATGCAGCCTGTTAATGCAAAGGTTCAAGATCTGCTTCGGTTGTCTCGTACATTGTCAAACACTGATCCTCGAACAGAGAACATTACAGTGCCGTTAGCGCACTACCAAGGAGGAATCATTCTTGAATCATTAGGCAGAGAAGGGCCTAGCTTTCGGGCGGATGATGTGAACCGAACAATTAGCTTGAATAGGGAAACTGCTATCAATTTAGTGAGAATGGTTCCCAAGGAATGGAGGGTTTACGCTTTGCTTGTCTTTCTGTTCCATGATGTTGCTCACTCTCCCCAAGGATTAAAACATCACGAGGATGTAAGGCGGCTAAAAATTACTCATGAAAGTTTCGGGCAGGAACGAATGGGTGAGCTTGATCTAAGAAACGACTTCTTAGCAGTTCACACAATTAGCTTGTATGGAACGCTGAAGGAGTGCAAAGCCTACAATCACCGGAACTACATAGCGCGTTTTTATCTAATCTGGAATGAGGTTTGTGGATCTATGCTAGATGCTTTCCCACCTGCTCAACGGAAAGATAAACAACAGCGTGTTTTTGGCTTTCTTCTGATGTCAAATCTTATAAATGACGCTCATTTGGAAAAACGCCCCTTGGAGTTTGAGGGGGAGATGTGGCCGGTATGGGATGAATCTTTGAGCCATCTATCTATTTTGAGTAATGGCCATATCCTGCATCCTGGAAGCCCCGTTGATTCACAACTGATGGCTCAGATAATAGGACTTATTTCTGCAAACCAATACAGGGAGGCAGCTTTCGGCATAAAGCAAGTTTGGTAGGACTTACGCAGCAAGAAGCGAGAGGGACCCTTCAAGGAAGCGAAAAATCGCTAGAGTCAAGGTATGAAAGACTCCGTTACTCGGCTCGATTACTGCCAATATTTGCTCGTTAGCCAAATCAACTATACCTTGACCCACTTTGGCGACCATAGTGAGCGGTTCTCCCATGACCAGATTAATCGGTATCTAGGAGGGGAGAAGATCACCCCGCGCTTAGTGTGGGAGAATGTGGCGGGTCAGGTTGTGGAGACGACAAGCGGATATGTAGTGTTTGACGATACAGTGCTCGACAAGCAGCACTCGTTTGCGATTGAGTTAGTCCGGCGGCAGTACAGTGGCAATGCTCATGGAGTGATCAAAGGGATTGGAGTGGTGACATGCATTTACGTCAATCCTGAACTCGACCAATTCTGGCTGATTGACTACCGCATCTACGACCCCGATGGAGACGGCAAAAGCAAGCTTGACCATGTCCGCGAGATGTTGAGTCACACGGTCTATCACAAGCAATTACCGTTTCGAGCGGTGCTGATGGACACCTGGTATGCAACCAAAGACCTGATGTTGTTCATTGAGTCGTTGGAAAAGGTTTACTATTGCCCGCTTAAAGACAATCGTCAAGTTGATGATTCAGTCGGACAACAGCCCTACCGACGAGTCGATTCGCTCGATTGGCATCCAAACGAACTCGAACACGGCAAGTTGATCAAACTCAAAGGGTTTCCGAAAGACCACAAGGTGCAGTGTTTCCGGGTTGTGGTGTCTACCCACCGCACGGACTTCGTTGTCACCAACGATTTGACTCAAGATTCCACCCAGGCAACCCAACAGGCGTGTGGCTTCCGTTGGAAGATTGAGCAATTGCACCGCGAAGGCAAACAGGTTACTGGTTTAGAGGCTTGCCAGTGCCGCAAGGCACGGATTCAGCGCAATCATATTGGTTGTGCTTTTCTGGTTTGGGTCAGGCTCAATCATCTTGCCAAACAAGCAGGGCAAACGATTTATCAACTCAAACACGGTTTGCTCGACGACTACCTCTGTCAGCAACTCAAAAACCCGTCTCTGACAATGACTCTTGCGTAAGTCCTATCTTTACTAGATTGAGATTCTGACCTCTTCATCATAAGATCATCCTTTTTCCACCTATAGCGCTATGATTTTCTCTAACCGTAGATTATCCGCTGTATGTAGTGTCCACCACCGAGAAGAGAGACTGAGGACTTATGGTTCAAGACCTAGAACGCACGCGCCAAGCCAACGACCTACCGGAAGCCCAACTGCCGGGAACAGCCCCCGCTGCCAACCCCGTTTTTTTTAGAACTTACAGCCGCCGCGATCTCTCTGCCAACAACCTGCGCGAAAGTTGGGGAGAAGTCTGCGACCGGACGCTGAAAGGATTAACTGAGTTAGGCAACCTCACCGATGAAGAAGCCACCCTAATTAGCCGAATGCAGCGTCAACTCAAAAGCTTGCCCTCTGGACGCTGGCTCTGGGTCGGTGGCACAGACTGGATCAAAAAGCCCGAAAACTTCTCTGGAGCCTATAACTGCACCAGCACCAACGTCGTAGACTGGCGAGCCTTTGGCTTGATGATGGATCTGGCCATGATGGGCTGCGGCACGGGAGCGATGCTGGAACCTAAGTATATTAATCAACTGCCGCCGATCCGCAATCACCTTAAAGTGTCGATGCAGCACGAGATCGGCACGACTCCAGCTGAGTTGCGCCGTCAGGAAACCGAGGTCAGCTTCGCGGGCAACCAAGCCACGATCTGCGTCGGAGACAGCCGCCAAGGTTGGGTGAAGTCCTACCAAACGCTGCTAGAGCTTTCCACCGACGAGCGCTTTACCGACGCAGTTGAGGTAGTGATTGACCTCAGCGACGTGCGCCCCGCCGGAGAGAAGCTGAAGGGCTTTGGCGGTGTGGCCAACCCGATTCGTCTGCCTGCTCTCTATGAACGCTGCGCCACTGTCCTTAACAAAGCCCTCGGACGGCAACTCACCTCTGTAGAATGCTGCCTGCTCATCGACGAAGCCGCTGCCTGTGTGGTGGCCGGCAATATCCGACGCTGTTTGCCAGAAGATGCCCTAGTTCACACCGACAAAGGCTTAGTGCCGATTCAGCAAATTCAGGTGGGTGACTTGGTTCAAACCCCGCTAGGATTCCGCCGCGTCGTGAATAAATTTGATCAGGGCTTCCAGGATGTCTACGAGATCGAAACCAACGCCACCACGCCACGCGCCACGCTCAATCACCGTCAGGCGGTTTTGGCTGATGCTCAAGGCGGCATCGCTTGGAAGTATCTGGCGGCCCTCGATCCGGGCGATCGGCTGATGCACAACACCCAGGTTTTGCCGGGAACCGTGACCCGACTGCCGCAAGACGAAACTGCCGCTCGCCCCCCCCAAAGCCGCACCGTGAAGCCGATCGTAATCCCCGATCTGACACCGGAAGTAGCTTGGCTGATTGGCTTTACGCATGGCGATGGCTACGTGGCACTAGGACGAAACAAACACGATAAGCCCTACGGCCGCGTGGAATGGGCGATGAACGGCTTAGATACCGTGGGAGTGGCTGCCACTTGCCAAAAACTCGATCGCGCTCTGTCACTGTTTGGACTGACGGCGACTCATGGTTTAGTGCGCGGCGAAAATACAGCTAAGTCAGTATGCTCCTCGATTCGCCTCGCCGAATACTTTCATCAACACATCAAACAGCCCAACACGTCCCTCCAAATTCCGGCTTTTATTCTGCAAGGCACAGTCGAGGTGCGGGCGGCTTACCTAGCGGGATTGATGGACAGCGATGGTGCCGTGAATAATCGTCCGCCGCATCTGGTGACGACGGTGTATCGCTCGTTTGTCCGTCAAGTGGCGGCAGTGCTTTCGAGTTTGGGAATCGCGGGCAGAATTTCGATCGTGCAGCCCCAACAACCCGAATGGCAGCCTAAATACAATCTCAAAATTCCGGCGTTCAAGGATCGCTACAATGCGTTAATTGCGCCCCATTCGGTTAAAGGCATCCTGCGGCAGGGCTTGAAAATGTATGGGTTTACCCTACCTGCCACCATCATGCGAGAAGCGTACTGCTACAGCGAACTGCGCTCGATGGGCTTCCAGGGGTCTGCCCAAGTGGATGCCAACTACGAACGCTACATCGTTGAATCTGAAGTGAACCTGGACATTCCCGTTACCGTGAAAGGCTTGGGCAGCTACGACCATGTGCAAACCTACGACATTGAGGTCGAAGAAGCGCACTGTTTTTACTGCGATGGCTATTTAACCCACAATAGCGCCGGGATGCGCCAGGGCGACAGCAACGATGCCGGATTTGCCAACGCCAAAGACAACCTCTGGCAGCAAGACGAAGCAGGCAACTGGCGGATCGACCCCGAACGCGATGTGTTGCGGATGGCGAACCATACCCGCGTGTTTCACCGTAAGCCGACCCTAGAAGAATGCGTGGATGCTGTCCGTAAGCAGTTTTATTCCGGCGAAGGCGCGATCCAGTGGGCAGGGGAAGCGATTGCCAGAGCCAGCAACGATTTGCTCACCACTCCCGACCTCAAATCCGACTTTCTAGCCGCCTACGATCGGGGTGACGGTAAAACCTGGCTGCAAACTCACCATCCGCAAATGCCCGCCCACGAGCTAGAACACCGACTGGGACGCTATGGTCTGAATCCGTGCATTACGGCTGACACTTGGGTGCATACAGGAGATGGCCCCCGGCAAGTGAAATCTTTGATTGGTCAGCAACACAGTACCTACGTCAACGGCGAACTGTTTAGCACCACACCAGCAGGATTTTTCTTTACCGGCGTGAAACCCGTTGTCAAGCTGCAAACGCAAGCAGGGTATGAATTGCGCCTAACAGCCAACCATCAGGTTTTGAAGGTGACGGCTCAAACCCAGAAAAAGCAGTACACCGAATGGGTAGAAGCTGGTGAACTTCAGCCAGGGGATCGGGTCTTGTTGCACAATCACCGTGATTTGCAAGCTTGGGATGGAGAAGGCACGTTTGAAGAAGGATGGCTCCTTGGTAATCTCGTCGGGGATGGTAGCTTAGCAGCAACTGCGTGGAATGACACCGCTTACCTGCGATTCTGGCAAGATTCTCAGCTAGAAATGAGCAGTCATGCGGTTGAACTTTTGGAAACCGCTGTAGGCTATGCTCGTCGCACAGAAATTGCTTGCTACAATCAGCAACTCAAGCATCGTGTTGTCTGTTCGACTGGATTAGCAAAACTGGCGGCTCGATTCGGCATCACCAGAGCAAATAAAGTGATTACACCGGAGATTGAGCAGGCAAGCTATCAGTTTTATCAAGGCTTTCTGCGCGGACTGTTTGATGCGGATGGCAGCGTTCAGGGCACGCAACTCAAAGGGGTAAGCGTGCGGTTGGCTCAGAGCAACCACAATAATTTGCAGGCAGTTCAGCGGATGCTCGCCCGTCTTGGCATCATTTCAACCCTTTACCAAGAGCGTCGAGCCGCAGATTATCGACTCCTGCCCGATAGCCAACGGCAGCCAGCCCCATATTTCTGTCAAGCGCAGCATGAGTTGGTAATTGCCAACGACAATTTGCATTACTTCCAGGAGTTGATTGGTTTCCAAGAGCCACAAAAAGCAGCCAAACTGCAAACGCTTCTGGGGGATTACAAGCACCAGCTAAATCGGGAACGCTTTGCCGTGACTGTGGCAGCAATCCAGCCTGATGGAGAAGAAGCCGTTTACGATTGCACGGTTCCTGGGCCCGCCAGATTTGACGGTAACGGGTTGGTGGCTCACAACTGCGGCGAAATTATCGGCGAAAACTTCCACTGCAACCTGGCCGAAATCCACCTGAATCAGCTTGACCCCAATAACCTGAAAGAGCAGGAAGACGCTTTTACAGCAGGCGCTTTGTCGGTGGCATCATTGCTGAATCATCAGTTTATGGAACCGCGCTATCAGGCATCTCGGCTGCTCGACCCGATTGTCGGCGTTTCGTTTACGGGTCTGTTCGATTTCTTCGTGCTGGCATTTGGCACCGAGTGGCTGCGCTGGTGGGAAGAAGGTCGGCAAAATACCGTCACCGGGCTGCAATTTAAGCAAAGAGAGCGGGAATATCTCAACCGCTGGAAGGAAACCGTGCATCGCGTTGTCTGGGACTACTGCGATCGCCATGGCATCAAACGCCCCAACCGCTGCACGACCATTCAGCCTGCCGGAACCAAATCGCTGCTGACCGGTGCGAGTCCAGGATGGCATCCGCCCAAAGCCCAGCGCTTCCTGCGGCGAATTACCTTCCGCAAAAACGATCCGGTTGCCCTCGCCTGCCTGGATTATGGCTACAAAATTGTGCCGTCTCAGTCCGACAAAGACGAAACCGGACGCTTGCTCGACGATGCCTTTGATCCGCGCTGTACCGAATGGCTAGTGGAAATTCCAGTGGAAGTGCCGTGGGCAAACCTGCCGGGAGCCGACCAAATCGAGATTGCCAAATTCTCGGCATCGGCGCAAATGGACTTCTACATGCAGGTTCAGAAGCACTACACTGCCCACAACACCTCTGCCACGATCGAACTGCGCGAAACCGAAATCGAGGAGTTAGCGCAGCAGATCTACCAAACCATCCAAACCGACGAGGGCTACATTTCGGCGGCGTTGTTGGCTCGCTTCGACGATTTGCAAACCTTCCCGCGTTTGCCGTTTGAGCCGATCTCGAAGCAGGAATATCAGCAGTTGAGCCAAGAAGTGCTATCGCGCCGTCAGACGAGCAACTTCCACCAGTCCCTCAGCCGCTATGACTCCGGCGAGCTGATCGAAGCGGGGCCGGCGGGTTGTGATAGTGATAAATGCCTGTTGCCCGACCAGAAGTAGGCGGTAGGCGAGATGGGGAAGATGGGGAAGTGAGTAGAGTTCTCTAATCATTCACCTATCTATCCATCCACTCCCAAACTAAATCCAAACCAACACCCAACCCGCTTTTCACGCTACGATCGATTTCGGTTGTTGTTGTGAAGATCTTGCTATGTTCATGGATGAACTCACTCCTGTAGTTAAACAGCTTACGGGCTACCCAGTCGCTTTTCTGGGTGGCTTTTTTTCTGGCTTGCTGCGCCTTAACTTATCCGACGATCCGGTGAAGCAATGGCTCGATCAGCAGTCAGGTTCCTACAGCCCCTCATCAAGCACCACTTCCAATGGCAAAAGCGGGCCTCAGTCGATCTCGATCGAGTAATCACCCGATTTACCGCCCGTTTTCTGGACGAGGTAGATTGCCTCAATTTGGATCGATTTTTCCAGCGCTTTTGCCATGTCGTAAAGCGTCAGTGCCGCCACCGAAACTGCGGTGAGGGACTCCATTTCTACGCCCGTCTCGGCTTTCGTTCGCACTTCTGCCCGAATCTCATAGCCTGGCAACGCTGGATCGGGCAGGATTTGCACTTCTACTTTCTGCAAAGGCAGCGGATGGCAGAGCGGAATCAGATTTGCTGTTTGTTTAGCCGCCATGATGCCCGCCAGTCGAGCCGTCCCCAATACATCGCCCTTGGGTGCATTCCCCGATTGGATTGCCTCAAACGTGGCGGGCGACATGCGAATTCTGCCTGCGGCGATAGCAGTGCGCACCGTCGCAGCTTTGGCGGAAACATCCACCATCTGGGCTTGCCCTTGCTGATCAAGATGGGAAAGGGGCTGAGCAGGCAAATTTGCAGAAAATTGGGACATTGATTTGGCTAGGGTAAGGGACTTTACCAGGATAGAAGATTGGTCAGCAAGAAACTTTTTGCCATCTGCCAAATTCCTGTGCTATATTGAGATCCTGTGTCGAGGGCTTGTAGCTCAGTGGACTAGAGCACGTGGCTACGGACCACGGTGTCGGGGGTTCGAATCCCTCCTAGCCCGTCCAACATGCAGTTAAATACACGTAAGAGGCTGAGGATAGTTTAATTAATCCTTAGCCTCTTGCTTTTGGGCTGTCATACCCTTCTCCCTATTGATGCTCCAACCTGACAGCATAAGCATCTCGTCCCTGTCCGAGGGCAAAGCGCAGCGAATTTGAGAGGCTCTTACCAGACTGGGTGAGGAAGATCGCCAGTCCGATGACAGACAAGCCGACACAAATCCCAAAAATGCCCCGATAGCCAATGTATCCGGCAACTGTGCCAAGCATGGGGCCCGCCATAGCAATGCCAATGTCAAATCCAATCATGCAAACTCCAAACGTGCGACCGCGCTCGTGGGGTTGAGAGCGATCTGCCATCAGCGCTGCGATCATCGGAATTAAGATGCCTGCCCCCGATCCTTCCATAGCAGCCGCCAGCAAAAGGGTAGCGGTGTCACGGGCTTGCCAGAGTAGTAGCATCGACACTACATAGAAAACCAGACTTAAGCTAATAAACACCCCGCGCCCATGTCGGTCGGACAAGGGCCCTACAATTAGGCGAATGCTAAAGCTAGCAATGGCAATCGCGGTGTAAAACAGTCCGGTGTTGAGATCAGCACCAATCTCGCGGATGTAGAGCGGCGCAAACGTGCTGAGCGTTCCGAAGGTTAAGCCAACCATCAGCAAAATAATTGCCGGAACCCGGATTCGAGGATCGCCCAACAGTCGCCAAAACTGGATTTGTTCACCAGTCGCTAACGGTTTCACCACCGCCGTTTCCTTCACCTGAGCCGTGCAGCCTAGCCCCACAAAGCCGATTCCTGCTGCTGCCAAAAACATCGGCGCAAAGCCATACCATTCTTGCAAAAAGCCTCCAATTGCGGGCCCCAAGGCTAAGCCAATCGGGTTGACCAAACTCATGTAGCCAATCAGTTCGCCGCGATGTTGAGGAGGCGAAAGATCGATTACCAATGCACTGTAAGCCAGCGCAAACGCCGCAATACTAATGCCGTGAAACGCCCGGATCAGCATCAGTGCCGGAATATAATTTGTCACCAAATAGCCCAACGGAGCCACCGCCACCGCCGTCATACCAATCAGCAAAACCAGCTTCCGCCCGCGAAAGTCGGCAAGTTTGGCTAACAACTGTCGAGAAGCCAGCAAGCCAATGGCAAACGATCCCATGACAATGCCAACCGTTTGTTCGTTAGCTCCAGTTGCTTGAATGTAGAGCGGCAATGTGGGCAAGTGGGCAGCCAGAGCCGACCAAAACAGCAGCCCAGCAGCAAACAATATCCAAAAGTTGCGACGAGTGCTTGGATCTAACTTCGTAAAAACTTTCAAGGCAGCACCTGCTGTGGAGGCAAAAGATTGGGCAAATGTTGTGTCATAAATCGCATAGCAAACACAACTAACGTAACAAACACAACAAAACTACCTTTATCATGACGGATGTTAAGAAATTTTGCAGACATCTCATTAACTGGACTCCGAGGAGATTTTGAGAAACCAAAACTCTGTACGGGCAGGTTTAGCAATGGAGTTGTCAGCTTGATGCAGAGCCTTTGACCAAACCTGGGGGGATTTTGGGATTTTTAGAAACCAAAATATTCTGTACGGGTCAGGTTTAGCAATGGAGTTATTAGCTTGACGTGAGACTTTGGCAAAACCTGCCACCCACCCAAAGGTGTATCTTTTCTCAGAAATTTCCTAAACCGAATTGGGACTCAGCTTACCGTCTTCCATGTTCACGATTCGATCGGCGATGTCGAGAATCCGGTTGTCGTGCGTCACCAGCAGAATCGTACAGCCTTGTTCCTTCGCTAGCATTTGCATTAAGTTGACCACATCTCGCCCCGATTTACTATCCAATGCTGCCGTCGGCTCGTCTGCCAGCACAATTTTAGGGTGACTCACCAAGGCACGCGCAATCGCAACTCGCTGTTTCTGTCCGCCCGAAAGATCGTCTGGATAGTAATCAATTCGGTCGCCTAAACCAACGTGCTCCAGCATTTGCACAGACCGATCGATCATTTCCGTCCAGGAAAAGTGAGCGTGTAGCTCTAGCCCCATCTTGACGTTTTGCAGCGCGGTGAGGCTGCCGTGTAAATTGTGCGCTTGAAAGATGTAGCCATTCTGCCGTCGAGCCAGCGTCAGAGTGTCGGCACTTGCGCCGCAGAGTTCTTGCCCCAAAACGCGCAAGCTGCCGGTTTGCGCCGATCGCAGTCCGCCAATTAGCGTCAGGAGGGTAGTTTTCCCAGAGCCTGAAGGTCCCGTCATCAGGACAATTTCGCCTGCGTTGATTTCTAGATCGATATCAAATAGAACCTGTTTGCGCAGATGCCCGTGACCAAAGAAGTGACTGAGTTGGTGCGCCGCGATCACAGGTTCACGAACGGCAGCAGCTAACCTAGCATCGGTATTTTGAGGATAGACAGACGAATTGAGAGTTTGCATAAGAAGGGATACTTGATACTAGGCTGGCTCTACAAACGGAGAAGGAATTTGAGAAACTGAATTGAAATTAAACCTCTGACTCAGGAGTTTCTAAAAAACAATCTGTACGGGCAGGTTTAGCAATAAAATCATCAGCTTGTCGTGAAAACCTTGGCAAACCCTGCCCCAACGAATCTTTTTTCTCACAAATCTCTGTATGGGCGGGTTGAGCAGATCAATGGGAATCCGGCAATCGATTTGTCCGCAACACCCGCCCCTACCCACCATCGAACCTTTTTAATTCCCATTCCTTAGAACATATCAGCCGGATCAGCAGACTGAAGTTTACGAGTTGCAATCGTTCCAGAGATAGCGCACATAATTACCGTGAGAATGAAAACGTAAATCGCACGCGAAACCGTCATACCAATCGGGAGGGCCGTTGCGTTGGCGGCTAGCTGATAGATAAATATTGGCAGAATGAATCCTGGAATGAAGCCTAAAAACGCCAGCACAATCGCTTCTTCAAACACCACCATCAGCAGATAAGAATTACGGTAGCCCATCGCTTTAAACGTTGCATATTCCTTCAGGTGGGCATTTACATCGGTAGAAAGTACCTGATACACCAGCACAATTCCCACCACAAACGCCATCGCCGTACCGATGCCAAAAATAAATCCAATCGGGCTTTCGGTTGTCCAAAACGCCTTCTCGAATTCGATGTATTCTTCGTGAGTCAGTACGCGCACATCATCGGGGAGATGCGCATCAATCATTGCGGCAACCTGCACCGGATCGGCACCGGGCGCAACTTGAATTAAGCCCAAACTGACGCTGCCCGCTTCTCGTCGCGGAAACAAAAATAAAAAGTTTTGATCGCTGGTAATCAGCAGCCCATCTGCCCCAAATGACGCACCCAGCGTGAACAACCCGTCTAGCGTAATTGTGCGTCGCTCGACTTCAGTCGTTACTTTCTCACCCCGCTCAATTTGGGCAATCGCTTCTGCATAGTCGCCTCTCGAACCGCGATCAAACAGCACTGTATCGGGGAGTTTGATTTTCTCTAGCTGTTGGTTCACCTCTGGTAAATCGAGCGCAGGGTAGTCAGGGTCAAAGCCAATAATCTGAATGGTGGTTTCTTTGCGGGTTTGCGGATTTTTCCAAGCTACCGTGTTGGAGTAGAACGGTTCTGCCGACTCCACGCCTTCAATATCTAGCGCCTGATACAGCCGCCGCCGCGAAAAAGTTGATAAGTTTTGCGTACTGCGGGCTTTGGGGCTGAGCAACACAATGTCGGTTTGCAACGCGCTGCTCAGACGAGTGTTGCTGTCGTAGAGCGCTGCCTGAAAGCCTAGCTGCAAAAACATCAGCACATCGGCAAAGGCAATTCCTGATAGCGCCACGAGCAGTCGACTCCGTTCGCGGCTCAACTGAAGCCATCCCAGAGGCGTGCGGCGCTGAAGTTGCTGAATCAATCCAATCATTGTTCGATAACCGTCGTCACTTGTAGGTTGGTAAAATGAGCGGCTTTTTGGCTAGAAGCGGCATCCAGCGCAATGTGAACTTCAATCACTCTAGCGTCGGTGTTGGTAGTGGGGTCAGTGTTGATCACCTGCTGCCGCCGAACTTGCGCATCGATCCGCTCAACTGTACCCGTCAGTTCACCCGGAATCGAGTCGCTGGTGATGGTGACAGATTGGCCTGGCTGCACCTTGCTGATATCGCTTTGATAGACTTCTGCAACCGCATACATTTGTTGCGTCTGCCCAATGTCCATAATTCCTTGATCAGAAACGACCTCGCCCGCGCGAGTGTGAATTTCTAAAACGGTGAACGCTTCCGCAGTTTGACCCGCCAACCGAGTCGGAATCCGCACGTAAGCCTGATCCAACTCCGCTTTGGCGCGATTCATGGCGGCAATCGCCCGATCCACTTCCACCCGATCGGCATTCACATCCACCGGCCGCACTTCCTCAATGCGGGCCAATTCTGCTCGCGCCTGATTCAACTGGGCCGGACTGGTAGACTGAATCCGTGCCAACACTGCCTCTGCTTCCTGCACGCTTTTCTGCGCCGTTTCTAGAGTCAGCCGTCGGCTGTCCCGTTCAGAGGCGGAGATTGCGCCCTGCTGATAGAGCGATTGATATCGGGCAAATTCCGTTTCAGCATTTCGCCATTCCGATTGCAGCCGATCTACCGTCGCTCGCTGAGCTGCAATGTCGCCCTGACGCTGAGCTTCGAGCCGCTCAATTTCTGCCTGCTGAGCCGCAATTTCTCCTTGCTTTGCTCCAGACTGCGTGATGGCTAGCCGAGCCTCTGCTGCTCTGACGGCTGCTTGGCTTCTGCATAGGCTGCTGA
>JAAUQT010000121.1 GCA_012033495.1 Cyanobacteria bacterium RM1_2_2 | reverse complement strand
TAGGATGGAATGATTTTTAGCGATGCCCCCATCATCTACGCACCTGTACGGGCAGGTTTTGCAGACAACCTCTCGCCAGGATGGAATGATTTTTTGCTAAACCTGCCCCTACTTCTCCAACCGCACAACGTACCACTGCAAATACGCACCGGGGGCAACGTCAAACTCGCAGGTGGTTTCCATCAGGTGACGGGCTTGCGCTTCTATGTTGTCAAACTTTTGCAGGTCAATGGGCAGATCGTCCTGGCGATTGACTAGAATCGCTTGAAGTTTCGCCAATAGCTCGCTTGCGGTCAGAAATTGCTCTGGCTGGTTGGGTTCCAGCACCACGTAAGCATCTTCCTGATACATAATCGGGTCGGGCATCTATGATATATCCTTTGTGCGGCGTTTATTCGTCCTCAGCGAAGACAAAACGATACAATTCGCTGGCATCCGGTTCGGGGCTGTCTTGACCAAACTGTACGGCTTCGTCAATCACTGCCTGAATTCGCCGCTCAATGTCCTTTAGCTCTTCAGCGCTGGCAAGCTGTTTTTCAATCATGTAAGCTGCCAACTTTTTCAACGGATCGCGGGCGAGCCACGCTTCTTTTTCGGCTTTGGAACGCAACTCGTCGGGGTCGGCAAGCGAATGCCCCCGGAAGCGATAGGTCAAACATTCAATCAAGGTTGGGCCTTCTCCGGCGCGAGCGCGAGCCACGGCTTCTAGAGCGACTGTGCGCACGGCTAACACATCCATGCCATCGACTTCCACGCCCGGCATTCCAAACACGCTGGCTTTTTTGTAAATTTCTGGCTGAGAAGTTGCCCGTTCGTGGGCCATCCCAATCGCCCACTTATTATTTTCCACCACAAAAATAATTGGGAGCTTCCAAAGGGCAGCCATGTTGAGGCACTCAAAAAACTGTCCGTTGTTGGTTGTGCCGTCGCCAAAGAAAGCCGCTGTCACTTGATCAGAGGTTTCGTCGCCGAGCGCTTCCCGACGGTATTTGCTTTGAAAGGCTGCCCCTAGCGCCACCGGAATCCCTTCGCCAATGAATGCATAGCCACCGAGCAGGCGATGTTTGGACGAGAACAGGTGCATGGAACCACCCCGCCCTTTGCTACAGCCTGTTGCCTTCCCAAATAGCTCTGCCATCACATTGCGGGCAGGCACACCTGCACTCAAGGCATGAACGTGATCGCGGTAGGTACTGCACACATAGTCATCACCGGGACGCATAGATTTAATCACGCCCGTAGAAACGGCTTCTTGCCCGTTGTAGAGGTGGACAAATCCAAACATCTTGCCGCGATAGTACATTTCAGCGCATTTGTCTTCAAAGAAGCGCCCTAGCACCATATCTTCATAAATCAGCAGTCCTTCCTCGCGGGAGAGGGGAGCAATTGCAGGCAGTTTGGGAATTGTCCGTTCCTGAATCATGGATTTGCAGTATCCTTATCGGCAGTGAGCTTAAACTTGTTATAGCTGAAGTTGATTGAGCTTAAAAGTTTGATTAAAGCAAAGTACGATTAAAGCTCAGTCGTAAATCGTATCAACTTTCAGGACTGCAAATCTACTGCCTGCTCGTTTTTATGCCTTGATGACTAAAAATCGTGTAAAACAAATATCCTCAAGTATCTCTGAGTCAACCGTTAGGAATCCACAAGCAACCAGGAGTAAAATCATCTAAAGCGTAAGCTGTTTTTTCTATATTGAAAAGGTTTTATCTTAACTTTAGGGACTGTAAGGTTTAAGCAGAGTGCAATCATCAAGATTGAGCTTCACTAAAGCGCACTTCAGCGCAGCGAACTTCAGCCAATAGTATTAAACCTACTAAACCTTAGCCAAACAAAAGTGTGCATTTTGCCTAGATCCGCTAAAATTGACGAGCCTTATTCACCATAAGGATCTTTCTTCTTATTGTGAAAGGTAGGTTTCGTTGGTTTACTCTTTACTAACTAAAAGTTACGTGTGCACATTTCGCATGACATCGAAAAGACTGTTTGCTGCTCTACCCTTTGGGAGGGCTTTGTTGACAGTTTCTCCTTTTCGGTAAAACGAACGAACTGGGAAATCTTCAACTGGTGGCTACCCAGTAGCCCTGAGGGAGAGATATTCTTTACCAGTCGTAACGAAGGGGTTGCACTTCTTGGAAGACCAACGTATAAAGCAGGGTAAGTTTTTTTAGTAAACCCTCAGGTGGCAAATCAAAAACAGGTAGAAAATCAGGATTTGATTTTTGCTCTGCGTTGAAAGCGTAGCCAGTGCTTTGAAAGGCGCCACTTCACAGAGACGCCTGTAAGCCTGGGGTGGGTTTGCATTAACGTCAGTATATTTGCAGGGGATGGGGATCGTGCGAATTCCGCTGGACTACTACCGGATTCTTGGCTTACCAATTCAGGCGACTGCCGAGCAGTTGCAGCAGGCTCACCGCGATCGCTCCCAACAGCTTCCTCGACGCGAATTTTCGGAAGCCGCTATTGCGACTCGCAAACAATTGCTCGATCAGGCGTATGACGTGCTCTCAGATCCAGCACGTCGCCAAGAGTATGACGCCAGCTTTTTGGCGAAGTCCTATGACCTGTTGGATATGGGCAGGATAGGTGAAGGTTCTGAAGAGGAAGATCCGGTTCAGGGCTATCGAGATGGCGTCGATCCCGAACTAGGGGTCGATCCCTATACCCCCAGTATTGAAATTGACGAAACGCAGTTAATTGGCGCCATGCTGATTCTGCTGGAGTTAGGTGAGTATGAACTGGTGCTGCGATTGGGGCGTCCCTACCTCGACAACGGCACTCTCAGCTTGCAAGAAGGTAAGCTAGGCGATCCTGAAATTGTTTCTGCCGATATTGTGCTGACGGCCGCGTTGGCTTGTCTGGAACTCGGCCGCGAACAGTGGCAGCAAGGGCAATATGAAAACGCGGCGGCTTCTCTGGAAAGCGGACAAGAGTTGCTGCTGCGCGAAGGCGTGTTTGCCAATATTCGCGGCGAAATGCAGTCAGATCTGTTTAAGCTGCGCCCCTACCGCATTTTAGAGTTGGTTTCTTTGCCCGACGAGCAGGCAGAAGCACGCTATCAGGGCACCAGCCTGCTAGAAGACATGCTGAATGACCGCAATGGCATTGATGGAGCGGGAGATGATCTATCGGGGCTGAGCGTAGATGATTTCTTGCGCTTTATTCAGCAGATTCGTAGCTACCTCACCGCCACCGAGCAGCAAGCGCTGTTTGAAGCCGAAGCCCGCCGCCCTTCTGCGGTTGCCACCTATTTGGCGGTTTATGCCCTGCTCGCTCGTGGTTTTGCTCAACGTCAGCCCGCCCTAATTCGCCGCGCCAAAATGATGCTGATGCGGTTGGGCAGCCATCAAGATGTGCATCTAGAGCAAGCCGTTTGCTCGCTGCTGTTAGGACAAACTGAGGAAGCCAGCCGCGCTCTGGAACTAAGCCAGGAATTTGAATCTCTGTCGTTCATCCGCGATCATTCTCAAGGCTCGCCTGATTTGCTGCCCGGACTCTGTTTATATAGCGAGCGCTGGTTCCAAAACGAGGTGTTTCCCCACTTCCGCGATTTGCAGAACAAACAAGCTTCGCTGACCGAATACTTTGCCGACGAAGATGTGCAGGTTTACCTAGAGGAATTAACCACCGAAGTAGAACCGACCCCCTGGGCAGCCACTCCTGCCGCCTACGCCTCACGCCGCGAGGTCAACCTCCCCGCCAAAAACCGAACGCAGTCTGTTGGCAGGCGAGTTGAGCAAAGCTATGCTCCTTCTAGAGGCACTGCTACAACTGCCACAATGGATGTCCCAACTGCGGCCAATGCCACCAATCCTGAGAGCCTAAGCGCTAGCACCCCAGTTTCGCCATCTATTGCAGAACGCCATCCAAGTCCTCCTGCTCGTGGAGGTCGGGGCAGCAAAACGACCCATCAAGAGAGCCAACCGCCCGCCGAAGCGGTGCGGCAGCCGCCTGCAAACGGTTCTCGTCCTGCGTCTCGTCGTCCTGCGGGAACTCAGTTTGCGCTGCGGCTTGATCGAATTTTGCTATTAGCGGCTCTCGGCTTACTGGGTATCATGCTACTCGGCTTCTTGTTTGGCAAACTGCTGAATCGTCCGCAGCCCCAAGCTAGCTCCTCTATTAGCACATCCAACAGTTCTACTCAAGCAGGAGCGGCAGCCCAGACAGGCTTTGCCGAACTTGCCTCAACCCAACAGCAATCCTTGCCTACGAGCGCTGCCCTCACTGAAGAAACTGCGCCCGATGTGATCCAAGCTTGGCTACGCGCTAAAGCTGCTGCCATGGGTGAAACTCACCAGGTTGATCAGCTTGAGCAAATTTTAGTCGAGCCAGCTTTGACCCAACAAAAAGCCCGCGCTGAAGAATATCAGGCAGAAAATTCTTATTGGAAATATGAACATTCTGATATTGAAATTGTCTCTGTAGAAACCAGCGGAGCAGATGCAGAAGACGTAGAAGATATAGAAGACGCAGAGGACGCAGAAATCACCGCATCGGCAGAGGGTGAATCTTTCGATCTAGAGAGTCCTGATGCTGAAACATCTAGCGACACCGCATCTTCCACCAGCACTACAGCGACAGCAAGCTCAGCAGAGGAGGCAACCATTGAAGCTTTGGTGAGTGAAAGTGGTGAGCTTTACATCAACGGTCAATTGGACGAAGCCTCTTCCTATGACTCGACGGTGCGAGTGCGCTATAGCCTGGTGAAGCAGGATGGTCAATGGAAGATTGAGGATATGGCGGCAGAATGAGTTGCCTATCTCTGTTTTAGGATGCCACTTTCTCGCCTGAGTGAGATTTCTGAAAGCGCGTTTTAATCAACTCACCCAGGGTAGGTGCGAACGAAATGCAGTCTTTCGGAGTCAGGCAACTTTCTACTCAGGAAACTCAGGAATAGGAATTCAATCCGTTCGGTAGTCGGTAGGGGTGGGTTTTGTGGTCAAATCGATTGCCGGATGCCCATTGGTCTGCTACACCCGCCCGTCCAGTTGACGGATTGATTCAATCCCCGATCCTGAGTCAATAACCTGATGCTCAACCAGTAGTCATTCTTGAGTAGATCTGGTTAGGATCACATCTTTAGAGCAATCACAAGAAGAAACGCATGATTTGGCCTTTTAAGCCTCGATTTCGTAAGCAAATTGCCCGGATTGAAGTTTCTGGCGTAATTTCTGCCCCAACCCGTAAGCACATTTTGGAAGCCCTTAAAACCATTGAAGAGAGAAAGTTTCCGGCATTACTGTTACGCATCGATAGTCCGGGCGGCACGGTGGGCGACTCTCAAGAGATTTATAGCGCCTTAAAGAAACTTCGCGAAAAGGTAAAAATTGTTGCCAGCTTCGGCAATATTTCCGCTTCAGGCGGCGTCTATATTGGCATGGGCGCAGAACACATCGTTGCTAATCCCGGCACAATTACCGGCAGCATTGGCGTCATTCTGCGCGGCAATAACCTAGAACGCTTGCTAGATAAGGTAGGTGTTTCCTTTAAGGTGATTAAATCGGGCCCCTACAAAGACATTCTGGCGTTTGATCGAGATTTGACCCTGCCAGAGCAAGACATTTTGCAGGAGTTGATCGACACGAGCTATCAGCAGTTTGTCCAAACGGTTGCTGAAGGGCGAAACCTGACGGTAGAACGAGTGAAGAGCTTTGCTGACGGACGCATTTTCACCGGACAGCAAGCCCTAGAACTCGGTGTTGTGGATCGCTTAGGCACAGAAGAAGATGCCCGTCGCTGGGTGGCAGAACTCGCAGGCCTCGATCCTGACAAAACTCAGTGCTATACCTTGGAAGAGCGCAAAAGTTTTTTGAATCGATTCCTACCCGGACGCGGTCAAGCTACTGCCCAACTTCCGGCAGGCTGGCCCATCGCCCTATCAGCCGGGATTAACTGGTTAGAATTTGAACTAACGACTAGCGGTCTGCCACTCTGGTTATATCGTCCCTAGAAAAAAAGGAGAATCTTACGTGGGCTGGAAAGTTAAGGCAATTCGCGGCGCAACAACGGCTTCAGACAATACGGTAGAGGCAATTCGGGAGGCTGTCACCGAGTTGCTAGACGAGTTAGAAAGCCACAACTCCCTTGATCCAGATGATATTGTCAGCGCCACTTTTTCTGCGACTCGTGACCTAGACGCCATCTTTCCAGCCGCCATCGCCCGCGAACGCCCCCATTGGCAGAACGTGCCTCTACTAGACGTACAGCAAATGCACGTTGAAGGCAGCCTGCCCCGATGCATTCGCTGCCTGATTCATATCAATCTGCCCGATCCCTACGTGAAAATTCACCACTCCTACCTGAGGCAAGCCAAACATCTCAGACCAGATTTAAGCATGGCCGCAGTACGGGAGTAGGGGCAGGTTCAGCAGAAAATCCATCCTACTCACCCATCGGTTGTCTACAAAACCTGCTCGTAACCTATCCCCCATCCCCCATCAACTCATATAATCATCCTGCGTTCCCTTGGCTTCGATCGCTTCTGCCAGACGTTTCAGTGCGTGAACGTAAGCAGCGGTTCGCATCGAGCAGGAGAGTTCGTGAGCCGTTGCCCAGATGAGTTCAGTTTCGCGGGTCATTTTTTCCTGGAGGCGCTGATTCACTTCTTCAAGGCTCCAGTAATAGCCACTGCGGTTTTGCACCCATTCAAAGTAGCTGACGGTGACGCCACCCGCATTAACGAGAATATCGGGAAAAACCTGAATGCCTTTGCTTTCGAGAACATGATCAGCAGCGGAAGTAATCGGCCCGTTGGCGACTTCAAAAATGTAGGGGGCTTTGATTCGCTCGGCGTTTTCGGCTGTAATTTGGTTTTCGAGGGCGGCTGGAACCAAAATATCCACGTCTAGCTCTAGTAAATCTGCATTGCTTAGCATTTCGTGGTCAATTCCGCTGCAAACGCTGCCTTTGCAATACACGGCTTTGATGCCACGAGTGGATTCCTTAAAGCGGCGAATGCTGGGAATGTCTAACCCCTGAGGTGAATAAACCCCGCCTTGAGAATCGCTGACGGCCACCACTTTATATCCAGCGCTAAATAACAGTTCGGCAATCACAGAACCCGCATTGCCAAAGCCTTGTACGGCTACAGTGGTATCTTGCGGACGCCGATCGTACTTCGGCATGATGGTTTGGATGGTGAAGAAGGCTCCCATTGCGGTTGCGGTTTCGCGTCCGAGGCTGCCGCCCATCGTGATCGGTTTGCCTGTAACCACTGCGGGCGTAATTTGCCGCCGGATCGTGCTGTATTGATCCATCATCCAGCCCATGATGCGGGGGTTAGTGTAAACGTCGGGGGCAGGAATGTCGATGTCTGGGCCAATAAAATCTGCGATCAGGTCAATGTAGCCCCGACTAAGGCGTTCGAGTTCAAATTTGGATAACTCTTTGGGATTGAGGGTAATGCCACCTTTCGCCCCGCCAAATGGGATGTTGAGCGCTGCACACTTAAACGTCATCCAAAATGCCAAAGACTGGACTTCATCTAAAGTGACGTTGGGATGAAAGCGAATGCCACCTTTGGTGGGGCCACGGCTGTCGTCGTAGCGGACACGGTAGCCTTGAAACACTCGCAGCGAGCCGTCATCCATGCGCACCGGGATAGAAACCGTGAGGCTAGCTTTAGGAGTCTTCAACCGCTCAACAGCGTCTTCGTGGATCGTGACATACTGCAAAGCTTTTTCTAGCCGTTGGTTGGCATCTGATAAAAGAGTGACAGACATATAAATTTCTTCCTCCTTGTTGGGCATTTCAGCGAATGAAGAGAGCCGTTGCCCGTTTTGCTTAATTTCTATTAAACTGTATCGAAAGTTACAGAATTTACTTTTTAATCTCAAAAATACATTTTTTAATAAAAGGTAATCATTCTTGATTTTGGTTAATTTCGAGCAATTTTGAGCGATTTCGCTGTTATCACAGATAAGTTACAGGTAAGTTCGCTGCTGTGCTTCACTCCTTTTGTTGTCCTTTTGTTGTCCTCCATCCTGTTTGAACAGGGCAAGTCTGACCGTCTCGCTCACCCGTTCCAGATTTCTGGTCAAGCCTGCCGTCCAACCTGGCGACGTTTTAGGAATAAAGTGCTTTGCGCTGACCCGTGTAGATGGTTTTCTGCCTGATTAAGGTGCTATTGCTTAGCGTTAGGATTAAGTTTTGCGCCTAATTTTTCATATTTTCTTTCCTTCCTTCCTCGCACGAATCCATGACAACCCACCTCCAGCCCAATCAGACGGTGCTCTGGCATACTGCCGATGCCAATAGAGCCTTGGAATTATTACAAAGCGATCGGCAAGTCGGACTCAGCGCCCGGCAAGTACAAGAACGTCAGCAACAGTATGGTCTGAATGAACTGCAAGAAACAGGTGGCCGCAGTGCTTGGGCGATTTTGATTGATCAGTTTAAGAACATCATGCTGATCATGCTGATTGCCGTTGCTGTGATTTCTGGGCTGCTCGATTTTTTTGATTGGCGAGCTGGAGAACTGCCGCCCGGTGATGTGCCGTTCAAAGACACGGTGGCAATTTTGGCAATCGTGATCCTGAACGGCATTTTGGGCTATATGCAGGAAAGCCGAGCCGAAAAAGCGCTGGCAGCTCTCAAAATTTGGCGTCTCCGCGCGTGCGGATTGTGCGCGACGGGCAAGTGCGGGAAATAGATGCCAAAGAACTGGTTCCGGGTGATGTGATGTTTGTGGAATCGGGGGTGCAAATGCCGGCAGATGGACGGCTCCTGGAAGCGTCAAACCTTCAGGTACGAGAGGCTGCCTTGACGGGGGAAGCTCATGCCGTCAGCAAACAGGTAGACGCCCAGCTACCGGAAGACATTGCCCTTGGCGACCGCACCAATATGGTGTTTCAGGGTACGGAGGTGGTGCAGGGGCGCGGCACGGTGCTGGTGACAAACACCGGAATGCAGACTGAACTGGGCAAAATTGCCACGATGTTGCAGTCGGTTGAGGCAGAACCGACTCCGCTTCAGCAGCGCATGGATCAGTTAAGCCAAGTCTTGGTGTATGGCTCGCTGTCGTTGGTGGCACTGGTGGTGTTTGGAGGATTATTTATCTCTGGAATGGGCAAGTTTCGGGAACTGCTGGAAGTGTCGCTGAGTATGGCAGTTGCAGTTGTGCCGGAAGGGTTGCCTGCGGTGATTACCGTGACGCTGGCGCTCGGAACCCAGCGGATGGTGCGACGACATGCTTTGATTCGGCGCTTGCCTGCGGTGGAAACTTTAGGATCAGTGACCACCATTTGTTCTGACAAAACTGGAACTTTGACCCAAAACAAAATGGTGGTGCAGTCGGTGCATCCGGGGGGCGCCAGCTTCCAAATCACCGGAGACGGCTACAGCCCAGAAGGGGAATTTCTGGCAGATGATTGCCACACACCCATCTCGGCTACGAGTCATCCTAATTTGGCGGCATTGCTGCTGGCAGGCGTGTTATGCAACGATGCAGCCCTACAAAAGGAAAACGGCGAATGGGCGATTTTGGGCGACCCCACCGAAGGCTCTCTGCTAGTGGCGGCAGCCAAAGCGGGTTTTTCGCAAAGTGAATGGACCTATCGCCTACCTCGAATTGGCGAATTTCCCTTTTCTTCAGAACGCAAACGCATGAGTGTGATTGTCAGCGCTCAGCCTGTCAAAAATGGTAAAACCAGCGGCGCAATGTTGCTAAATCCCCTGCCGTTTGCCGGATTAACGCTTGGATCAATCGATGGAGCGCCCTATCTCCTGTGCTGCAAAGGTTCGCCTGAACTCGTGCTCGAACACTGTGAGCAGATTCAAATCAACAGAACAGCCGAGCCACTCACTGCCGCCCAAGCTCAGCAAATTTTGGAGCAAAACGATCAGCTTGCTAGCCGAGGTCTGCGAGTGTTGGGACTGGCCTACAAACCGCTAATCACCCAACCTCCTGAAGGAACTGAAGAATCAACCGAGCGCAACTTGATCTGGTTGGGGTTGGTCAGTATGTTAGATGCGCCGCGCCCAGAAGTGCGGGAAGCCGTTGCCCGCTGTCGCAGTGCCGGAATTCGCCCCGTCATGATTACGGGCGACCATCAACTTACCGCCTGCGCTATTGCGGAAGACCTCGGCATTGCTAAACATGGCGATGAAGTGCTAACCGGACGCGATCTAGAAAAATGCGATCCGGTCGAGTTTCAGCAGCATGTGGATCGGGTCAGCATTTATGCACGAGTCGCGCCCGAACACAAACTGCGGATTGTTCAAGCCCTTCAGCGTCAGAAAGAACTGGTTGCCATGACCGGAGATGGCGTCAACGATGCACCTGCCCTCAAACAAGCCGACATTGGCATTGCGATGGGCATTACAGGCACAGATGTCAGCAAAGAAGCCAGCGATATGGTGCTGCTCGACGACAACTTTGCCACAATTGTGTCGGCCGTCGAAGAAGGGCGCGTCGTTTACACCAACATCCGACGGTTTATCAAATATATTTTGGGATCAAACATTGGCGAAGTGCTGACCATTGCTGCTTCACCGCTGCTGTTAGGAGCCGCTGGCGTCCCGCTCTCGCCGCTACAAATCCTCTGGATGAACCTGGTGACAGATGGTTTGCCTGCCCTTGCCCTGGCCGTAGAACCGGCTGAACCTAACGTTATGAGTCGCCCGCCCCACAACCCCAGCGAAAGCATTTTTGCTCGCGGATTGGGCTGGTATATGGTGCGAATTGGGATTGTCTTAGCTGCGATTGCCATCACTTTGATGACCTGGAGCTATCACTACACTCAAGCAAGCGGCGACCCCAACCGCTGGAAGACAATGGTGTTTACGACGCTTTGTCTTGCCCAAATGGGTCACGCGATGGCAATCCGCTCAAACACCCGACTCACCATTGAACTGAATCCGTTCTCCAATCATTTCCTACTGATTGCCGTTGGCCTCACCACGCTCCTCCAGTTGATGCTGATCTACGTGCCGCCCCTCCGCAACTTTTTCGGCACTCACTTCCTCAGCACCACTGAGCTAGGAATCTGCATTGGTGCCAGCCTGCTGATGTTTGTTTGGGTGGAATTAGAGAAATTGTTTGTGCGTTGGTTCCGCAGAGGGTAAAAGCAGATTTCTCCGCCATCTCCGCCATCTCCCCACCCATCCAGCCGCCGCCACTAGGATTTATCCTGAGAGATAGTTTAAGCTGCGGTTGGCAGGTGTCCCGCTCATTCATGGCATGTATCTCAAAACGCTACACCTGAAGCAGTTTCGCAACTATCACGATCAGCAGGTCGAGTTTTCTGCTCCGAAAACAATTTTGGTGGGCGACAATGCACAGGGTAAATCGAACCTTTTGGAAGCGGTTGAACTGCTGGCAACGTTGCGTTCGCATCGAGCGTTGCGCGATCGGGAGTTGGTTTTGGAAGGAGAACCCATCGGGCAGATCACGGCAACCTTGGAGCGAAATGCTTCGCCGGTTGACCTAACTTTGACGCTGCGTAGCAATGGACGACGCACGGTGAGTTTGAATGGGGAAACGCTCCGTCGCCAGCTTGATTTTTTGGGGGTGATGAATGCAGTGCAGTTTTCGAGCCTCGATCTGGAGCTTGTGCGCGGCAGTCCGGGTGAGCGTCGGAACTGGTTAGATACGCTGCTGACTCAGCTTGAACCGGTTTATGCCTATATTTTGCAGCAATATAACACGGTGTTGCGGCAGCGCAATGCTCTTCTGAAACAACAGCGTTTGCGCCTCGATTTGCCTGTCCAGTCGTCAATTCAACCATCAACTGATTCAACTTCCGATGCGCCTCGACCCGATTTAACCCAGCTCGCAATTTGGGATGCTCAGCTTGCTGCAATTGGGGCACGGGTGATTCGCCGACGGGCACGGGTGCTAGAACGGCTGGCTCCGATTGCGCAAAGTTGGCATCAGGCCATTAGCAACAGCACTGAGCAGCTAGAAATCCACTATGCGCCGAATGTCACAATGGAGGCAGATGACCCAACGGTGATTCAGTCGGCGTTTCTGGAGAAGTTGCAGCGTCGGGCGGTGGCAGAGCAGCACCAAGGGGCAACGCTGGTGGGGCCCCATCGCGATGAGGTGGAGTTTCTGATTAACCAAACGCCTGCCCGTCAGTATGGATCGCAAGGACAACAGCGTACCCTTGTTTTAGCCTTGAAGCTGGCAGAACTGAAGCTGATTGAAACAGTGATTGGCGAGCCGCCGTTACTCTTGCTCGATGATGTCTTGGCAGAACTAGATCTTAACCGTCAAAATAAACTGTTAGAAACGATTCAAGATCATTTCCAAACGCTAATCACCACTACTCATCTCGGTTCATTTGATGCGCAGTGGCTGAAGTCTTCACAAATTTTGAAGGTGAAAGCGGGCTACATCCAAAACGAACAAAATTAACCTTATGCGATTCAAATCTCAACGCTCGAATCAGGACTTGCCCGAAGTCAACCTTGTGCCCATGATGGATGTGTTGATGGTTGTCCTCACTTTTTTCATCATTGTTTCCATGACGTTAACCGGGCAGCAAATTGCTAATGTGCAAATCCCGCAAACCGATGGAGCAGGCATTAAAAAATCCAACGAAGATAAACCGGCCTTGGCGATTGGCTTAACAACAAATAACGAAATTATTTTGGAAGACAAACCGATCGATGCCACGCAGTTAGCAACTGCAATGCAAGAATTTCTGACTAAAAATCCTGAAGGCGTGGTGTTATTAAAAGCCGATCGAACCTTGGACTACAGCAGGGTCGTGCAACTCCTCAAAACCATGCGAGACATTGGCGGAGATCGGGTCTCGCTGGCAATTGAGCAACAGCAGGAATCAGTAGATTAACCAAACCATAACCTTTTTTTAATACCTTTGTCTTGCTGATTACACCAGTTCTTAATCCTGATCAAGTAAGTTGACAGTGACACAATGTAAAGTTTTCATGCACCAAGGAGTGTGATATATGGTGGCGAACGGTGTACAAGGCAAATCGCGTCGGTTCATCCTCTTCGGACTTGCTGGAGCGTTAGTGGCGACCGTTGCCTCTGTTCCCGCTGTGTTGTCTCAAGGAGCCAGACTCGTTAAGATTGATGGCTCCAGTACTGTTTTCCCAATCACAGAAGCAGTTGCTGAGGAATTTCAGGCTGCAAATCCGGGAGTAAACGTTACGGTTGGCATTTCCGGTACGGGCGGCGGCTTCGAGAAGTTTTGCAATGGTGAAACCGACATTTCCAATGCTTCTCGTCCAATCAAGCAATCTGAAATGGATGCTTGTAAAGCAAATGGCATCGAATACATTGAACTTCCGATTGCCTACGATGCCCTGACGGTTGTGGTGAACCCTCGCAACACTTGGGCGAACAGCCTCACGGTTGAAGAGCTAAAAACCATGTGGGAACCCGCAGCGCAAGGCAGAATTACAAACTGGAATCAGGTGCGGTCTAGCTTCCCCGACGCGCCGTTGAAGCTGTTTGGGCCCGGAACCGATTCTGGAACGTTTGACTACTTCACAGAGGCAGTTGTGGGCGATTCGGGCGAGAGCCGCGCCGACTACACTGCCAGCGAAGACGATAACGTTTTGGTGCAGGGTGTGTCTCGTGATGTGAACGCGATTGGCTACTTTGGTCTGGCCTACTATGAGGAAAACCAAGGCCGTCTGAAGGCTGTTTCGATTGATGGTGGAGATGGCCCCGTGGCTCCTTCCCCAGAAACCGTCAACAACGGCACCTACCAGCCGCTATCGCGCCCTATTTTCATCTACGTGAGTCAGGCAGCCGCAGAACGCCCTGAAGTTGAGAGCTTTGTGAACTTCTACCTCGACAACCCTCAATTGGCGAGCGAAGTGGGCTATGTGCAGCTTCCTAGCGAAGCTTATGATGTTGCAAAAACTAACTTTGAGAGTGGCAAAGTGGGAACGGTATTTGCAAACCGCGACACAGTTGGCGTCAGCATTCCTGACCTCCTGCGGCTGGAAGGCGTTCGCTAGTTGCAGCCCCTGCCATTGATTTGAACGTTGAATAGTGAGCCGATTCAAACTCTTGGGGCGAAATTTGTCCCAAGGGTTTCTTGCGTGATAGCCCAATTTTCTATGACTTCCTTATGACTTCCATCTTATGAATTCCATCCTCAAATTCTTGCTTCATCCCATGCTGGCATTGTCCCTGATGCTTCACGGTTTGGTGCTGGCTCTGCCAATGCCTGCGCCGCTAGAGGTGGAAACCGAAGAAGAACCGGAAGAAGAAGAAGTTGCATTAACGAATATTAGTTCACTGAAAGTTGCTCCTCCGCCTAGCCCCACTCCTCAAGCTGTTCCTACGCCGAAACCGATTCCCAGACCCTCTTTGCAGGCTGTTTTACCTTCGCAGCCGCGTCCCCCCGCGCCAAGACCTGTGCCACCACCCACTCCAGTTGCCACACCCACTCCAGTTGCCACACCCACTCCGGTTGCTACACCCACTCCGGTTGCTACACCGACTCCGGTTGCCACGCCTTCACCGGAATCGTCCCCATCCCTAGCGCAGGGAACATTACAAAGCAGCAGCATCGGAGCAGGGCAGGCTTCGGCAGCCCAATATTACTATGCGTTTCCCGATCCAGCCGCGTTCTTTGATTCGGCTAGCTTGGCGCAAGCTGACAGTGGGGGGAGTGATCCCATTCCGTTGGATGGTGTCACGAATATGTCGCGCATCGAGCGAGTTGGACTCACTCAGGTCAAAGAAGAATATTTGCCGCAGCTTTTTCCAGGTGGCACTTTTATCCCAGCAGGCAGCTACGGCGGCGGCGAAGTATATGAGGTGCAGCAGAACAACACCGTAGGGTACATCGTGCTGGTAGAAGAAGACAGCATTGGTTTAGCAACTTTCGTGGTGGAATGGAATCGCAATCCAGCGTTACCAGTGCCAACTCCATCTGTCGGTGGCGTACCGGCTCAGTAAATCTGTTCTAAAATAACGGATGCTTCCTCTTGCTGATTCAGCATCAGGGAAGGCTGTAGATTAGGGTGATATTGATTCGGAGTTGCGGAGTTTGACCCTAGGGCGCGTCACTCATGAGTGGTCCAAATAATGAATAGACAGCCCCTAGAGCTAGGGTGTGGCGTTTGAGGGGTCGCCGTGGTTTCGAGCCTAAGTATCACTTGTTCAACCCATTTCAGATAATTTCAGGCAATTGATGATCAGATTGATGATCAGACAGTTCATCCTCTCAAGCCGTCGTGGTATGAGCACAAAATTTTGGAACTTCTCAAGGCAAATAGGTTTCAGTGTCGGGATCATCCTCTCAATGCCGCTTTGGTTAACTGAACATGGGCAGGCTGTTCCCTTGAGCCGCGCCCCTCAGCCAATCACGACCGCTCAGCCATCTACTGCCCTCTCGATCGGATCTGAAGCAAATTTGCCTGAGCATTTGCTCTCCGCTGTGGATGCTCGCCTTAAGTTGCCTTCCACGGCTAACTTTGTTGCGCAGCCCGTTTTGGATGCGGCCAATCAATTAGTCAGCACTTCCGCAATTCCAGCTTTACCGGGGTTGGGCCATGCCGATCAGTTTTTGCCTGCTCAAGATGCCTTTGCCCCGCTGCGATTGGTGATTAAGCTGAGTGAACGGCGTGTTTATATTTACAAAAAAGAGCAGGTTAAAACGAGCTTTCCGGTTGCGATTGGGCGCAGCGGCTGGGAAACCCCGACGGGTAAATATACTGTCATCCAAATGCAGCATGACCCCATTTGGCAGCATCCATTCACAGGCGAACTGGTTCCGCCGGGTAGCGATAACCCGCTGGGCGCTCGCTGGATTGGCTTCTGGACAGACGGCACAAACTACATTGGCTTTCACGGTACGCCAAATGAAGCATCTGTGGGGCAACCGGCTTCTCATGGTTGTGTTCGGATGTATAACCGAGATGTCATTCAGTTGTTTGAGATGGTGCAGATTGGCACAACGGTTGAGGTGGTTCCATAGTTGAATGAGATAGTCAAATGAGTCAGCTAAATTGGTGATTCAAATCAATCAATTGAATCGTTGTCTTTGCTGTGAACAGGGTGTTGATGAGCATCAACAATGTAATCAATGGAGACAGAATATGGATCGGACGGTAATGTGGATGCAGTGGAACAACTTGGGCATGGAGCAACTGCACATTGAAAACAGTAAAGTTGGAATCAACGCAGATGGTGTAGTAGTCGGAATTAGAGAGGGAAAGCCGTTTAGAATTCGCTACCAAATTGATACTGATTTGCAATGGCGGGTACAACAACTCAAGATCGAATTATTGAATCGAAATAGCAAGAAGCTCCAGCTTCAATCCGATGGAGCCGGTCATTGGCAACAAGCAGACGGCACGCCTGTTCCCGAACTCGACGGTTGTATTGATTTAGATCTTTCAGCCACGCCTTTCACCAACACGCTAGCCATC
>JAAUQT010000003.1 GCA_012033495.1 Cyanobacteria bacterium RM1_2_2 | reverse complement strand
AAGGTGTGTTGCTCATCCCTGCGATCATTGGTTGTGCCATTGTGCTGTATGTGGTGACTGCTTTCATTAGCTGGGGCAGGTACAGCCGTTGAGTCAGGCAAATTGGCTTTGTGACTATTAGCAGAAAAGCGGTCAGTTGAAGACCAGCCGCATAAAAACACTCAAAAAGTTGTCGGCAGGAAGAGAGACCGGCAGTGGAATGGTTCTACCTCAAAAGACTTATCCTAATAATCTTCTCAGAATCCCCCTGATTTCCCCCCAAAAAATGATCGACTATAGATATGCTTTAATCATGTTTACAGTCTACGTTGGGATATCAATTGGCTGTAATTTATTCACCAATGTTAGCTCCCTGTTCTGTCTCAACACCTAGTCAAGGTTTACCTCGCTCTGGCTTTGGGGAGGTGATCAAGGTTACAGTCAAGCGGGTGAACTTTGAGTAATCATTGCATAGATAATATAGATCAAAATCTATGTTAGTGATTCTTACCTGAGTACGATGAGTTTTTGAGACATTCTCTCTAGAATGGACAGAAAATCTCATAATACTCCTGAGTTTAAGCCAGTCTTGAGTGTATCCCTGAAGCTAGTAAACATCAGAAGGAGTTTCTACCGACAGTCAACTTGCGACAGTCAATTTAACGGGAGAGATTGAATGAGTGCTAGCTCGATTAACTTAAAGCAGCGAGCTTTTCATACCAGCATTTTAGGGTTTGCGATCTTAAGGCAGTTTATCCTTGCCTTCTTAGCCAAAGTTAGGATGATGTTCCTATACCTACGCAGGAACGTGATTACTGTCCTTAAAGATCCTGAGCCGTTGAGCCAAACTCGTCCAAAAGTCTTGGCGATCCTGCCTCATATTGTTTCACCAGAGGAAGCCGCAGATCCGCGTAAGGCAGCGGCAAAGGTAGAAAAGCTGAAAAACGCAATTGACGGTTTGCTGACCAGCTTTGCTCACTGCGAACTTACTATCTTGGTCAGCACCTTGCCGCGTCGGCATATTGTTGACTTTTTGCCTAAATACCAGAAGGACTCTGTTCAACTTTTGCTAGAACCAGACTGTGATCCGATGTATGTTGGTTTTCGGGTGCAGGATGAATTTGTTAAGCAAATTAATGATTTCGACTGGTTTTTATTCATTGAAGACGACATTGTGCTGCATGACAGCCTGCTGTTGGAAAAGCTAGAAAGGTTTAACCAAAACTGTGGCCGGCCAGATGCAGTGCTGCTACCCAACCGCTATGAGATGTGGGAAGGTAAAAAGAACTATATTGATTTAACAATCGATACCCGCATTGCTTGGAATCGACTCTCTTTGATCGAAATTGAGGGCATCAAATATGCTGAATGCACCAACCCTCACTCTGCTTTCTATTGCCTTTCCCAAGCACAGATGAAAGTCTGGATGCAGTCTGGACAAAGCTGGAAGTATCAGGATGTAATGGTTGGGCCGCTTGAGTCGGCAGCCACATTTTGCTTGCTAGAATGCTTCAGCCTCTACAAACCCCACCCTGCTAACCTCTACTTCCTAGAAGTGAGGCATCACGACACAAAGTATTCTAAACTGCTGCCAGAACCATCCCCCTACACTTTGTCTTCTGTACGCGGATAATCGCTACATGGCGCGTAGCCCATCAGTTCGCCCCTTCCTCGGTACTGTGAGACAGTGTTGCAAGGAAGGGGCGTTGAACTAAGAGGGTCAAGATTGCCAATCCCTGTCCTGTCAGTCCAGAAACATATCAATTCAGAAGCATATCAATTCAAATTGAAGCTATTTCAGCACTCCTGAATGTCCGGGAATTTCACCTACGGGTTCGCAACGTCCACCTAAGTATTTGGCTAGGAACGCTTCGGCTGTTGCGTAAAAGTGAAGGCGGTTTTCAGGGCGCGCAAAGCCATGACCTTCATCTGGGTAGAGCGCATATTCAACGGGCTTTCCGGCTTGTCGCATAGCATCAACAATTTGATCGCTTTCAGCCTGCTTGACTCGTGGGTCGTTTGCGCCTTGCCCAATCAACAGCGGCTTTTGGATCCGCTCAATGAAAAAGAGAGGTGAACGAGACTTGAGAAATTCCTCTTCCGTTTCCAAGTTGCCAATCCGGTGATACATCTGAGCTTTGATAGGCTCCCAGTAGGGCGGAATGCTGCGCAACAACGTCATGATATTGCTGGGGCCCACGATATCTACACCTGCTGCAAACACGTCTGGCGTGAAGGTTAACCCCACCAACGTTGCGTAGCCGCCGTAGGAACCGCCCATAATTGCAACTTTACTGCGGTCGGCAATGCCTTGAGTCACCAGCCATTCCACCGCATCCAGCAAATCATCGTGCATTTTTGCAGCCCATTCCCGGTTGCCCGCATTCAAGAAAGCCTTGCCATAACCCGTCGAGCCACGGAAGTTGACCTGTAGCACCGCATAGCCGCGATTTGCCAGCCATTGCGCTTCTGGATCGTAGCCCCAAGTATCTCGTGCCCAAGGGCCACCATGCACCAGCAGCACTGCCGGCAGATTTTCAGCCGCAATGCCAACCGGTCTAGTTAAATAGCCTTGGATCGTCAATCCGTCACGGGCAGGAAAGCTGATCGGCTGCATGGGGGAGAGCGCAATTTGCTCTAGCGCCGGCTGATTGCTGAACAGCAGGGTGCTGGTTTTGCTCGCCCGATCGTAGGTGTAATAGTAAACTGGGCCGTCGTCGGTGGTGTAGGTGACAAGCCAGCGATCGTCTGCTAAGGTGCGGCTGCCAATGCCAAACTCTCCTGAACGAACGGCGGCTAAGGCTTCAAAATCCGCAGCGATCCGATCATCTAAAATCTGCCAGTTGAGTTTTTCACGGTAAAAGGCAACCGCTTGAAGTTGGCGATCGGTGGGATGGGTAATGACGCCGCCGACATCATATTGAGCATCTTCAGCAACAACCGTCTCTTGGCGGGTGCTGAGATCGAGCGCCAGCAAGCGTTGGGCATTTGCTTCGTGGTTGCCAATTATATAGAGCGTTTGTCCATCCGCAGAAAAGCTAACCGGATAGCCTTCATCGTCTGCACTCCAGTGTCGTAGCACTTCCCAAGGCTGATCCACCGTCGAGCGATACAGCAAATCCGAGCCACCGTCGGGCGTAGCCGCCACCGCCACCCGGATTTGAAACTGGGGATCAGACAACCAGTTGATGATGTTGCCGGGGTTTTGCGTATCAAATTCAACTGCGCCCGTTTGGAGATTGACGCGATACACATCAAAAACTTGCGGATCGTTAAGGTTTAGCCCAACCAAAAACTGATCGGGAAAATCTGGATCAAGCTCGATTGGCTCAGCTTTGACGCCTTGGAATGGGGTCAGATCTCGCACGATGTTGGTGTGAATATCCACAGAATAGCAGTGGAAGTTTTCGTCTCCGTCTGCATCCTGCATATAGATCAGGTGGTTGCCGTCATATGTCCAGAAATAGAGGCGAATCCCACGTTTTTGTCAGCAGTAATTTGTTTCGCTGGGGCTGGTTCTGACGAAGAGGCAGCACTATCAACCGCTTGTAGCCAAACTTGGAGAACATTTTTGTCATCTGGGGCAATGTAGGCCAAAAACTTACCATCGGGCGAGAGTTGCGGACGAGCGCGTTCGGGGTTGCCAAACAAAATTTCTCGCGGAATTAGGGGCGGTAGAGCGGCAGTGGTTGGAGTATCCGTTGCAGTTGGCATGGTTACTGTCAGTTAAATAAGCTACGAAACACTGCTTTAAAGCTAGCAAGTTTTAGTCAGAGCGGTTTCATAGCTTTAAGAGGATGTTTGAAAACGGTCGCATCAGGAGAACGGGTTTCGACTGCGCTCAACCCCCCATTCGACTGTGCTCAACCCATCGCTCGACTGCGCTCAACCCCCCATTCGACTGTGCTCAACTCCCCATTCGACTGCGCCAACCCTCCATTCGACTGCGCTCAACCGATCAAATGCTGAAGGTTGGCGCGTTGAGCGGAGCCGAAACGCATCTTATCTACAAATTTCTACAACACGATGGAGAAATTTTTGGTAGTTAAGTTCAGCCCATTAGATAAATCAGCAAACTGTCCTCCTTGCCCAAAGCCAGTTTTGTCTCGGTTCTCGTTATAGAATAAGGCTCCCGATTTGGCAATGTAGGTGATCAGCGCATCACTTTTTTTAGCTTGACGCAAATTGTTTACACTAGCAAAGTCAGATGTTTCTAAGACGTTGCTTCTAATTCGCTTAAACGTCGAGCGATCGAGCACAATTTTGTCTGCACTGCGGGAAAAATCGGTGATGACATCGACTCCGAGCAGTTGCCGCCTAAACCGAGCGTTAAGGTCAAACACAAATCGATCTGCGCCTAACCCACCGGATAGCCTGTCTTTTCCCGTGCCGCCATTGATCAGATCATCGCCTTCCAGGCCTTGACAGATATCATCGCCAGAACCGCCGTTTAAGATATCGTCATCTTCATCGCCTCTAATCAAGTCATTGCCTGCACCTGACGAAATCGTGTCGTTGCCACTGCCGCCGCTGAGATTATCGTTGCCGTTGCCAATTGCAGCATTGTTACCCTGCGCCAGATCGATTACATCATCTGAATCAGTGCCAACTAGCGTTAAACCCGTTCTTGGAGCAGCAAGCTCTGAAGAAACCTTGACCCGAAACCCATCGTTGCCGCCGCCCACATCGGCAATGTAGAGATATAACCCCGCCGGTGCAATTGCACTACTGAAATTAAAGCGAATCGGTTCATTGAGATTAAAACTAATTTGCCCCCCTTCGCCGATTGAAATATAGCCTACACCCGTCCAGTCAACGCCATCTAGAGAACCAAGCGTTGCGGTTGATAGATTAGCCTCTGAACCAGTGGTTCCAAATAAGCGATTTTGATTGGCACTAGACGGATCACTAAAACGATAGGGCTGTAAAAAGCCTGGTTGAAAAAGCACATTTGGATTTGCAAAGGTAAACACACTCAGGCTAGGCAGTGCGGCGACTTCCGAAGCTCTGGTGACTAAAGTTGGCGAGATTTTAATCAGATCTAAATCGACTCCTGACGCTGCACCAGTACCGCCAGAAATAATATTGTCATCTTCAAGCGTGATGGATTGGATGGAGGTAAGCCCTGAATCAGTTAAGTTAAGTCGAAAGACACCAGAATCTTTAGTGTCTCCCAAATTGACCGAATTGATGAGCACTTCCATAAAATGATTCTCCTTCGTTTGATTAGATTTGCATTCCTTATATCGTTCTACGTCACTTTTGATACGCAGCCCTTGTATTGATTTACCTGCCCTTCATCAACTGCTCAGCACTAATTTGATTCGCAGCAATATTCCTGACGTGTGTTCAAAAAACACTGTATCAGTAAGCAGTATCTAGGATTGGATTGAGGTCGAACGGATATAGGTCTGATCATCTTTATGGCTGCTTTTGTTCATTTATTCAGTTCGGCTATTCTTTTAACCATTTTGCAATCTCGCGTTTTGCATGGATATTTTTAATGTGTTTTTTCACGGTATTTAGCGTAATTTGCAACTGAGCCGCAATTGCTTTGTAGGGATAGCCCGCCCGTCTTAACTGCCAAACTTCTGCTTCCCGATTAGTGAGTTGAAGCGGCTGTATTTCAGGCATAGATTGGGCTTGTGGCTCTGTCTGTAGCATCACCAGCAGGTAGGAGTCGGTTTCCAACTCTAGCCAACGGGCCCGAATTTGAATCTTGGTAAATGAATCAAGCGGAACTACATCTTCGATGATCACAGGCTGCTCTGGAAACAAATCTCGACTTTCGATTACGGCTCGACACATGCGGTGAATGGGCTGAGGCAGAAAGTTGGGACAAGAGAAATGATGCGGTGCAGGTTCAGATGCTTTTGGCAGGCGATCACAAATGCTGCGGGCACAACTGTTACTTAAAACAAGGCTTCCTTGCGGTCCTAAAATCAAGAGACCGATCGGCAAACCTTCCAGGAGATCTTCAGGCATCATCTTGCACCTCAGGGAATAAGGGGTTCTTACTTTTTTTGAAACCTCAGCAAGGCAAGTTTGGGCATAGAACAGCTATGCCCCGATAGCTTTGTCAACCAGTTGGAGTCAGGGCAAAGCATCTATCGAATACTTTGCCGATGATCTCAGCTAGTCCTAATCTGAATCGTTTACCCTACTATTCGTTCTGCCACTCTAGAGCGTCGCGCTTAGCATGGATGCTCTTGATGTGCTTCTTAACCGTGTCTTCGGCAATGTGCAAATCGGTTGCAATGGTTTTGTAAGAGCAACCAGCTCGTCGTAGCGACCAAACTTGAGCTTCGCGGTCAGTCAAACCATATTTTCGGGCTTCTGCTTGGGCGCGATTTTCGGCTGCCTGATGCTGATCTTCCAACGTGACAAACAAATGCGGCTGATCAGCAGAACCCGACGCTAACCACCAAGCTCGAATACGAATTGCAACGGCTTCGTCAGTTTTAATTTCGTCGTCTACAAACTTGAGTTGGTTTTCAATCAAAGCTTGGCAACAGTGCCAAATTTGTTGCGGTACACGAGAAAGGTTCTGGGTTAATTGATGCGTCAGTTGGTAACAAATTTGGCTAGCATTGCTATTAGAAACAACTAATTCTCCCGTGTTTGTGAGAATCATAGCGCCATCCATTAAGCTTTCAACTAATATTTGAAATACTTGATCTGGCACTTGCGGTATCGAATTTTTCGCCGTCAACGGGCGATTAGAATAGGTTACAGTGTTCATCATTTGGGGGGCTATAAATGAAATTGACACTGCCTCTTAAAGAGACTTTTTATTGAATTAACACTCACGCTGCCTCACACCAAGTGAGAGCTTTTTCCCTTTCGGAGGCTGTTCTCTTAATCAAAACGATCTGAGCGAATCAGCGGATGTATCATATGCCACTACAGCAAGTGAGCCGATGATTTCGGGAAAATATCAGCATTTTGGCTGATTATATTTTCTAGGCGAGCACCAATTTTGTGATTGGCTGAACTTAACTACAGTTGTAATCTGATTAATCCAGGTTTTTGGAAGCGAAAAAGGTGTTTTGCAAATTTTGCAAGCGTTAAATCAGAATTAATCGAAAATTCCCGTAATCATCTTTTCCTGAATTGATGTTGGTCAATCAGGATGGAATTCAAGCAAAATTCAAGTCAGCTTCAAGATTCCACTCGCACCAGAGTTCCAACCTTGACATGCTCATAGAGCCTGACAATATCTTCGTTTCGCATTCGCACACAGCCATGAGAAGCAGCTCTGCCAATGGAAGCAACGTTAGGCGTGCCATGAAAGCCAATCACCCCATTCGGCATTTTGGTGAAGCCAATCCACCGTAACCCCAAAGAGCCATCCGCACCGGGCGCTTCCACTTCTCCTGTCCAAGGGTTTTGCCAAGCCGGATTCACGATCATCTCAAACACCTCAAATTCACCCGTCGGAGTCGGAAATTCTGGGCGACCGATGGCGACTGGGTAGCTGGCAAGCAGTTTTTCTCCTTGATAGACGTGAACTTTGCGATCTCCGAGCTTTAGTAATAAATGAATGGTTTGATCTTGCGGCTGATAGCGCGAGAACTCGCCAATGGTAGGCAAATCGGGCGTCATCAGGCTAGGAACAGGAATGTTTAGCGGTAGTAAAGGTGACTGTGGTGATAGTAAAGGTGACTGCGGTGATAGTAAAGGTGACTGCGGTGATAGTAAAGGTGACTGTGAAGATGACTGTGGCAAAGCGGCGGGCGATTCAACGGGGGATGCAGCAGGTGGAGCAATGGGTGGGGGTTGACTGCGACCGACTTCAGCTAGCGCCATTACAGGCAGTCCAGTTACAGGCAGTCCAGTTACAGGCAGCGCCACTCCCCAGAGGGATACCTTCAGCGCGAATAGGGTCTGAATTCGGCGGGCAATCATATTGAGCAAATGAATAACGCTTTGACGAAATTAAATTCCCTTCCTTTTCTAAAGCCTTTGCTGGACATAGCGCAAGATCCCATCGGCAATTGCTTCGGCGATTTGGTTGCGGGAAGTTGCATTATTCAAGCGAACGGCATCTTCTCGCCCCGTCACAAACCCCACTTCAACCAAAACGGCTGGCATGGAGGTTTCAGTCAGCACATAGAAACGAGCTTGCCGCACTCCTCGATCATTCATCCCGGTTGCGTTTAACAAACTTGTATGGATTGTTTCTGCAAGGCGGGCTGCGGCACTGGAATAGTAATAGTAAGTCTCAATCCCGTTCACATCGGGGCGGCTCATGCTGATGGCATTGGCGTGAATGCTGACAAACACATCGGCATTGACTGCATCTGATAAATCAACTCGTGGCGCAAGATCAACTTCTCGATCGTCTGAGCGGGTGAGCACAGCCTGAAGTCCTTCTGCTTCAATTAAAGTAGCGACTCGTTTGGCAATATCCAAAACAATGTCAGCTTCGTGAATGCCCCCAATACCGACGGCTCCCGGATCGCGTCCGCCATGCCCCGGATCAACCACCACCACAATTTTGCCGTTCTGAATTCTGGGCAGCGATTGTGCCGTTGATGAGCGCTGAGCAATGCCATCGTTGATATCCAAGATTCTTTTCTCAGTCCGAATGGAATCGAGGGTCTGGGCAATGGCTTCTGCTTCCTGCCGATCGACAAACAGCCCTGCCTGAATGACTCGGCTCCCATGAATTGTGGTTCGGAAAGCATCCGGAATAATTCGCCGCACTTGTTGCAGGAGGCTATCACTGCTGCCTTGCACCACCAACCGATACTGAAAGCCTGTTCTACTGGCATTCACGGCCGTTGAGGACGTTGATCTTGAGGACAGAGATCTTGAGGAAGTGGAGCGGGCGAGAGAAGCTTGCCCAACCGTTGCCAGTTGATCAACATCTAGTAACCGGGTTTCCGCATCGACGCGATCTAACTGTTGCCGAACCTCTTCTGCCTCTTGCTGTTCCACAAACAGCCCTGCCTGAATCACCTGCCGCCCATCAATTCGGGTGCGGAAGGCATCAGGAACCACTTGCCGCACTTGCCGCAATAAAAAATCACTGCTGCCCACCACAATCAGCCGATACTTAAAAGTCTGTGCTTCTGCTGGGCTTTCCCCTGCGGACGGTCTGCTTGACGGGCGGCTAGCGGGCACTCGCGGTGAGGCGTCTTCACGAGAACGACCGCGCGAAGGCAATCGAATGGACGCTTCGGCTAAGTTCAATTGCGGCAAGGCTGAGGGTAGAGACGCAGCCAGTGAGAGAGATTGAATTTGAGATGCCGCTTGCGCAGCAGGGGGTGTGACTGCTTCTGCTATCAGTGCAGCAACCAACATGCCCCAGATCGCCACATGACGCATAGCCCATACCCTTACAGAAAAAACACTCTCCTTCGAGTCGGTTTGCAGCGTTGATTTGTTCCTGATTTGCATTTCGATCGATTCGCGTCGATTGCATTTTCCCACAGTAATAGGGACAAAGCATTCCAGCAGAGATTTCTCCGCCCTTTGAAGGGATCAGCTACCTAATACTTTACTTCCACTGATTTGTTAAGATTTCCTGACTAAATCCGCTCTTAAATTTGACAAAAAAGCTTAAAACAGTAACAATAGATACAGAAACAAGAAATCGTTCATCTCTTGATTTCGATATTTCAAACAGAATCAGGAAACAAGAGACGGAAGTAAGGAATTGTCCTGAAGGAACGCGCCTCAAACTCACTACAAGACATACAAGAGGCGAATACCATGAAACTGACCTATCGCGGAGTTAGCTACGAATACAATCCCCCGAAAGTTGAGTACGGCGATCGAACTCAAGTTGGCAAGTATCGGGGCGTAGACATTCGGTTCCGCAACCTTCCTAAAGCGCCGGTGCTACAGCCAACGCTGGATCTGATTTACCGGGGTGCCGCCTACACCACCCATCCGACTGCGGTTGAGCCTGCTGCAAAAGCTCCTTCTTCTATCAAAGAACAAGCTCGCCAGTTGATGATGAGTCATCACAGAAATGTTAAGCGTCGTCAGCAAACGATGCTGAGCCGTCTGGATTCTCAAGTGGGTTTGCCTGCTAGTGATGCAACTCATTTTTGGAATCACATCCGAGGCGAAGTACATCCCAGCTTTGGTGACTCCTACGATCGTAGTCAAGCGACGATGAGCTAGATGGGCTAGAGGAGACGAAGAGATCTAGAGAGATCTAGATAGAGATACGACAAGCTTGTCTTAAGTTAGCTGGTTTGGAGGCACCCCCCACGAGGGGGGTGCTTTTTTGTGTGAATACATCTGATTCGCTGAGGTTTTTCAGGATGTTTTTGGATCAGATTTCATCACCCACGCTATTATTCTTACGTCGCATCCTCAACTGCTATGACTTCTTCCATTGACAATCGTCCTATTGTTCTCGATTATCCTGAGCCACCCCTCACCCCAGCCTCAGAAGAACTGAGAATTGACTTAACTCAAGCCATCTCACCTGATGCCCTAGAGAGCAACGCTGATCGTTTAATGAATGCAGTCTTCGCGGATGTGGATCGGATGCTGGAACGCGGAGTGTCGTTACTCGCAGAACCTGCCGACGAAGTGGCTGTTGAAGAGTCTACCCCCGAACCCATTGTGCCGCTTGAGTCGATCTTGCCACCCAAGCTATCCCCACGCGATCTGATTCCGCAGACTGCCGAGCTATCTGTTGAACTCGCGGAGTCAGCAGCAGAGCAATCTGCTTTAGAGACCGTCACCAAATCAGTTGAACCCACTGAAGTCAAAAAAGCCAAGCATTCGCTCTGGTTTGCGGTCTTGTGTAGCTCAATGCTGGTGAGTGCCGCTATCTTGTCTTATTTGTTTCGAGATCAGTTGACTCAGGTTTGGTTGAGTGTGTTGAGCAAATATGGGGCTGAACCGACGGTAACAAACGCTTCCCCAACGACTGAAGCCGCATCTGAGCAAGACACTGATTTTCTGACTTATGTTCAGCGGTCGCTAGAGCGGTTGTCCAATCGGTCTGATGCAGAGCCGGAAATTGCTTCGCAGCCTAGCCCAACGATTTTAATTAGTCCGGCTGCTTCACCAACGGTGGTAGAGCGAGTCTATGTACCTGTCTACCCGTCACCCCAGCCCTCACCAACGGCAAACTCACCTGTTGCGCCAAATCAGCCTTCTGCTTCATCTAATCCATCGAATGGTCAGGCGCGTCCGGCTCCTAGCTTAACTACACCAAGTCTGGCAACTGCGCCAATTGCTGTGCCCAATATTGCTGTGACGACGCATACACTGATTGGGGTGCTGGCTTTGGGCGAGCGTTCAGCGGCTCTGTTTGAAATCGATGGCACACCACAGCGCATTGAAATCGGCGGTCAAATTGGCTCTAGCGGTTGGGCTTTAGTATCGATCGATAACCAAGCCGCGATTGTGAGAAAAAATGGCGAGGTGCGCTCAATTTATGTAGGGCAAAAGTTCTAAATAGGGACTTACGTAGAAGAGATTCCCCAACCCCCTACCCTGCGGGAAGCCGCTTCGCGTCTATAAATAAAAAGGGGGCTTTAGAAATTCACTCCTCGAAAAGGGGTTAGGGAAGATTGAGATTTCCAGCTTCAAGTGCGTAAGTCCTTTAAATAAGGAAAATTACTAGAGAAGTAATCTAGAAAACAGGGTGTAACGATTTCGCCACTCTTGAGAGAGGGACGTAGCCGCTACACCCAGACTTACCACCTAAATTGCTTACTACCCTCGCAGCAATTGAGAAAAAGGCAAGCTAGTTTTCCAGATTCGGATCATCTACACTTGGGCTACCAGAGGGCGTTTCACCTGGGCCGGGTACACCTTGACCCGGAACCGCACTAGGACCTTCTGGACGGGAATCGCTTGGTGAACCCTGTTCTGGCGACATGCTTTCCATGTCAGATTCCCTGTCAGATTCATAGTTGGGATTATCATACACAGAGATGCCGGGGACGCTAGGGCTGCCAGAAGGTGTTTCGCCAGGGCCAGGGAAGCTTTGACTGGGAACGGCACTGGGGCCACCTTGGTCTTGAGTAGACGAGTCTGGGCTGTTCATAGCATCACGCTCTACTGAAGGACGGCTTTCTCGATCTGAACTGTTCTCATTGGACTCGCCTTCAAACGTGTCGGGAACGCTAGGTCTACCGGATGGTGGTTCGCCAGGGCCAGGGAACCCTTCGCCAGGAACAGTGGTTGGGCCGCTGTCACGAGTTTCAGGAGCGCCTTCCTGAGAATTCATAGACTGAGCGATTCCTGGCAGGCTGGTGAGCGTAACAAAAGCAGCCGAGCCGAGCAATCCAGCGACCGTAGCCACCAATCGATTCATATGTTTGTATGTCATGGTCTTAAGTCCCTTCTGATTTGTTGTTGCATTCGCTAAATAGGACTGTAGCGACCCTGCAAGAACAAACGCCTCTGCCCAAGGAACCACTTGGTTGTTTAACCAGAGGATGAGGTGCAAAAAAATGGGGCTGGGAGTGAATCCCCCAAGCCCTTGGCATGACTGGATTAGAAACCGATATATGGCTTACAGAACGTTTGAAAGATGTTTTGGGTTCAACTTCCTAGATTCGTCGAAAATCCGGGGATCTCAACGCTTAGCCGCCGTTGCCGACTTTTGCTAGCACACGCTCAGCTACCTTATCGGGCACTTCTTGCAGATGGTCGAACTGCCAGCGGAATGTGCCAACCCCCATGGTGAGCGAGCGCAGTTCCACAATCAGATTGTGCATTTCGGCTTGCGGGAGGTGAACTTGCACTTCGTCCCAACCGCGCCAGTTGGGTTTGGCTTCGTAGCCGAGCACCTGCCCTCGGTGTCCGTTGACCAATCGCAGGACGTTAGAGGTGAACTCAGTCGGAACTGAAATGGTAATGGCTAGAATTGGCTCCAGCAAACTTGGCTGACATTTTGCCATGCCTTCCTGCATTGCAAGCCGGGCCGCCTGTTTGAACGCTTGCTCTGAGCTATCGACCGTGTGATAGGAGCCGTTCGTTAGCGTCACTGCCACATCCACCACCGGAAAGCCCAGTGGCCCGTGCACCAGCGACTCGCGCACGCCTAGTTCTACACCCGGAATGTATTGTCTAGGCACGACACCGCCGACAATTGTTTCTTTGAAATTAAACCCTTCTCCTCGCGCTAAGGGCTGAATGTCGAGGTAAACATCGCCGAACTGACCGTGACCGCCGGTTTGCCGCTTGTAGCGGCCGTGAATTGCGCTTGCCGAGCCGCGAATCGTTTCTTTGTAGGGGATTTGCGGCAGATGGGTGCTCATCGGTAGCCCATACTTGCGGCGCAGGCGATCCAGCGCGACCTGCAAATGAATTTCACCCTGTCCCCACAAAATGACTTCATGGGTGTCGCCGTGCTGTTCCCAAATTAGCGAGGGATCTTCTTCTAAAAGTTTAGTGAGGGCACCGCTGAGCTTCACTTCATCGCTGCGTTTTTCAGGGGTGATTGCCAGCGCATAGACGGGTTCCAGCCGTTCGGTTTTGGGTAGCGTTTTAACGGCATCGGGGCTGAGGGTGTCGCCTGTTTTGATGCCTTCCATCCGCGCCAACGCCACAATTGAGCCTGCCGCCGCTTGGGTGAGGGCGAGTTGCTGCTGACCCATCAGCCGATAGATGCCCCCTGTTCGCACGCCGTTGAGCACGATGCCGTCGGTGAGCGTGCCTTGCCAAACCCGCACTAGAGAGAGCTTACCGCCTTGCTGAGTGCAGTAGGTTTTCAAAACTTGCGCTACGGGAGTCGAGCTTGCCGTCATGCCGCGCCGTTCTGCGGTGGTGGCGGGTTCGGGTGATTCGCGCAGCAAGGTTTCTAGCAGCGGTCGGATGCCAAAATCCTGTTCGGCGATGCCAATCAAGACGGGCACAATCAGGTCTGCGCCGAGTTCCAGCTTCAGGTCTTGCAGAATTTCTTCTTGAGGCGGATCAATGTCTTCTAAAAGTTCTTCTAGCAGGTGATCGTCAAAGTCTGCTAGGGTTTCCAGCATTTCAGCGCGGGCGGTGTGTTCGGCTTCTCGCAGGTCTTCGGGCAGGGGGATCGGGTCGGCAGGTGCGTTAGGGTGATACTGATAGGCTTGCTCGCTGATCAGATCAATAAAGCCACGAAGCTGTTCTCCTTGCCCAATCGGATATTGATGCGGCACGAGCGGGCGGCTGGAGACAGCTTTTAAAGCTTGCAAAATGTCGGCAAAGGAATCATGGCAGCGATCCATTTTGTTAATGAAAACGAGGTGTGGGATCTGCCAATCATCCAAAAATTGAAACAGCGGTGCGAGGGTTAAAACGCGGCTGCAATCTGGCTCACACACCACAATTGCAGCATCTATCCCCATTAGCGCATGATAGGTTTCTTGAGCAAATTCAACTGAACCGGGACAGTCTAAAAACGTAAAACAAATGCCGCTGTACTCGGTACTAGCGGCATTCACTTCAACACTCATTTGGCGATCGCGGGCTTCTGGCGTAGCATCTCCGACGGTATTCTTATCAGTCACTTTGCCTTTACGAGAGGTGGCTCCTGTCACCGACAAAATGCTTTCCAGGACGGTTGTTTTACCACTCAGATAGGGCCCTACAATCGCCACGTTTCGTGAGCCGGACAAGACTTTTTCATTCATAACAACACTCACTTTCTGCTGAATAGTTGCTAACAATTTGTCAATCAATGAATGCAGCAAGATTGAGCAGTTTAAACCAGGTTTAAAGCTACTAACTTTCTATCGCTTCGACAAAGGAAAGCAGTGCAGCGATTAGCATTCAGAAAGGACAATCAGCAAGTGAGCGGGCGATTCGTTCAATCGCAGAAACAGATTTTGTAGAGGTAAACGCTGCCAATTGCCAGGAAGGGAATGCGAATGGCTGGTTGGTTGATCAGATTAACGGTTGATCAGATTCATTGATGCAGATCAAATCTTGCTGTATCTACTTAGATTAACCCGCTCATAATCTAAATGAGCAGGTTAATTTATGAAAATTTGTATCGCTGATGCAGAGCCTTTGCAAGCAGCAAATGGGCAGAACAGCGCCAAGTCTGACCTGAACAGATTGACCAGATCAAAACTCAAAATCGCTCAAAGATTTCTTATTTTTTCGTTAAGGATCTCAACATCAGGCTACACAGTTCTGATGAAAATTCGTGCATTTTGAAACGCTACTTTATGGCGTCAGAATTTCATGGCGTCAAAATTTCATGGCGTCAGAATTTCATGGCGTCAGAATTTCATGGCGTCAGAATTTCAAAGTCTGCTTGCCCATAAACCATGTTGCGGTCAACGGCTGACAAAACTCGATTATCTGCCCGCTCGGATAACAAACATTCACACACCAACTGAGCAACATCAGCGCGGTGAATCGTGCCAGCCACCGTTGGGTCAGGAGTCAGAACCCCATTGCCGGTCGCAGGCTCCGATTTTAAGCCGCCCGGACGGATGATCACATAGGTTAAGCCGCTCTTAATTAGATGCTGCTCCGCCTGCTCTTTTTCGATTAGGACAGGGCGCAACGTTTCCATGGCTTGCGGAGGTAGGGCGGTCGCACTCTCACCGCTGCCAATCGACGACACCAAAATAAACTTCTGCACGCCTGCCTGCACTGCCGCATCAATCAGGTTTTTGTTGCCCAAAAAGTCGGCTCGCTGCCCGTCTTTGGGTAAACCGCCAATCGTGCTAATCACGGCTTGGAAGGAGTGCCCTGCCATCGCTTGCTTAACTGCGTCTGGGTTGAGGGCATCGCCGACACAAACTTGGATGCCCATCGCTTCTAGTTCTGGGCGGGTGTTTTCACTTCGCAGCAATGCTTGCACCGACAGCGATTTTTCTCTTAAACAGCGGGCGATTTCCCGTCCGACACCCCGACTCGCACCTGCCAGAAAAGTTCGTTCTATCATCATGATCTATGCCAACGTTGCCTTCTATCACGCTATGACGCTAACTGTAACTGATCTCTACATCTACCCGATCAAATCCTGCCGGGGGATTCGCCGCTCTGTTGCTGAGTTGGATGCTTGGGGGCTGCAATATGACCGTAACTGGATGGTGGTTACGCCTGCCGGAAAATTTCTCACCCAGCGCGATGTTCCCCGTTTGGCGCTAATCGACACAGCCATCGAATCAGAGCATCTCTGCGTTCAAAGTCCCAATCAATCAGCGCTGCGGTTGCCATTGGTGCCGCCCGTTGCTTCAGTCAAAAAGGGGTTAACCGTTGAAGTTTGGCGCGATCGCTGTCAGGCTATTGATCAGGGAGACGAAGCCGCCGCTTGGTTTAGTCAATTTTTGGCGATGGACTGCCGCCTGGTGCGAATCGGCGAGGCTTACAACCGTCCGGTGCAGTCCAGTCACAAGTCTAATCAACCGTCTGCTCAAGTCAGTTTTGCCGACGCCTATCCGCTGCTGTTGATTTCTGATGCCTCGCTGGCCGATTTAAATCAACGCTTGCCGCAACCGCTGCCGATGAACCGCTTCCGCCCGAATCTAGTTATTACAGGCTGCGAGCCTTATGCCGAAGACCGTTGGCAGCAGATTCGTGTCGATCAAACGATCTTTGACGTAGCGAAACCCTGCCAGCGCTGTGTGATTACTACCACCGATCAGCAAACGGCGATCCGAGATGCTGCCAAAGAACCGCTCAAAACGCTCGCTACCTACCGACGATTGAAAGGCGGCGTTATTTTTGGGCAAAATTTGATCCACACTAACCCAGGCAAAATCAGCGTCGGCAGTGCAGTCGAAGTGTTAAGCTAGGTTGCTCTGCGTCGCCAGCGAAACCAACTGACTGCGCCCATGCTGCCCAACACCGCTCCGCCCACGAACACCTGCCGCGCCAACTTGTGGGGGGCATCGTAAGGATTTTGGCTAATCGCGTCTAGTTCAACGCCTCGGTTGCTGACCGGAACCGTCAAGATATCGCCGTGATCATCCGTTTCGCTGCCAATTTTCACCGACCATTCGCCAACCAATTTTGGATCGGGCTGAAACGAAAATGTGCCCTGCGGATCGGTTGTACCTTGCAGCCAAGGACGAGTTGGATCATTGGGCGCGTAAATCGTCACGGGTGCGCCTTCCAGCGCTTCGCCTGTGCTAAAAGTAGACTGAATTTCCAGCGCATCGGATACCATCCGGTAATCAGTTTGAACGCTATGAGCCAGTGCGGGCATTGGCAGCAAAATCAGGCTCAGCACAGCCACAAAACATAAAATAGCGGATCTTTTTATCCTGTTCATTAAGGTTTCCCAGATATGCTTTTGAGAATTAACTTGATGCGTTAACGCAATCGATTCTACCGAATTCACCGCAACTTTTTAGAACTTATTCTAGAACCTAATCTAAAGCCTGTTTTGCAGCCTTGTATTGGCGTCGATGCCGAGCGCTTCGGTGCTGGTTAACCGCTCTCGATCGTGGGGTTGGTTCAAATCAATCTCTGGGCCAATCGGAATCAGTCCACCCGGATTCAGCGGGAACAGGTTGCCATAATAATCTCGCTTGACGGCTTCTAAGTTGCAGGTGGCGGCGACTCCGGGCAGTTGATACAAGTCTCGTAAATAGCCGCTAAGCTGCGGGTAGTCTTGAATTCTGCGGCGATTGCACTTAAACAAACTGTAATAGACCACATCAAACCGGAACAGCGTGGTGAACAGCCGCACATCTGCCAGCGTCACCGCGTCGCCACATAAATACCGACGGGTTGCCAAAGCTTGATCAATTTCGTCCAGTGTCGTAAACAATTCTCGACAAGCAGATTCGTAGGCGGTTTGGGTCTGGGCAAAACCACAGCGATAAACGCCATTGTTAACAGAGTGATAGGTTTTTTCATTCCAGTCATCGATCTCCTGCCGTAACTCAATCGGATAGAGATCATATTCTGGATATCGAGCAAAAGTATTAAAAGCGTTATTCAAAATTATAATAATTTCAGCACTTTCGTTGTTCACAATTGCTTGCTGTTGCGTATCCCACAAAACTGGGACAGTGCAGCGTCCGGTGTATCCAGGCTGGGCAAGTTCATACAGATCCTTAACAGTTTTACATCCTACTTCTGGCTGTTCAAACACCCAGCCGCCCGCCTCTGGAGAAGGCGAAACAACCGAGACTGATATCACTTCTTCTAACCCCTTCAAAGCCCGAACAATCAGCGTTCGGTGGGCCCATGGACAGCCCAAGCCCACCAACAAACGATAGCGCCCTGCCGCTACCGGATAAACCGCATCGCTGCCCACCTCACCGTTAATAGCCTCACCCACGGAGTGCCGAAACTGGCTTTCTGGACGCAAGTATTCACCTGAGCGAGCGCTGGGAGCCATTTGCGACATCATAATCTGCCACAGGGTTGTCCAGACCCAGCGGCCCGCCTGAATGATCAGCTTAGCGGGTAACGCTTTTCGTTGCGCTTGGCTCATCAGTTTGCCCTCCTGCGTTCTGTGATGGAACAGCGTTTGTAGCGCTTAATCCTATTATCTCGTACCGCCTTCTACAATTCTTTCAGGTAAGTTGCTAATTCATCAGAACCACCAATCAATCTGCCGTCAATGAAGACTTGCGGAACGGTTGTCGCCCCCGTAACTGCTTTCAGAGAGCGAGTTGTCACCTGTTTTCCTAAAGTAATTTCTTCATAGGGAACGCCCTGTTGTTGCAGCAAGGCTTTGGCACGCGCACAAAACGGACAGCCTTCTTTTGTAAACAACGACACCAGCTTAGGGCGAACAGCCTCTGGGTTAATGTGCTTCAACATCGTTTCAGCATCTGACACCTCAAAGGGATCGCCCGGCGCATCAGGTTCAATGAACATTTTTTCAATGACGCCATCTTTTACCAGCATGGAATAGCGCCAAGACCGTCTGCCAAAACCCAGATCGCCTTTATCAACCAACATCCCCATTCCCTCGCTGAACTCACCGTTGCCATCGGGAATCACAGTGATGTGCTCAGCTTCTTGATCCTTTGCCCATTGATTCATCACAAAGGCATCATTTACAGAGAGGCAGACAATATCATCTACACCGTTTTCTTTAAAGCTCGTTGCCAATTCGTTATAGCCTGGCAAATGCGTTGATGAACAAGTTGGCGTATAGGCTCCAGGTAATGCAAACAATACGACTGTTTTGTCTGTGAACAAATCATCCGTTGTAATGTCAACCCACTGGTTATTCTGGCGTGTCCGAAAGGTGACGGTGGGAACACGTTGTCCTTCACGATTTTGTAGCATTACAGCAACTCCTACTTACAACAACTTACGATAGATCGTTGGCAACAGCGTATTCACGCAAGGTATATTCTGTCAAGTTCATTGAATATGTAACCTCAGCCTCAACCAGTCTATCAGCCAAACAGAGCACTAAGGAATGGGAATTCAATCCGTTCGATCGTGGGGACGGGCGGGTTTTGCGGTCAAATCGATTGCCGGATGCCCATGGATCTGCGAAACCCGCCCGTACAGGTTACGGATTGATTCAATCCACGATCCTAATTGAGGAAGTGAGAGACCAGTCAAGCGAAAACTTGGCTCATCTCCGTGCTTTTCTCAGCGTTCTAAAGTAATTTAATGTTGAAGCTTTGTTATTCCTGGAAGCTATGTCAATTTCGCCTGCCCAGCCCAATTCTTCGAGCCATGCTCCCAGCCTATCAGCCAAACTTGCCGCCCTTCAGCAGCTAATTGAGGTCGTTGCCCAACTTCGATCACCAGAGGGGGGCTGCCCGTGGGATTTAGCCCAAACCCCTGAAACGCTGATTCCCTACGTGTTAGAAGAAGCCTACGAAGTCGTGGATGCCATCCGGCAAGCCCAGCCCGATGCCATTGCTGATGAATTGGGTGATTTGCTGCTGCAAGTCGTTTTACAAGCTCAAATTGCCAGCGAATCCGGACAGTTTGATTTGGCAACGGTTGCTACTGGAATTGCCGAAAAGCTGATTCGTCGCCACCCGCATGTTTTTAGTGATGTGACAGTTGAGGGCGTTGAACAGGTTCACCAAAACTGGGAGTCGATCAAAGCGCAGGAAGAGCAAGCCAAAACAGAAACCGCTGCCCTCACGCCTCGGCTGGAACGGTACGCTCGCTCGCTGCCTCCTTTAACCGCTGCCATGAAAATTTCACATAAAGCGGCCGCAGTCGGGTTTGAGTGGGAAAACGTAGAGGGCGTTTGGCAAAAGTTTCACGAGGAATTGGGCGAATTTGAACAGGCGATTCGGTCAGAGCCAATCGAAAATCAGCAAGCCGAACTGGGCGATCTGCTGTTTACCGTGGTCAATCTGGCTCGCTGGTATGGGTTAGACCCAGAAGCTGCCCTACAAGGCACCAATCAGCGGTTTATCCAACGGTTTGCTCAGGTCGAACAAGCACTCGCTCAAGGACGCTCGATCAACGAGTATTCTGTAGAAGAGTTGGAACAGCTTTGGCAAGCGGCAAAAGCAAAGCTAGCGGAGGCAAAATTAGCGGAGGCAAAACCTGCAAAAGATGGTGAATAAAATGCTGTTCAAGCTGCTGCCAGTTTTTTGAGTGTAGCCTGCCAAAGCCAGATAAAAGCCCAATAAAGCCCAATAAAGCCCAATAAAAAAGGACAGCCTATAGCTGCCCAATTTCAATGAATGACCTGAACTATCTTGAAGTTGAAAAGAAGTAGAAATAATGCGTCCCCATTGACTTAGGCTAGAGGCAGCCTAGGGATCATAAACATTTTTGCCTGTGAACTTCACCGTAGCAGGACTAGGATTCTGCCCGATGCCGCGAGGCACACTGTTCACCGCCTGACGACCTGCATTCACCTTTTCAGGGAAGACGCCATCAGATGGATGGAGATATTGAATTTCCCCACTCGGATAAACCCGATAGATCTTGAAATCCTCGATCCTAGGCTTAAACTTAGAGCGGAACTGTGCTCCTAGAGCTAGACATTGCTCTTTGCGAGCGAGATACAAGAGGTTTTCACCTTCCTGCATGATTGCAGCGCCGCCCGTGGGCATTTCAAACACCTGTTCTTTAGAAGAAGTCCAGGTGATTGCGTATTTTTCTTCTTCATCTGCTTTGCTCAGTAGGCCGCCTGTGCTGCCACCGAATATGGGAGTTTGTCCAGTAAGAGTTTCTGCCATGAATCGTTCTCTGAACAGTTTTCAGGAATCCTACCATCGCGGCTGACCCCATATTCGACTTTGTTCAGGAACTGTAACAGTTCTTCAGGAAACCGGCTTCAGGAATAGGACATTGACGCTTCACCCTTTAACTACTCCAAATAGGGAATGAGTTGCAACGATCCTAAACCCAACTCGGCTTCAGTGATGGCTTTGGCTTCAAAAAGGGCCATCATATCCGTGAGTTGCGGGTTGCCGCGCGAGGCGCCTTTTAACCCTCTAGCGATGACTAAGCCGCAGTGCCCTTTGGTTTTCTTACAGCGCTGATCCCATTTTTTGCGGGCTTGGATGTGTACCGGATCGTCATTAGAAAACTCGCCAAACAGATGCAGTTCGCCATTGTTGGTTTGCAAAAGCCCCAAATCATACTGTTCTGCCGACAGCGGATCTTCTCCAGAATTGAAACAAATCGCTTGCAGTCCTCCGGCGGCTTGTAGCCCTTCAATCAGCGCTTTGGCTTTGGGGCGCGAGGTTTGGATCAAAATTACGGGAAAGCCATCTGAAGAGCGACCCTCTGAACGTCCCTCAGAGCGCCCTTCGTCTTTAGCAGCAGCCTGATGTGATTGCACAATGGTTCGCAAAATGTCTAAGGTTTCCCAAGGCATTGCGCCCAAGCTGTAAAACGCATCTTCAGGAATCAAGTCGTTGTGCAAAACTGGAAAACTTGGCAGTCCTTCGTCTGCTTCCAGTTCGGCTGCCATCGACATTTCATAGAGTTCCTCTGCCACCTCTGGCAACGTCGAAACCTTGACGCTAATTTTTTGGCTCGGCTGGTCGGGGTTGGGAATCCGGTAGCGGCTAGTCATCGCCGGAAACTCATCCACGTTCATTTCAGACAAATGGCTCTGGAAAAACCGCTGGAGGGCTTGCAGCGCCACCAAAATGACTCGCGCTTCTTCTTCATACAGCACGGGGCGCATCCCTTCCAGCGGGTGCAAATTGCCAAAACTGGGTTGCACGCCGGTTTCGGCTCGGAAGGCAGCCAGCGCTGACTGCTGTTCATCGTCGGTGACTAATTCTTCTGGATCAGGAAAGTTATCTAGCTGGTCAAAGGTGAGAAATAGGCAATCTTGCTCTAAGAAAGCTTCTTCCAAAATTTGGGGCGTGTCGTCGGCAGCAACTAGCACCTGTTGGCGAAATTTTTTCAGCGACTCCAATGAGCGATACATCAACAGCCCATATTCCATGCCCAACATGCCCAGCGTTGAGATGTAGAGCGTTTCCACATCGCCATAGTTCAACTCCACTGCAATGATTTTTTCTTCATCTAACTTCGCCCACGGCCCAATCTGCCAGATTTGCTGAGTCACCTGAAAGATAGAGTGGGCATATTCGGCAGGCAGTTCGGGCGGTTTGTCGGCATCTAGCCCTTGCAGTCCTTGAAAAATCTCGTCGATCAGCGGCAGTTCGGGGGCATAGTCCACTACGATGTTCAACTCTTGCAAAACGCCCCGCAAAAAGAACTGAATTTCTCGATCGCGGACTAAAATCTTTTGTGGACGAGCAGGCACTCCCGAATTGTGCGGATATTCCATCGCTTGCAGCAAGGTTCGCACGACCGCTTCGGCTCCCGCATCCGATGAAACCACGTCCATTGCTCGCACCATGCCCTCGGTTCCATCCACCCAGAGGATGCAATCCCCTTGTCGCGGTAAATCCGGTTCTGAACTGCGCAAGAGGCGCGACGCAAGCATACGTCGATCCCCCTCCCAAACACTAGGGACTTGACGCAAATTTTGAAGACGACGGCGGGTAGAGCGATTGAGACCAGTCATACAAAAAAACCGTAAAAGTGAGTCGGCGGTCAGCTTCCTTTTGCAGGGAATTTGCGGAATCCGTTACCATCAGATTAATCAGATTAAAGATTAGTGTATCGAGTGCAAGCCTGTTTCGGATTGATGAACTCTGTAATGATGGCAAAAATGATGGCAGAGGGATGGTAGAGGGTCAGCGAAGTCAGCAGCCAATCAACGAGATTTGGCAGCAAGGCAACGATGGTTCAAGCTAACTGTAAGCTGTCAGAGCCAGTTACCCTCACTATAAGCAGAAAAATCTAGGATAAGTTTTCGTTAGATAACGTTAGGAGTCTTTAACCCATGACACAAGTAGCTCAGCCTCAACAGCAAGGAATTATGATGTCCGATGCAGCCCTACGTCACGTTATGGCCCTGCGTGACAGCCAAGGAAAAGATCTGTGCCTGCGGGTTGGCGTTCGGCAAGGTGGTTGTTCCGGCATGTCCTACATGATGGATTTTGAAGATCCCAATAACATTCGGGAGAACGACGAAGTGTTTGACTATGGCGGCTTTAAGGTCGTTTGTGATCCCAAAAGCATCCTGTATCTCTATGGTTTGATGCTTGACTATAGTGATGCTCTAATTGGCGGCGGCTTCCAGTTCACCAACCCCAACGCTAACCAGACCTGCGGCTGCGGTAAGTCTTTCTCGTAGGCTAACAAATGTAAGCTAACCAATCAGCATCAAGTCTAGAAATAAAAAAAGCCTTAGGAATGGGAATTCAATCCGTTCGATCGTGGACAGGGGCAGGTTTTGCGGTCAAATCGATTACCGGATGCCCATTGATCTGCTAGGCTCGCCCAACAGTTTACGGATTGATTCAATCCACGATTCTTTCTTAGAGGACTGAAATTGGCGGAAAGCCTGCGGTTTCAGTCCTTCTTTTTTTGTTTGGAAATTTGGAAAAAGTGTTTGAAAAGCTCTGAAAGCGTGTCTAGGAAAGTGCAAAAGCAACCAGCACGCAAATCGGTGGGTGAACTGAATTCAACTGAGAATCTGGGGTTCGGCTGCGCTCACCCCGCTTGAGTCTGTGGTTTGAGCGTTGAACGGAGCCGAATTGCATCTGCTCTCTCATTGCACCTATCGATTGAGCAGCGCAAAAAACTAACTGCATTCAGACTGCATTAAGATTTATTCAACCTGCCAAATTTGCTATGCTTAACGATCGGCAAGAAGATTAGAGAATTTATCAGCACGTATGACGGAAACGGTTGAAGTATTGTTTGATCAAGGGTTGGAGCGCTATCGGGCAGGAGAGTCAGCGACAGAACTGTTGCCTCTCTTCAAGGAAGTTTGCGATCGCACCCCCAAAACCAGCGCGGCTTGGACGTGCCTATCGTGGCTTTATTTGTTAGACAGTAAGCCAACTCAAGCTTACAAAGCGGCTCAAAAAGCAGTGAAGCTGAACCCGCAAGATCCGCAAGCTCGAATTAATTTGTCAATTGCCATGCTGGAAACGGCTCAAAAAGGTGTGCGAGAGCATATTGAAGTGGCAGGTCAACTGATCATGATTCCAGAACTGCGGCAGGAAGTTGAACAAAATTTTGAAGATGGATTGAGCAGAAGGCCTGAATGGAAAAGCTTGATTAGGGTGAAGAACTGGCTGTTTGAGGCTTAATCTTCAGGCTTAATCAAGTGACTGCCGGATGAGTTTCAGCTTTACAAAACGTAATTAGTCAAGCATGGATTTCAGCCAAATCTAGGATTTCAGCCCATCTTTCTCGCGAAAAAGGTTTTGAGGCAGTTCGCTTTATCCGTCTTCCATTCCCGTTTTATATCAAGAGCTTAATTATTCCTTAGAATCTTTAACAAAGGAATTGAAAATCTAATGATAAGATTTGGTGAAGTTAGAGATTAGTCGTTCTGATGACTCCTCAAAAACTTCACTTTTTAATATCAAAGGAGCTGGAATTTATGAGCGGTAACAACAACGTAGAAGTGAAGACGGAAACTCGTAACCACAAAGGCTTTTTCGTTGAGCAAGGTTTATATAAATTCATGGGTGTTGACCAGACCGGTTGGGCGCTAATTTGTATTGACGATGCCACTTGCCACTATGTAGATCCAGACAATTTAGAAGAAGTAGAGGAGTTGGTAGAGAGCTAATTTAAGCACACTCTTTTTCACACTTAATTTAATGCTGCTTCTACAAATGTGGCTGAATCTCATGATGAGACAGCCATATTTTTTGGCAATTGAATTTGGTAAACTATCCCTAAGGAAAATAACTTGCTCCAAAACTTTTGACTGACTTTTGACTGAGTTGATACGCAAAGATTAATTCATAAATAATGGTGGTAGGTAGCCAGCCTGCTTAAATGACTGTTTGTAAATGAATTTTAAGAGGCTAGAATCGACTTCACATCTGATCCTCCCTAACCCTCCTACCCTAAAGGGAAGGCAAAGCCTATAAAAAGGAGGGAACCGTAGGCGAAGCCTGTGGGTAGCACATACCAAATCTCTGAGTCCCCCTTTTTAAGGGGGATTTGGGGGGGATCTCAATCTTTGTTGATAAACAAGCTCTAAATGACTGTTTGTAAATGAACATAAAGGCGCTAGACCTCGCTCTCTGACTCGATATGGATTTGCAAACAGTCTGTCAATTAACTGGGTTGTTACAGATTACTCAAAATTAACCAATTTGGGTTTGGGTTCGTTGAGGCATATTTTGACTGGCTCAGTCCTCCAATCATTTCTGCGATTCCTAATTTTATTTGGCAATTTTTATGAGAGAGAAGCTTTTAGAATGGCTCAACCTGGCTTTAGTCGCAAACCTTTTTCTGGTTTTGCTGAGCTTTTTCTGGCTGGCAATTGCCGTAGCAGGACGAGCATTTCATCTTCCTTTAGGGCTGGATCTTTGGTATCGTCTTTGGCAGCCCGTTTTTACTCCGGCAATCGGAATTTTGATGGGTGGTGCGCTCTTGAGCGGCATCATAAGCTGGCTCAACAAACAGTTTGCTCCTAAACAACCTCTCTAAATTCATCTATTGCATTTGGTTTCTCATCTATGAATCCTCTTAACCTTGTTCAGCGTTGGCATCGTGGTTCTCGCGTTCAGCAGCTTATTGGCTTGGGGCTTTGGGGCAGTTTGGTTGGCATGATTGGCATGTCAGCTAGCGTTGGGTTGAGTGCCGTTGCTTTACCTAACCGAGTCGCTTTGCCGGATCGACTCGCGCAAACCGATCCAAATACAGGTTTCACAGGCACTCAGATTCCTTCTACCTCTGTTACGCCAACGAATGGTCGGGTGAACCTACGGTTTATTAACGAAACGGGTTCAGCAATTGAGTATCAGGTGATTGGCGACACCGAATATCGGACGTTAGCAGGTCGCTCAGAAATGACGCTAGAACGCCTGCGGGTGCCGACCACCTTTACGTTTCGTCGCGCTGATAATGGCTTTTTGAAGGTGACGTTGCTGCCTGATTCCGCAACTGGAACGGTGACGCTGCAAGTCCGGGAAACCCCTAACTTTGCTGAAGATCGCACCTCGGTTTATGTTGATCAGAGGGGCAATGTTTATCTTAATTAGCGGCTGTTTACTTCGGTCAGAAGCTGACTCTTATCAAGGCGGGTGTGAAGCGACATCGGCTTAACTTCAACTAAGCTTCAACTAAGCTTCAACTAAGAGGTTGGAAACATAAGAAGTTGGAAACGAACCAGACGAGAAGCGATCGAGGTAGAAGGCTGTACGCTAGTATTTGAGAAACTATCGTGGAAAGCCATCGCGCAGTTTTGTGACGGCACTAAATTCCCGGATTGCGGCACTTAAGAATTGAAAAATGGAAGGTACAACTTGGTTATAGGATGGCTCACAGCAGTAGATAGCCGCAGGATAGCCGCAGGGCATTTGCTGAACATATTTGTCATCATCATTACTTCCTCCATACTCGAATGATTGATCTGCTGTTGAAGAGCCAAGAATCCTTTGGTGAGCCATCTGTTGCTGCCCGTGATCGAGTTCTGGCTGCGATCGATGTGGGAACCAATTCCATTCATATGGTGGTTGTCAAAATTCAGCCTGCCCTTCCGGCGTTCACCATCATTGCCCGCGAAAAAGCAACGGTTCGTTTAGGCGATCGAGACAAAAAAACAGGTCGGCTCACGCCCGCAGCCATCGAACGGGCGATGACGGCACTGCGCCATTGCCAAAAGATTGCCCAAACCCTCAACGCCGAAGCCATTATTGCGACTGCCACAAGCGCGGTTCGAGAAGCGCCCAACGGCCATGCGTTTTTGCATCAAGTTGAGCAGAAGCTAGGGCTAATCGTTGACTTGATTTCTGGACAGGAAGAAGCCCGCCGCATTTATTTGGGTGTGCTGTCGGGCATGGAGTTCAATCACCAGCCTCACGTCATTATCGACATTGGCGGCGGCTCAACAGAGCTAATTTTGGGCGACGGGCATGAACCGTGCAGCCTCAGCAGTACCAAAATTGGCGCAGTTCGCCTCACTGCTGAGATGGTGAACACTGACCCCATCAGCAACAGCGAGTTCAATTATCTACAAGCCTATGTGCGCGGCATGTTGGAACGCCCTGTGGAGGAGTTGCAATCCCATTTGCGTCTGGGTGAACTGCCGCGCTTGGTTGGCACTTCTGGGACGATTGCCACCCTCGCCGAACTCCACGCCCGTGAAAAGTTGGGAGACGTGCCTGCCTTACTGCATGGCTACCAGTTTAGCCTCAGAGATCTGCGGGAATTGGTCAACCGCCTCCGCAAACTCAACTGTGCTGAGCGTGCCAACATTCCGGGCATCAACGAACGCCGCTCAGAAATCATTGTGGCAGGGGCAGTCATTTTGCAAGAAGCAATGGCGCTACTGGGCTTAGAAACGATTACCATTTGCGAACGGGCCTTGCGCGAAGGCATCATCGTCGATTGGATGTTAACCCACGGTTTAATCGAAGACCGCCTGCGCTTTCAAAAGTCTGTCCGCGAACGCAGCGTCTTCAAAATTGCTCACAAATATCAGGTGAATTTAGAACACAGTCAGCGGGTAGCTCAGTTTGCGTTAGACCTATTTCAACAAATGCACGGAACCCTTCACTCGTGGGGTGATGAAGAAAAAGAGTTGCTTTGGGCAGCAGCAATTTTGCATAACTGCGGTCACTTCGTCAGCCATTCTGGACATCACAAACACTCCTATTACCTGATTCGTTACGGTGAACTGTTGGGCTACACTGACGTAGAAATCGAAACGATTGCCAATCTCGCTCGCTATCATCGCCGTAGCGGCCCCAAGAAAAAACACGACAGCTACCGCAGCATCGACAGCAAAAAGCATCGTCAGATCGTGGAACAGTTGAGTCCGTTGTTGCGCTTGGCGGTGGCCTTAGATCGGCGACAAATCGGAGCTATTCAGCAAGTGCGCTGTGAATACCTGCCCGAAGAGCAAGAAATGCGCCTATATTTGAAGGCAATTGACCTCAAAGACGACTGCGAACTAGAGCTATGGAGCCTGAACCAAAAGAGACCCAGCTTTGAAGAAGTGTATGACTTGAAGCTCACCCCTATATTGGAAAGCGTCCCCGTTTCGCTTCCTGAGTAAATTTGCCTGAGTGAATTAGGGCTAGGGCGCGTCATCCATGAAGGGTCAAACGCAGCATCAGCCGGATCGCGCCCGCTCCCCAAAACAGGCTAGGGGTTGTTGCCATACCATGATCAGGGTTGTAGCTGGAATGGATCACAGCCCCTCGTCAAGCTCAGCCAAATCAGCCTCAACCTGTGTGCAGAAGGTCTGCCTAAAGTTGGAGGCTCAGCAAATCCAATGTTTCTAGAATCCTCAGTGTTTACTCAACGCTTAGGCGAGGACATTGAAGATGGCGACTGTTAACCCAATTGATCTTCAGAAACACTTAAAGGGAATGAACTATCCAGCTTCCAAACAGGATTTGGTGGAACATGCTAAATCCAACGGGGCTGATGACAAAATGCTCGATATGTTAGAACAACTGCCTGATGATGAAGAGTTCCAGACGCCAACTGAAGTGAATCAAGCTGTTGGGGAATTGGAGTAGAAGGCAGAGGGCAAAAGGCGGGGGCAGAAAGCATCCTTCCACCTGCAAATCAATTGCGGGCTAGTCAGGAAAGCTGCCATAGCAGACTCAGCCGGGATTTGAGTCCAGTGAATTGGACTTGAGCCGTTCGCTCGCAATTCTATTGGCGGGTGGCTCAGGCAGCAAAGCGGCACAAATCAATTTACAGACTCTTGATTGCGAAACTATTCGCAGGACGATTTGTGCAATAAACAGACAGCAATGAGCAACACCAAAACTTTTTTGCCTCCCGCCTTCTGCCTTCTACCTCCTGCCCTCTCTCCACCCGATGTCATTCACAACACTTCCCTTTGTCCCCTCTTTCTGTCAAGATTTGCAGTACCCCTTTCCTGCTGAAAGACATGGCGAGAGCAAAAGAAACTGCACCGGAAGTTAACCTCAGTAGCCCTGAGTATTTTTTTAACCGCGAATTAAGCTGGTTGGAGTTTAACCGTCGCGTTTTACATGAAGCCCTCGACCCTCGCACCCTGCTGCTGGAAAGGTTGAAATTTAGCGCGATTTTTAGCTCAAACTTAGATGAGTTTTTTATGGTGCGGGTGGCTGCCCTGCGGCAACAGGTGGAAGCTGGTGTCACCGCGCTTACTCCAGATGGCAAATCGCCTCAAGAACAGTTAGATGCCATCAGTGAGACGCTGCGCTCTATGGTGACTGATCAACACCGCAATTTTGAGAAAACCCTGCGTCCGGCATTGGCAGAGCATGGCGTTCATATTCTTAACTACATCGACCTCAACCAAGAGCAACGCCTTTACCTACAAGACTATTACGAGAAGCGAATTTTTCCGGTTCTTACGCCACTAGCAGTCGATCCGGGACATCCGTTTCCGTTTATCTCAAACCTCAGCCTCAACTTAGCGGTAGTTGTGAAAGACCCTGAGTTAGGCAACGAACATTTTGCTCGCGTTAAGGTGCCTAGCAGCTTGCTGCCGCGTTTTGTCACCTTCCCGGCTGAGCTACGCCAAATTGAAGGGAAGTCGGCGCTGTGGATGGGGGTGCCGCTAGAGCAGGTCATCGCTCATAACTTGGAATTCCTGTTTCCGGGCATGAACATTCAGGAATATTACCTGTTTCGGATCACCCGCGATGCTGACTTAGAAGTGGCAGAAGATGATGCTGATGATCTGCTGTTGGCCATCGAGCAAGAGTTGCGGAAGCGGCGGTTAGGCGGCTCAGTGGTGCGGATCGAAATTCAGTCTGATATGCCAGAGTCGATCCGCGAGATGCTGATGCAGGAGAAGAAAATTTCTAGTAGCTCGATTTACGAAGTTGAAGGGCTGCTAAACCTGAAGGATTTAATGTCGCTGATGTCGCTGCCGTTGCCCCATCTCAAAGACACGCCGCGCACGCCGATCATTCCGCCTCGGTTGCGTTCAATTGGCGAGTTTAAGGCGGCAAAGCCTGACCAAGAAGGCGAAGAAGAGAAAGACTTTTTCACGGTGATTCGCAACGGTGATTTATTGCTCCACCATCCGTTTTATTCTTTTTCTTTGTCAGTGCAGCGATTTATTCAGCTTGCAGCGAATGATCCAAGCGTTTTGGCGATCAAAATGACGCTCTATCGCACGTCTGGAGATTCGCCGATCGTCCATGCCTTAATTTCAGCCGCCGAAAATGGCAAGCAGGTGGTGGCATTGGTGGAACTGAAAGCTCGATTTGATGAGGAAAACAACATCAACTGGGCCCGTCGTTTAGAGCAAGCTGGTGTGCATGTGGTCTATGGTTTGGTGGGGCTGAAAACCCACACGAAGGTGGTGCTGGTGGTGCGTCAAGAAGCCGACCGCATCCGGCGCTATGTCCACGTCGGCACAGGCAACTACAACTACAAAACGGCTCGCCTCTACACCGACCTCGGCATTTTAAGCTGTCGGGAAGAGCTAGGCGCAGATTTAACCGATCTGTTCAACTACCTGACGGGCTACTCTCGCCAACGGGCTTATCGCAAGCTCTTAGTGTCGCCTGTAAACATGCGCGACCGGATGACTGCCTTGATTCGTCGAGAAGCAGAACACAGCAAAAACGGCAATTCTGGCCGCATCATCGCTAAGATGAATTCTCTCGTCGATCCACAAATGATTGAGACGCTTTATGAGGCGTCACAGGCAGGCGTGCAAATTGACTTGATTGTGCGGGGCATTTGCTGTCTGCGTCCGGGCATCAAGGACGTGAGCGAAAATATCCGCGTGATTAGCATTGTCGGTCGCTATCTAGAGCATTCGCGCATCTACTACTTCCAAAACAACGGTCAGGAAGAGCTATATATCGGCAGTGCAGACTGGATGACACGCAACCTCGACCGTCGAGTAGAGGCCATTACGCCCATCGACGATCCTGCAATTGCTAAAGACCTCCAGGAGATCCTCGGCATCCTCATGTCAGATAATCGTCAAGCTTGGGAGTTACAGTCCGACGGTTCCTATGTACAGCGCAAGCCCACTGAGTCGGAACCAGAGCGCAGTGCCCAAAACATTCTCACGGAAATGGCGCTCAATACCCTCAACCCGATGTTGAGCTAGCGGGAGTGAGTCTACAGACGACTGTAGGCACTTAGAACAGATCTCGATAGTTCTCTTCTACCGTAGTTCTTCTACCGTATGGGTTTCAGCTACGCTTAGCGTGCCCAATTCACTGAGGACTGAGCGCAGTCAGAACGCACCCACCTTTTATAGTTTTTTATAGCTATGGCCACTTGGCTTAGGGCGGGGGACAGGGTTTCCACCCCTGGCTGGGGGCGAACATCCCACCCCCCTTTCCATACCAATGTCCTAAGCAACCTGGCGACAGCCATACTGTTTTTTTGATTCAGAGATCACCGTTGATATTAAAGATATCAACCTAGCTCCGTCCCCTACCGTTACCTAACCTGGGTTCCGAGATTCTTTCTTCTGACAAAATCAGCAATCGTTTGTTTTTGATTACGAGGTCGATGGATCTGAGCAGTAGTAGACGAACCTAACTCTAGCTGCGATTCAGTCAGATTATGATGGCGTAAGGAAAGCCAGCGGTCACGAATTAGCTCACGAATCAACGCATCGCTGGTAATGTTCTGCTGAGCGAGGATGTCAGCCAGATAACGCTCCGTTTCATGGTCGAGTTCTTGGGTCAGCATAGGTCTTCAAGTCAGCCTGTTCAACACTGGGATTCGCTTTGATCGTAAAGTTAGACCTTGAAAGTTGGGGGAAGATTTTGTTTTTTTTCCAAATCTCTTTATATTTCTTCAAGGTTGTTAAAGTTCACGCTAGTGTTCATGGCAGTCCGATCGCTGATAGAACTCCTGTTCTCTGAGCTTTTTGTGAAGCTTGGCTTAACTTTCTGGGTCTGGGTCTGGGTCTATATCTGTGTCTGTAGCTATAGCTAAGCGCTGTTTAGCCCGCTCTAAGGCTTGCCGAACTTGCTCAAACCCTGTGCCACCGAAACTATTGCGGGCAGCTACCACCTGACGTGGCGTAATTGCTTCATAAATATCCGCTTCAAATGCTGGATGCAAGCTCTGCCATTCGTCCAGCGTCAAATCCTTCAGCAGCTTTCCGGCAGCCAGCGATGTTTTCACCACCTGACCGACGAGATTGTAAGCCTCGCGGAACGGCACACCTTTTGCGGCTAGATAGTCTGCAACATCGGTAGCGTTGGAAAAATCTTCGGTGACAGCTTGGTTGAGGCGAGCCGTCCGAAACTCTAGTCCTTCGTCCATCAAAATGGTCATGGCTTCCAGGCAAGCTAGCACGGTTTTAACCGCATCAAATAAGGCTTCTTTGTCTTCTTGGAGATCTTTGTTGTATGCCAAAGGCAACCCTTTCATGAGGGTGAGCATCGCCTGCAAATGCCCAAACACGCGCCCCGTTTTGCCACGCACCAGTTCGGGGACATCTGGATTTTTTTCTGCGGCATAATGCTAGAACCCGTCGAGCAGCTATCTTTGAGGCTAACAAAGCCAAACTCTTCCGACGCCCACAAAATCACTTCTTCCGACAAGCGCGACAAGTGCACCATGATTAAACTAGCGGCACAGAGAAACTCGATGGCAAAGTCTCGATCGCTGACGCCATCCAAGCTGTTGGCATAGACTGATTCAAACTGGAGCAACTCGGCTGAGTAGTGGCGGTCAATCGGGAAGGTGGTTCCGGCCAGTGCGCCCGACCCTAGCGGCAAAGTGTTAACCCGATGATAAATTTCGTCGAGCCGCTGCCAATCTCGCTGCGTCATTTCCACATAGGCGAGCAGGTGATGGGCCAAGCTGAGGGGCTGCGCTCGCTGCAAATGGGTGTAGCCGGGAATCAATGTTTCGACATTCTGCTCCGCTAACCGCAGCAAAACCGCCTGGAAGTTGAGCAAATATTGGCGAATTTGTCTAATTTGGGCCCGCAGATAAAGCCGCGTGTCAGTTCCCACCTGATCGTTGCGCGACCGAGCCGTATGCAGCTTTTTGCCCACATCGCCAATCAGTTCGGTGAGCCGCCGCTCAACCGCAAAATGAACATCTTCAGCTTCAATCCCAGGCTGAAACATGCCTGCCCGATATTCTTGCTGAATTTGAGCTAAGCCATTCACCAATTGCTCACCTTCTGCGGCAGAAATGATGCCAGTATGCGCCAGCATTTTGGCGTGGGCTTGGGAACCGATGATGTCATATTCAATCAGTTCAATGTCAAACCCAATACTGGCATTAAAGCGAGCAATGGCTGGATGCAGCGCCGATTCAAATCGCTGGCTCCACGTTTGGGAAGAAGGCTGAGAAGACGAATGGGAGGAAGACGAATTCACCAAGGTTCTGATTCCTGATTATTTTTGAATAAACAGATAGCCTCAACGCTGTTCTGAACGCATTTGCCTTCAAATTGACGCATGAAACCAAAATTGTACAGCGTTCTTTTTAATGAAAGTGTTCAGCGAAAATAGAGTTCGCTCCGATGGCTTAGCCTGTTCCGCTTCAGCAGTCTCCTCAACCGTAGGAAGTGACGCTCTTCAAGATGTAGCCAATCACAATGCCAATCAACAGCGTCCAGAGCTTACCAGATTCAATAAAGTCACCCACGATCCGGCGTGTGGTAGCAAACACATCTGTATCAAACTGCTGAGCCAGCACCGCCCAGTGCAGGTCAAACCCGTGGTGTAGCTGATTTAGCTGATTCGCAATTCCATCAAAGCTCAAGTGTGCTACCCAAAACTGGCTCCCATCACTCCAAGAGCTAAGATTTGCCAAAATATCTATCAAATAAGGGGTCAAATGCTGCACAAGCTGCACAAATTCCATAATTCGTCGAACCTCACACAAACGGTTACTAATCGAACCCTAGTTTGCCACAGTTCACTGAATTCGGAGCAGAAGTGTTGATTCTTTACGACTATTCTTAGTCTGTCTTGGTCTATCTTACTCTTGGGCTGCTTCTGGCTGCACTTGCATCACAATCAGCGTCATATCGTCGTCGTTGGAGCGATCGACGCCAATAAATTGCTTTACTTGATTAAACAAATACTCCAGAATCGCCTGCGGCCCGTTGCACTGACGGCAAGCCCACTGAAAATGACGCGCTAGGTTTTCTTCGTCAAAGCGTTCGCCGTTTTGGTTGGCGGCATCGGTGAAGCCATCCGTGTAATAGATGATGGTATCGCCCGGCTGAAGCTGCACTTGGGCTTCATGATATTTGCTATCCATATCTAAGCCGATCAGCATTCCCAGCGTATCGAGGCGCTTCAGCGTCCCGGTAGCGGCTTGCCACAGCAAAGGCGGATTGTGGGCAGCGTTGCTATAGGACAGGGTGCGCGTCGTAGCGTCGTATTCAGAATAAAACAGCGTGACAAACCGATTCGAGTTTTCCAGATCGGCATACATGACATGGTTGAGGTGCTGCAAAATCCGCGCTGGAGAGTGAGCGTTTAGCACTTCTGCCCGCAGCATTCCCCGCAGCATCGTCATGATTAGCCCTGCCGGAACGCCTTTGCCCATGACATCGCCGATGGCTAAGCTCCAGCGATTCGATTCGGCACGAGCCATTTTCTTGCGCACCTGGTCGTAATTTGCCGGAATGAAATCGTAATAGTCGCCGCCCACTCGATTCGCGGTTTTACAGAGGGCAGCTAGCTCCACGCCCGCAATTTTGGGGCACTGACGCGGCAACAACTGAAGCTGAATTTCGGCTCCAATTTCCAACTCTCGATCGAGCCGTTCTTTTTTACGCAGTTCAACGGTCAGTTCGTCGTTTTCGATCGCCACCGCCGTTTGGTCAGCCACGAGTCGCACCAGCTTTTGGCGCGTTTCTGTCCAGGTATATTCTGGATCGCGGCTGAACACATATAGCCTGCCCCGCTCAACGTTTTTAGTCAGAATCGCGGTGCCAAATAGCTGCACCGATGCCCCCAGCGTCGCGTTGACGTGATAATCCAAGGCGGCAGTGCGGTTGTTGAACTGGGGCGCAATTTTGCCATAGGGAGCAGTAGATGAGTTAGACGCCAATTGCCGCGTTGCTGTTTCGATGGCAACCCGAATATCTTGGCAGCTACTATCTTGGCAGTGCAAGCGTTCCAACCGCATTTGGCCGTTGGGCTTATACAAAACCAGTGCTCCACCGTCAGCATCCGTGACCCGACTGGCAATTAAAGGCGTTAACTCTAAAAACTGGTTGAGATTTTTGAAGCTGCGCAGCGCAAACCCCAAAGAACTCAAAAGATCCTGAATCTTATTCTGCTCTCGATGCAGACGAGAAACCAGTTCTTTTAGCGCGAACACAGGCGTAATGTCTGGCGATGGGTTGCCACCAGTGAAGTCAGGAGGAGGTTGTGAGGGCTGTCGAGGGGCGGGCACAGCAGTCATTCGGTAAGCCTTGGATCAAACAAACAGAAGTCGAGAGGAAATGAAGTCAAAATCTTGCAATTGCCAAGAAGGGCGCTATCAAACTGTGCCTTTATGAGCTAGTAACTGAAGAGTCATAACATAGAGGGGACTGCATTGGGATAAATTCTAACGAATGCGGCAACAATTGCCATATCAATTTCTAAACCGTTTGCATGAATTCCTGTAACTAGTCGATCGGTCGATCTTCACCCAGTTACGAGTTTCCGTGGGAAAAGATTTAGGAGTGCCCCTGATTGATAGCGCGAATTATTGATTCTGCCAAGGGGGTTTCGTGAGAAATTCTCTATTTTTCCCCTCAGACTTGTACTATCGGACAAATTGTGGCAAAAAAGCGTAAAAATTTGCTGAGAATATCGTAAACTTCTGCAAGTTCTGTATAGCAATGACAACCCCACCTAATTCCACTCCAGAGCCTCTATTAGAACAGCCGCATATTTCTTTGTCTGATCGGCAGATGATGCAGCGCTGTCTGGAGCTAGCGCGTCAGGCGGCGGGCTATACGGCTCCTAACCCGATGGTTGGCTCGGTCATTGTGCAAAACGGGCGAATTGTGGGAGAAGGGTTTCACCCAAAAGCGGGTGAGCCTCATGCTGAAGTGTTTGCCCTGCGTGCGGCGGGACAGCAAGCTCAAGGGGCAACGGTTTATGTCAACTTAGAGCCTTGCAGTCACTTTGGACGAACGCCGCCCTGTGCTGATGCGCTGATTGCTGCGAAAGTGGCAAGAGTCGTCGTTGGAATGATTGATCCCAACCCCAAGGTCGCTGGGTCTGGCATCGAACGGCTGCGGCAGGCAGGCATTGAGGTGAGCGTTGGTGTTGAAGCCGCTGCTTGCCGCAAACTCAACGAAAGCTTTGTCCATCGGATTCGATATCAGCGGCCGTTTGGCATTCTCAAATATGCAATGACCCTAGATGGCAAAATTGCCACCGCAATTGGGCACAGTGCTTGGGTTACATCGCCCGATGCCCGCGCCTGGGTACACCAACTCCGCAGCCAGTGTGATGCCATCATTGTGGGGGGCAACACGGTACGATGCGACAACCCACTGCTCACCAGCCACGGACAGGGACACAACCCGCTGCGAATTGTGATGAGCCGCTCGCTTGATTTGCCCCTTCAAGCTCAGCTTTGGCAAACCGCAGAGGTTCCGACTTTAGTGCTGACAGAAGTTCTTACAGAAAATCAAAATTCTCCAAACTCGCCTCGAAAAGACATTCAGCAGAAGCTGGAGCAGCAGGGAGTCGAAGTCATTGCTCTACCGTCGCTCACTCCAGCCCAAGTCATGCCCTTGCTGTATGAGCGAGGCTTGCTCTCGGTGTTGTGGGAATGCGGCGGAACGCTGGCGGCAAAAGCAATTGCAGATGGCGCAGTTCAGAAAGTTTTGGCGTTTGTTGCCCCTAAAATCATTGGTGGCTCACAGGCTCCATCACCGATTGGCGATCTGGGGCTGAGCAAAATGACAGAAGCCTTAGTCTTAGAAGCAGTTTGCTGGCAATCGGTTGGGGTAGATCTTTTGCTAGAAGGCTACTTGCCAACTCCATCCTCTGACTAAGGCACTTAAAGACTTTATGGAGAAGCAGGCGCTCCGGGCTGGGGAGAAACGCCAGGAGACTCAATCGGAGACTCAGCGGGCTGCTCAATTTCGACATCACCACTGGGGGTTTCAACCTCAGTTTCAGGGGATTCACACGCACTGACAATGAAGGCTAGCCCTGCAATCAAAGGCAATCCCAGCGCTAATGGCTTAAATTTCATAGAAACTCTCCTAAATCAACATCACTCGCCTAACTTTGCCAAAGGCAGTTACGGTATGTCCTCTGTCTATAGAGAGATTCGTTGAGGTGGTTTTCTATCTTGAGTAGAATTGACAAACAGTACAAAGTTATATTGACTGGTTGGTCATCTTGGTTAGGCATTTCACTTGGTTAGGCATTTCACTTGGTTAGGCATTTCACATAGACCCGATCGCAGCGAGCCGTTTCGACCCCCGCGCTCGGTTGGTAGCCACTGCTTTCGTAGAGCTTCACAGCTTCTTTGAGCACGCTGGCAGTCTCAAGCCATATTTGCTCAAATCCTTGTTCGAGAATTGATTGCTCCAAAGCTTGCAGCAAATAGCGTCCTAGCCCTTGCCCTCTGACAGACGGCAACAGATACATTTTGCGAATTTCAACCGCTTTGTTTCCCCGCTTAATGGGATAGTAGCCGCCTGTCCCCACGATTTGCCCTTGCTGCTCCACGACCCAAAAGGCGCCGCCGGTCGCCCAATAGGACGCTTCCACCTGCATCACATCCCAGTCGGCTCCGCCCGGTTCTGCCGCCAAGCCGCAGGAGGCTAAGCCATATTCTGCTAGCACTTCGGCAATGAGGGCCGCCGCAGGTTGCCGATCGGAGGGCTGCCAATCTCGAATCACAAAGTCGCGGTAGGTTTGCATTGAGTTCTATAGCAATAGTCACTTGGTTTAGGACGGGGTGCAGAGGTGGAACCCCTGGCTGGGAGCTTCGCCCCTACACCCCTTTCATACCCATGTTCTCAGCAACCTGGCGACAGCCATACATCAGGTTTGCATCAGGTCACAGACAAGCAGAACAAAAATTAGCTGTGAATTCTTGGCTCAGGATAGAGGGTTGCTAGGAGTTCACTTTCTACCTGCGCCAATTCTGCTAGTCGCTGGCTCACCGTCTCTCGATCAAAATAAGTGGTGGACAACGTCCAATAGATGCCGTAATGCCGCGCCTCAGACGCCATCAGCCCTCGGTAAAACTGGGCAAGCTCCGAGTCAGGGCAACGCTGCGCCAGTAAACCCAACCGTTCGTGGCTGCGGGCTTCAATCAGACCGGAAACCAGCAGCGAATCTAACATGCGATGAGGTTCTTGACGGCGGACTTGGGCGGTGAGTCCCGCTCCGTAGGGAGGTGCCGACAGCGGAGCCATCGCAATGCCGCGCCGTTCTAGCCACTGATTCACCAGTTCAAAATGTTCGAGTTCTTCTTGGGCAATCGCCGTTAGTGACCGCACCAGCTTGGTACTGGACGGATAGCGAAACATCAGGTTCATGGCCACTCCGGCCGCCTTACGCTCACAGTGAGAGTGATCGAGCAAAAGGGTGTCGAGATTAGCCAACGCTTGCTTGATCCACGCCTCAGAAGTGGGCTGCTGAAGGAACTTAATCGTGGGTATCGTCGCTGAGGTGACAGTCATTTTAGGGTTCTAATCTAGGCGTTCTAATCTAGGCGTTCTAATCTAGGCAGTTCAATCTGGGAGCGATGCAAGTCGATGAGACCGCTAATGCAAGCATCCTATCGAATCTCCTCCACCAATAGCCAGTTTCCAGAGCGGTTGAGCCGTCCCTGCACTTCCAGGGTTTGACCATTCTGAATTTGCTGAAGCTGACGATCAATGGCAGGATGCAGCGTCACCAGGCTGATTGGCTGCTGGAATCCTTTCAGAAAGCCTTCTAGAACATAACTTTGCTCGCCTTGCTGCCGAAAATATCCTCGATAGGTGGGCGAATCAGAACGCGGACTAGCTAGCTGAGCGGGCGCATGACCGTCCATTGGGTAGACTTCTGGATGATCGATGTAATAGCGCTGCCAAGTTAACCATTCGGGATGATCGGGCAGCAGATTAAACAAAGGCACAACCGCCAGCGGGGCAACCGGATCTTGCAGCAAGGCTTCCTGTAGCTGCCTCACTGCCAATTCACGGGGCTGACAGGTTTGCTCTATGCAGAGCGCGGCTGCCATTCCAGCGGCTTGTCCAATCCCCAACACCGTTGGCTGTAGGCGTGTTGCGCCATTGGCAATATGAGAAACCGAAATATTTTTCTCGCAAACCAACAGCCCGTCTATGGCTTCAGGAATCAAGCAACCATAGGGCAAGGCAAACGGTGTTCCTGTCCAGCGCCCGCCCCAGCGAGTCGATTTGGAATGCAGCGCAAACTTAAACCCCGGATAGTGATGATCGTTGGCGTAATTGCCAATTGCAACCGCACTCACTGCACCAGCCGCATCGGTAGGCAAAGCCGCTACCTGTCCGCCAGCGATCGGCAAAATATCCTGCTCGCATACGGTTGTGAGTCCTTGCAGACGGCGGCTTTCTCGATAGTAAGGGTGTAGCGCAAAGGCTCCACCTCCCCGATGCGGCGATGCTGGAAACACATCTGCCAAGCTGTAGCCTTGCCCTAACTGCTGCTGCAAAAACTCGGCATAATCCTGAGCGTGACCATAAGCCTCTTGCAAAAAAGCTTGCCGCTCTGTCTCTGAACCCACTAACCGCTCGGCTTGCAGCCCATAATCGTTGCCACACTGCGGCCAGTTGATCATAAAACGGTTGCCGGGTAAGCGTCCGTAATTCAAAAACGAGGTTGAACCATACCCTTCCCAAGTGCCAGCAAACGGCTCAAATTGTCTAGATGCTTTAGACGCTTTAGACTCAGGCAGCACCGGATTGGAGACAGCCCCCTTGTCGTCTGTTCCTACTGCATCGCGTGCTTGCAGCACAAACACCCAAGTCGGAGCCTGCACCGCGTAAGCCCGCGTTAGGGTACTGGGATGAACAGGCGCACTGGGTTCCTGCCAACGCGAGTGCCATTCCCAGCCCCAGCGATACGGAATTTCTGCTAGCGCCAGCAAATCGCCTAACTCAGTGGCATCGAGCGTGATTTTGGCGTGAATCAGGTAATCGGCAAATCGAACTGCCACCACCCGACCTGCCCGCACTTGAACTTCTAACGGCAACTGTTGGGCAATCCACCGCAAATTGGGCAACGCCCGCACCCAATCGGCAAAAATTGCCGCGCCGACTCGTGGCTCATAAGTAAAAAAACTCACCCAAGCGTGATCCAAGCCCTGTGGTTGGCGTAACTGAAGGGCTTGCAAAAAGCGCCCCAAATCCCAGTCTGAAAAGCTGCTAACTCCAGGCCATCCGGAGCCGTCACTCCGGCTGTGGTCAACATGCCGCCCAACCAAGCAAACTCACTGACCAATACGGTGCTAATGCCGCGTCGAGCTGCCTGAATCGCTGCCGCAGTGCCCCCTGTGCCCCCTCCAACAACCAAAATGTCGGTTTGAATTACTTCCATATCGCCATGTTAAAACTTTGCCGCTTAAACGCCTTACCGCTCAAACACCTTGCCACTTAAGGAGATTTCTAGGAAACCCTCTACCCCAGTACGGGCAGGTTTTGCAGATCAATCATCTGGGCGACGCGAGACTGAGTCCAAACCGGCCCCAACGTGGCAACAACTTTTTCCTAGAAATCTCCTAAACACCTTGCCACTTAAAAACAAAGCGCCAGAACCGAATTAAGGAACTAGCGCTTTGCTTCAGATATTCACGGGGTTTATCGTTAGGGTCTTTATATCGGCTGACCCCATTTGAACGTCCATCAGTATGGCAGTCTGACAACCAAATGTGCGAGTTTTAAAGGTTTGCTTAATAAAGTCACCGAGGCAACTATCTTGAAGACTTTTTTGCTCGCTGCTCTAGGCGAAACAACCCCACCATCAGAGCCACTACGCCCACCTGTAGCGCAAAATTAGGCAATACGGCGTTCATTTCTTGCCCTGCCAGCAGTTGCATCAAAAAATGAAGGCTCCAATTAACCCCGACAGCCCAAACCCAATGTAGACAAACTGTCGTAACCCTCGATAAGGAGCCTTCAACTCGGCTCGCAACTGGGCATACATTTCGGGATCTTGCTGCGGATCAATTCGCCCTGCTTTTGAGCGCTTTGAGGAGGGTAGCGATGGCTCGGTCATAAGTGAAGAACTGAGGTAAAGGAATGGAGGAGGAACATCTACCAGCTTACAGCCCTGACCCCACAAACCCCTAGTTGATTAGGGCGTCACCCACTACCAAAGTCCACGTTTGCCGCTCGGATGAACCGTAGCCCAATTGGTGCGAGCCATGGCTAACTGCTCGTCCGACACTTTCGCGCCTGTTAAATCAACCCCACAAAGGTTTGCGCCTCGCAGATTGGTATGGCTCATATAGGCATAGCTGAGGTCTGCGCCCCGCAAATCGGCTCCCGCTAAATCGGCATGGTTCAAGTAAGCGCGAGCGAGCCTAGCATTCTTCAGGCAAGACTGGCTCAAATTTGCTCGACCAAAATCAGCGTTGAGTAAATTTGCCCCTTGCAGATTAATTTTATGCAGCTTTGCCTGATGGAAGTTTGCCCCTGACAAATCTGCTTTAGTCAAGTTCAGCGCACTCAAATCGTGGTTCGTAAAATCTCGCTTGCCTTTGGCATAAGCAGACAGCAACTCTTCAGCAGAAAGTCTAGGAGCACCGCTGGGATTACTCGCCATGCCGCGCGAGTGAATCGTGGTCAGGGATGAGGCTTCTTGCACCGTAGCACGCCGACGCGAAACACCTGTCTGGAGGGCAGTCATATCGGCATTGAGCGGGCCAGAGATTGACTTCGCAGCCTGACGTGCTCGAATCGCCGCTGCCATCCGCGCCGTTGGAGAAGAAGGGCTGGTGGCGTCGCCCAATTCTCCTGAGTGAGAAAGTTGCGGACGGTTCCCTGGCGAGCGGGTGGGTTGACTCACCATGCCTCTGGCCAAACTATCAAGATAAGGTTCAAGGTCGAGCGCTCGCAGCACTTCTGTAGCATTTTGGTAACGATGGCGCACCGAGACTTCCAGCATTTTTTTCAGCACATCGGTGAAGTGATCGCTGATGTGCACCTGCTCGCGCCAGAGGATTTCACCTGTCGCAGGGTCATAGTCCATGTCTTTCGGCGATCTGCCGGTCAATAGATAAAGGCACGTTACTCCCAACGCATAGATGTCGCTGGCATAAACGGGGCGCATCGCCATTTGTTCAGGCGGGGCATAGCCAGGTGTGCCAATTGCATATTGGGTGAGAGCGGTTTGCTCAGAAGCTCCTGCTCGCATTGGATTGACCTGATCTTTAACCGCACCAAAATCGATCAAAACCAGCTTGCGATCTTGCAATCGACGAATTAAGTTTGCGGGTTTAATATCTCGGTGAATCACCTGCTGATTGTGAATGTATTGCAGCATCGGCAGCACTTCACTCAAAAACTGCTTGACTCCCGCTTCGCTAAACGGTCCAGATCGCTTCACTTCCTGTTGCAGCGTCGAGCCGCTGATATATTCCTGTACTAGATAAAACTCGTTATTGACCTCAAAATAATCCAGCAGACGGGGCACTTGGGGATGATTTCCTACCTTGCCGAGGGTGTTAGCCTCCCGCTCAAACAAGTCCCGCGCCATCTGCATGACATGAGGCGAAGAGGCCGCCGGACGCAGTTGTTTGATAACGCAATAGGGACTGCCGGGTAACGCTTCATCCTTAGCAAGGAAAGTAGCCCCAAAGCCGCCTTGCCCAAGCGCTTGCAGCACCCGATACCGATCGCGCAACAACAGCTTAGAACCGCAAGTCTGACAGTAGTCAGCTTGGGCCAAGTTTTCAGGATTAGAACAGGCTGGATTCACGCAGTAGCTCATGCCGGCATCACTCGCTCGTCGTCGCTAGATATCGGAGACTTCAGAGGCTGGTTTCAATACCCTTGTATCATTATCTTTCCAACAGAAATGAGACAGAGCGCCATTCTCCCTAGAAATCATTTGAAGAGTCGGTGAAGTTTGTCCCATTTTGCTTAAAGCCACGATAAAACTCCATGAATTTACGAGGCGCTTGATAATCCAAGGGTGATTATCTTCAGCATGAACCTTTTGGCAATCGATCAACCACTTAATCTCTGGGAAACAGGGCTTCACCTCAATATAGATATAGATCGCAGCCTAGTGAAATTGCGGCTTAGGAAGCTATACGCTCGCAGCCTGCTCGAAACTCTGACTGCTCCGTCGAAAGCTCATGCCGCATCTATCAATCCCACTTCTGCTTTAGAAAAGAGACTTCAAGCCACGCTTTACTCTCCCGTTGGAGAAGCACGAGTCAGGATTCAACGGTGCAAGTGAGCCGAGCGCCGAACATCAACCGGAGATGAAGACAGATTGAAAGCTACGCAGGGGATAGAATTTACTCCTTTGTATCTTAGTTTCGCACGCCTCTCAGTAGGGGTCACTCCCATCAAGCTAATTTGATTTAACTTGAAGAACTGGGGATGGCAAGTTGATTTCCTAGATTGAGGCGATGCCTCTGCACTCTGCTTCATCTATCTTCACTTTAGTTTGAGTTGGCATCCCTCTGGTTTACCAGCATCAAAAGTTGCAGCCGCGCTACTGAAGAGGCACTCCTGATTTAAGTTAGCCCAGTTACGGAGTGTTTTTAACTTCCTCTGCGCTTTTTATTGATAATGATTACTTGCAAAGAGTCATGCATGTAGTTTGGGTAAAGTTTTTCGGGGTGGTGTCATTAAAGTGTCACGATTCTGCACCTCATCTCACCACAGGAGGCGATTCAACAGGGCGAGCAGAACTAGAAGATAGTAAATCAACAAAACAACCAAAAATCGATTTTAGTTGGCAAATGTTAAGTTTTCTTAACCTAATGACCCAGGTAGGGGCTTTTACCTGAAGGTTGCTTACACAGTTTTACTCAAAGATTGGCGACAATCCGGATAACCACTCGCGCTAAGGATCGGGGATTGAATCAATCCGTAACCTGTACGGGCGGGTTGAGCAGATCAATCGGCATCCGGCAATGGATTTGACCGCAAAACCCGTCCCTACCCACGATCGAACGGATTGAATTCCCATTCCTAGCTCAACTGCACCACCGGGCGATCTTCCATCAACGTTCGCAGGGTGAGCCGATCTTCTACGGTAATTCGCAAAAACCGCGCTTCATCGACTCGAAACAAAATCTTGACCCGATCGCTGCCCGGATATCCGGGGGGATCAAGCTGAGCGATGGTTTTGGCATTGCCCTGATCATTCAGCGGTTTCACGGACTGACTGCCAGCTAAACTGCGAGTCACCAGCCGATCGCCATCAAAATAAACCTCCGTGCTGCTGGTTTCAGTGCCGATTTCGCCAATAATCAACTCGATGCTAGGCTGATTTTCCATAGAGGCTCCGAGCAGCAGTTCGACGGGTTCTGGCATCGGGTAAGGTTGCCCTTGCTGAATCAGGGGATGCCAGTTGTGGCAGTTATTGCGTCGATCCCAATAGCGAATTCCGTAGCTGTGATAGAGAAAATCTTTAATCTCGATGCCTTGATTGAGTTGGAGTGCGCCTTGAGCAATTGCTTCAAAGGGTTTCTCTGCCCGAATTTTTTCTACCGGGAAGTATCGCTCGATCCAGGCTTTGACCGCCGGAATTTGGGCAGTTCCACCGACCAGCAGGACAGCTTCAATGTCATCGGGGGTGAGTCCTTGCCGCTGGGATTGCTGCAACACTTGCGTTAGGGTGGCATCAAGCCGATCGAAAAACTGGTGCTGCTGCAACACCTGCTCGAATTGAGACCGATCCAGCTTGAGGTCATAACTCTCTAACGTCTCATCATTGAAATAAACTTCAGCGGCTTCTGGCTGCTGCGAAAGCTGAATTTTAAGTCGTTCTGCAAGCCGTAACGTTAATGGAGACGCGGTTAAACCTTGATCAGCAAAGTGATCGACTAGCCAACCGTCAATATCCGCACCGCCCAAGTTCTGTCCAGCTTTCGCTAGCACCCGCGCTAATTTGGGTCGCTGAGCCGATTCTTCTAGAACACGCTGCCCCCATTTGAGCAAAAAACCGACTGGCTTTGACTGAGCTTGCCGTCCGCCTTCCAACCGCACCACGGATAAATCCAACGTGCCGCCGCCAAAGTCCACTACCAGCAGCGTTCCCTGATTGGTCAAGCCATAGCCGAGTGCGGCTGCCGTTGGCTCGTCGAGCAATCGAACTTCATTGATATTAAGTGAGTAGCAAACCTGCGTCAGCCAGAGGCGATAGGCTTCAAAACTATCAACCGGAACTGTAAACACCAGTGAATCAATGTCTGGTTCAATCACCTGAAGCTGACTGAGCAAAGTTGTCAAAAACCACTGTCCGGCTTGCTCGAAGTTGACCACGCGCCCGTCTAACTCCGGCAAAAATCCTTGAATTTCTGCACTGATGCCGCGCTTAAAATTGCGAAAAAGCGAGGATTGCTGCTGAGATCCAATCCTCGATCGCGGACTGCCTGCCCTGCCACAATTTCCCCTCGCGTTGCGTCTTCTACATATACTAAACTCGGAATCAGCGGTGGATTGTTGCCCAACTTTTGCGACAAACCAGGGAGAGTCAATGTCTCAGGAGCTTGCGTAACGGAATTCCACCGAACGACAACTGTGTTGCTTGTGCCAAAATCAACTGCGTAAACCATATCTGCTTGAGCGATCGAATTAGCTGAATTGAACCCGAATTGAACCTGATCAATCTATTCTCTCAAGCAACGCTCTCACTTTAGCCATTAGTTGACTGATTTATTGCCAGAGCCAACTCTCCACTGGTTAAGTCAGTGATGGAGAATTCAGTCAGGTGGGTTGCTTATTGTTCCAGCCTCTTCTGCCCTGACCTACCATCAATGACAGCAACCAACTCCTCCAGGGTTTGATCAGAATTCTCATTAGGTTTGAGCGTAAACAGCAATCCTTGATGTAATGAAATACTTTCGTCTCCGCAACTTCCATCTGCTTTGCTCGTGAGGCAAATTACTGGCTGTCCGTTTAGCTTGCCTGTTGCAAGGTAAGTCAGCAGTTTACCTTTGTTATATTCTTCAAACCGAGCAGAGACTTGCTTACAGCGAGTTTGATCGTCGTATCCGGCAGTTTCAAAGTTGCCAGACTTCCAAACAATGACGAAAAATTCCTCTTCGTCTTTATTTTTTGCAACCGTTGCCGGATCATTGCCATCTTCGCCGCAGAGGAAAGTAACGTTCTCAATTGCCACTTGCTTAGTGGACACCGGAGTCAGTGCAGGAGGAGCGTCAACAGGAAGAGCAGTTGCAATGATGACAGCTTCAGGTTCGGGTGCTTCTACCGGGGTGTAGACAACTACTTCAGTAGGTGCTTCTACTGGAGTGTAGACAATTACATCCTCCGTCACATCTCCTAGTGGGGGTGCAGGCGTCGCGATCACTCCTGAGAAGTCGGGATTCTTTTCACTGGGGCTTCCAACCGTTAAATCATCTTGAACGCCTGGACCTTCTTCCAAAACGAGGTCAGATTGTTCACTTGGAGTAGTCTCTAAAATCAGAGATGGACTATCCAGAAGTTCGGCATCTTGAACCGGAGTTTGAACGGAGTCAGGTTCATTTTGGGCAATTTGAGGTATTTCTGTTACTACCGTTTCTGCTGCTTTGGCTGAGGTTACAGAAAGGCAACAATATCCCAAGATGAACAGCAACATCGATAAACAAAACTTTGATACTTTCATAATTCCTTACAATTTTGATTCAGCTTCAGCCAAAGGAGTTCATTCTCTAGTTGGCTTGTCTTTTACAAAAAAATTGGCGCTTTCTGCTGATGATTATTGATTCAAACCACATCGATCGACCGCTTGAAATCGGTAATCTTTGCCATCTTGCCACTCTAGTCCTGCGGGTAAATGGCCGGCTGGAGGATCTGTAAAGTTAGGAGAAGCATTCTGAATATATTCCAGATTATTATCTCGAATTCTCCACGCTACTTTCCAAGCTCCAGATAATTCTTTCCAACCGATTCGGTAATAGTACAACTCCTGGTTCGGCCTGGCAGATTGAAAGATGTCCCACTGTCTGCTGAAACCTTGCTGCCCAGAGCTAGCTTGCATCCACAGTTGGTCAATATCCTGTAAAGCATTACAAGGAAATTGCTGCCAATCATCTACAGCGAAAGCTCCTTGACTCTGAGAGTTAGCGCCTGCAATTCTCAGCATTAGTTCATAAGTCTTTTGGTCAGCCAGCTGCCAGTTGGGGGGCTGTTGCTGCAAGGCGGCTTGCAATTCGCTATATTCTGGATATTGCTTGTAATCTTCAACAACGACAGTTTCTCCTGTTGGCGTTGTTGTGTCTGGAACTGTTCCACCCAAAGGCGGTGCATTGACATCTGCCCCTTCTGCCTCGGACGGTTCTTGGCTGTCTTGGGGTTGTACAGGTGTAACCTGAGTTTCTGCCTCAGGTGCTGACTGATTTCCATTTTGAGAAGTTTCAGCCAATACTGGATTCAGGGATACAACTCCAAGGAAACTGAGGAGCAGGGCTAAGTAGATCTTTTTCATCTTAATTAATTCCTAGAAGGTTACTTTTCTTGCAGCTATTCAATCCACGCTTACCTCTCTTGAAGTAAGCTGCCACATTGCACTACAAACACTCTTTTTGATTAAGCAAACCTTTGCTGAATCTGTCTACTCTAGACTAAATGCCACTTACGAAAATTCTACAAGGAATTGTTGAAATTTTAGTTTAAGTAAAACTAAAAATCGTAGAATTTAGAGCTCACATTTACGAACCATAGCAAATCGTTCATCTTTCTGATTGCTCCAAATTAGTTTGGCTGGTAAATGACCAGGCGGGGGATTCTCGAAAGTTGGTTCAGTCTTATACACAAATCGATTGCTACCTGTGGGTTTTTCCAAAGCTACGACTCTTTTTTGCCCTTTTTGCCAACCAATTTCATTTAGATACTTAAAACCATTCTCCTCTGGGCTTTTAGTTGGATCAGTGACTTCATTCAAAATCCTTGTCTGAGCACTAAAACCTAACTTACCTCCACTCGTTTTACTCCAAAGGCGATCAATTTCTCTAAAGTCTTCACAAGAAAACTTCTGCCATTCATTTATTGCAAAGTAACCCTGTTTCTCTGAAATCTCTCCTGCAACTTTCAGCATCACTTCATAGGTTTCTCGATCAGCTTCTTCCAATTTGCCTGCCTCTAAATATTTTTGAAGTTGGGTATAGTCTCCCTTCAACTCGGGCAGTGGTGTTTCTGGCAGCGGTGTTTCTGGTGGGTTATCGGGTGGACTATCTAACCCCACTTCAGATCCTGGCTTGATCACAAGCAAAGCAGCAACGATTGCAAGTACTGCTGCGCCCGTACCCAAACCTACTGCCAACCAGCGTTTTTGCCGAAAGCGAGATGGGAACTGTACTCCATGGGGTGAAGCAACTGGGGTTGAATCTGGACTGAATTTTGTCTCTACTATGTTTTCTGGTACGTTCGTGGTTAAATTAGCGGCTAGGTTAGATGAGTGTACTCGCTCCGGCTGACTGTACTTAGTTTCTAGTATTTCTGAATGCGATCGCTCATGTTGACTATATTTTGTTTCTGGTATTTCTGAAACGGACTGGGAACGTTCGGGCTGGCTATATTTTGTTTCTGGAAGTTCGGTGTGTGGCTGCAATCGTTCGGGTTGGCTGAATTTTGTTTCTGGTAGCTCAGCTTTCACTGCTTCTGCACTGACTTTCGTTTCTGGTAGCCCATCTACATTAGCAGATTGGATTTGTGGCTCAGTTGGGTGAGCAACCTTTGCCTCTGCTAGCTGAACCTCAGCGCTGGTTTCGGGTGGTAGCGGCTCTGTCATCAAGCTAACTTTTGTCGCTTGTATCTCTGATTCCGACTTTGGTATTAGCTCTGCTTGCAGGTGCGTAGGTAAAGATGTGGTCTCTACGTTGCTCGTTCTTTCTCCGGGGATTATCTCAGCTTCTCGCACCCATTCCCCTAATTGTGGTACAGGGTTACTATCTGCTGCCAATTGAATCTCCGCAACGGGCTGCTGAGCAGCAGCTCTATTCGCTGAACTAACCTTAGTCTCGAATGGTTCAAGCTGCTGTTTGAGAGTTGGTTCTGAAGATTGAATAACCCAGGTAGATTGGGAATTGTCTGCATCGCCAATTTGTGGATGAACCTGTTCCTGGTTAGAGGATTTCATCACCCCATTAATGCAGCCCTGAAGTGCCTCTAATGCCTCCGTGGCAGACTGATAGCGCTGCATGAAGTGGTAACGCACCATTTACTGAGAATAACGACTAGCTCGTCACTCACTTGGGTCTTAGGCTGCCACACTACCTCAAGCCTTGAATCTCGCGGCAGTTGTGCCAAATGGATTTGATCGGTGCCTGTTAATGCTTGGATGCCGATCATGCCCAATGCATAGATATCACTACTCAAGTAGGGCTTGCCCATCCACTGCTCTGGCGGCATGTAGCCCTCTGTGCCAATCGAAATTGTAGTTGGGTTAATGATGCGACTGTGGGTAATTGCCTGGGTGTCTCCTCGAACTTGCTTAACCGCACCAAAGTCAATCAGGACAAGCTTATTATCTTGATTACGTCGGATCAGGTTTGCAGGTTTGACATCTCGGTGAATGACGCCTTGACTGTGCACAAACTCCAGCGTAGTCAGCACATCTTGCAGCAATTGAATCACTTTAGTTTCTGACCAGCAGTGACCTGCGGGCAACTCTACATTCAGCGGATGACCTTCAATAAAATCTTGGACTAGATAAAACTCTGCATCTTCTTCAAAGTAAGCCAGCAGCCGAGGAATTTGGTTATGGTGTCCTAAATGCTCTAATGTTTCTGCTTCTCTGTTAAAGAGATTTCTAGCAATCGGTAACAAACTGGGATCATTCGTAGCGGGTTTTAGGCGTTTGACTACACACTTGGGATGACCCGGACGGTGCATATCAGCCGCAGTGTAGGTTTCACCACCACCACCCCCGCCAAGCCTGTTTATGACTTTATAGCGCCCGCCGACTAGCTTGCCATCAAATGCCTGCATTGCCTGACTCTCCTGAGCCTTTACCACTCATCCTGCCATAACAGTTAGGATACTGTTTCTCAGCCTGACTGAAACAGCATGAAATTGCAAAGCCACTTATCGCTCATATAGGCTGCTCGCCCAAGCTACTCACACAGGAGGCAGATCATAGAAGGTAGATCAATGAGCCTGCCTCTGGGTGAGTGCCAGCAATGCATTGAAACGGTTGCAATCAAATTGCATTGAGCTTCACTGAATTTTCCGGCATTAAGATCTGGCTACTTTCGTCTCTGGTGTTGTTTGGCTAGCAGTTGGATTGTAGTAGGTTAGCCGCACCTGTTCCTGGGGATCTTTACCGATGATTAGCGTATCACCAGGTTTCAGCAGATAGCCCTCGTTCACATCAACACGAGTGTAGTTATCGACAAACAATCCATTGCGGCTAGGAACCCTACCATCTCCGTCAAAGATACGGTAGCTGTTGTCCTCACGCTTTAGCAGAGCATGATGTCTCGACAACACTTCCCAATTTGCCGGAATTTCTATGTCAGACCAAGCGGGATCACGCCCAATCCGATGGCTACCTTTACTAAGCTGCAACTTCTTAATCTGACCTTGCCCTTCCAATTCAACCCACGGTTGCCCTATACCGTTATCCGCAGGATATCCAGTAATATGCGGGCGAGGTCTTCTTTCAGGTTCCGCAGAAGCTGAAACTTTACTGACAGGACGAGGCTTACGTCGCATGAGGAAGAAGACTAATCCTAACAATCCTGCAATCACCGTACCAAGTACTCCCCACAAGAGAGTTGCTGGTTGAATCCCAATAATGACTTTGCTTTTATTGCTCTCACTAATCAGCCTCTCAACTTCTGAGTGTTCTGGGAAGAGGTCTTCAACCACTTCAAACCTCTTGATTGCACCTTCATAATCCCCCTGCCAGAATTGGTTCAGTCCTCTGCCATACCATTCGTCAACTTCTCCTGGCTTATTAGAAGTACCACTAGCTTCTACAAACTCCTGAATCTTTTTAGCAGGAACGGCAAGAGGAATACCTTTGTCTCTGACACGCACCTTGTCTTCTCCAGGTACTTCGATAAAAGGATTCCGGTCTGCTTTTGTAGGAGCAATGATGCCAATTACTTCGCCTTGAGCATTCAGTACCGGACTACCAGCACTGCCGTAGCTAGCAGACACATTAATCTCTAAGACAGGAGAATTACTTTTTGTTTTTTTATTCGGATTAGAGATTCTGCCTTCACTAACCGATGCTTCATAGACTGCTTTATCATTGAGCACCTTCTCGTAACTATCAGCAGCAGCATCATTTGCCGGATATCCAATCACAGTCACGTCATCCAAGCGCACTCTGTCAGAGTCTCCAAGTCTGAGGGAAGGCGCATTCTCTTTTTCAAGATTAATTTTAATAATAGAAACATCGTCTTTGCCATCTTCCAATGGCCCACCAGACTCTTTGACCTCAAAAGAATAATCTTTTGAATCTGGGTGAGGCAGAATTACGGAATTGATATACTGAAAGTTACCGTCTGGCAGTGTACTTCTTTTCCTGATTTCACTTTCATCTAAATTTAGAACTTGATTGGGATACTGCTTTCTCAAATTAGAGTCTGGATCAGGATATTCGGAATCATAATACTCTGTTCTAAGCTGTGAAACCAAGTTTTGAAAGAGCCGCTCCTTACAATCCGACTCATTTTTAATTGCATATGTTGCAATATACCCATTTGAGTTTATAAAAAATCCAGATCCTGAAATGCCATAGCCAAACGCTCGGTAAATCGGCTCAGATTCATCAGTAGGCTTGTACTCATAGTTGCCAATACAACCAGCGATAACACGTACAACAGCAGGTTTAGCAGCCGTAGCAAGCTTATCCCTTGGGCTAGGTTGATTTGAAGTTGATTGCGGAATTTGAGAACAAGAAATCTGAAATAGGGGCAGTAATAGAGCCACGAACATTACTAACAGGTACCTGAAATGCTTACGCATGGGGAATTCCTCTAACTTCTACAGTTGAAAACCGTACTGAAATTCCAAACCTCAAAATGACTGCGCCATTCAAACACAGTTCCACGTTATCTATTGCATGAACACCAGTCAATCGCCAGGTTGATAGTCACCACGCCCTTTGATTGTGAAGGAACATTCAAGAGTCTGAAAAGTACCCGCATGGGTACTCTTAGCTAATTACATATCCACGTACTGTGAAGTTGGGCGACATAAGCAATACGGTTCGACCCTAGCTTTCCAAGACGAAGGAAACCTAAACTTTAGGCAGAACATTGATTCGCAATCAAGAATATGGGCTATCTTAATCCTAAATCTACGGAAAAATCTACCCAAGGTGTGTGTTCAATCATTAAGATTTAAGGAACTCTCCTGTGGAATTGCGGAACTCCGTGCCCGTCTAGCTGAATCCACTTATATGAAATCTTCGCTCTACTAAATATTCCTTGCTTGTATAAAATACAGAACAGATACCTATGAATACATAGGAGCCTATATTATCTAGTAGGCAGGATTAATCTAGGTACACTCATTATCTCTAATATTCCTTCCATGAAAATTCTGATTCTGGAATCTAACCCACGAAAGACCTTAATCTCATGAAAGAAATTAAGGATTTGCAGGGCATGATCGAACGATCACGAGAGCGGGAACAGTTTGAGGTTGAAATTGGATTGGCGGCGCGGACGGATGAGTTGCAAGGGCTGTTATTGAAGTACAATCCGCAAGTTGTGCATTTCTGTGGGCATGGGACAGGCGCAAGGGGTCTAGTTCTGCAAGATGAGTCTGGGCGAGAGCAATTGGTTTCCACAGATGCGCTTAAGAATTTCTTTGGGCTGTTTTCTGAGCAGGTAGAATGTGTGTTGCTGAATGCCTGCTATTCAGAGGTCCAAGCAGACGCCATTGTGGAACATATTAACTACGTGATCGGTATGAGCCAGGAGATTTTGGATAGTGCGGCCATTGCATTTTCTAAAGGCTTTTATCAAGCTCTTGGATATGGCAAGACAATTGAACAGGCTTATAGGTTTGGCTGCAATCAAATTCATCTCACCATTTCGGAGTCTGGAAATACGGCTCGTCGCTCGGTTGCTTCAGAGGCGGAACGCATGGCTACTGTAGTTGGTATTGTTGAACAATCGGTTGAACGGGTCAAAATTCCAGAACATTTAAAGCCACAATTAAAGCAAAAGCCGAAACCAGCGATCGTTTCCAGTCCGATCGGGGTTAATTCAACCAACCAACTTTCACAGAATGAACAAATTGAGATTCAGATCAATATCGACCGAGCCTACGAAAAAGAATTGAATTTGAAGCAATACCGTGAACAAGTTAGAAAGTTTGCAGCTAATCGCAATTTATCCCAGAATGCGAAAATTCGACTGGAGCAGATCCGACAGGATTTGGGACTTCCTGAAGCAGAAGCAAACGGTATCTTACAGGAAGAACTAAAAAAGAAAGAAAAGCAGATTGCTGAACTCTATGAGCGGGCACGGAGCTACTACCGCAATGGGCAGTGGCAGCGAGTGATTGATGTCGTCTCTGGAGAAATCGGGGCAATCGATTCAACTTATCTCGATCTAGACAATCTATTGCCGCAAGCGCAGAAGCGAATGCGGGATGACGAAAGACGCAGACAATTAAATGATTTATATGATCGAGGACAGCACTACCTAAATTTGCGGAACTGGGAAAAGGCATATGAAAAGTTCGAGCAAATTGTTAGCATTGACCCTACTTATAAAGATACAAGGGTACTGCTAGCAAAGATAGAACAGAAACTTGCTGCTTCCGTCGGTAAAGACTTTGTGTTGCCGATCAGCATCATTCTTGGCGGTTGGGTCGCTGCTTTAGGAATTGCTGCCTTAAAGCCTGGAAGTGATTCATTGATAGAACTTTTCGCTAGTTTTGTCGGCGGCTTCGTCAATGGATTAGCCATCTGGATATCGCAAGGCTTAGACCCCACCAACCCAAGGAACCCAATAAAGCTGCTTTTGTTTGGCTTGATCGGTTCATCTGTTGGCGTGATGATATGGTGGTTTATTTCTGTTGCAAGTGATAGTAATCTTGAGCTAATTCAAGCCGCTTTCAGTGCTTTTGTTGGTATTACTAGCTTGTTTATTTGGAAAAATCTGAATAGCGCGGGTTCGAGTTGAGCAACGGGTAAAGCCGCATCAATGGGTAGAGAAAACTGCTGAGGCTGGGGCTTCGCCCACATTCCTCTGATCTCCAATGTCCTAAATGCGCTGGCGATGGTGATACCTATACAATAGATGCCATGGATAGCAAAATGGTAAAGTATTGGATATTTTTTGTGCACGTTAGTGAATGGACTATCGAGAAAAGCAGTTGAGATAAAAACTTATGAAAATTAGCCATTATTTGCACACAGCCATTTTAGTCTCTGATTTAGAGCGGGCAGAACAGTTTTATGGACAGGTTTTAGGATTGGAAAAGGTAGATCGAATTCTGAAATTTCCCGGAGTTTGGTATCAGCTAGGTAACATTCAGGTTCATTTGATTGTCGATACCAGCATCACACCGAAGCTGCAAAATGTAGAAAAATGGGGGCGCAATCCGCACCTCGCCCTAGCGGTAGAGGATTTGGCTGCTGCCAAGTCTGAACTGATCGCGCATGGCTATGATTTACAGCCTAGTGCTTCTGGGCGTCCTGCTTTGTTTGTCCAAGATCCAGATGGTAATATGATTGAACTTACGGAAGTAAATTCAAAGTAGCATTACCAAGTTCTTTACAAATATGTCCAATTGCTATAGACAGCCGCCTGCCCTAAATAAGAGCCATTGACGTTCAGATTCCACACTGTAACCTGTTCAATGCGGAACCGTCTGCCGCTTTTAGAAATCCGAATGCCTGCATAGTTTTCAATGAATCCCTGCATAGAGACAACGGCTAGCAATCGCGCGCGTTCTTCACGATTTGGCGGTTCAGCCGATTGGCGGGAAGGCAGTGTAGTTAACTCTTGCCAACTCATTTCAAACAACTGTTGGGCAGCCCGATTGCCGTAATTGAAGATTGGATCAGCAGCGGTGTCATGAGACACCACCACAAACGGCGCACAGTAAATTTGCTTCGCGGCTTCCACTGAACTGAGAGCAGAATCAGCCAAATCGCGCCCGATCAACTGACGAAAACTCTTGCGCAGCAGGTTGACATGCTCAACCCAATACAAATTTTGTTCACTAGGTTCAGAGAATGCTGCCATTTATGACTGGTGCAATGAGCTTAAGCTTGTCATTCTATGTCACTTAATGGAGAATCACCTAACCATTTTGGACGCTGTTGGTCAGAGGGATGACGCGATTAGAACCGCTCAGTTCATTCGCAATAAATGTGTGCGCTATTGGATAGATAACAAAGAGGTAGATCAATATGACCTCTCTAAGCTCTGTGCTGTATTGGCAAAAGAATTTGAATGGGCAAGCAGGCTGAATTCGATGGCAAGACAGGCAGGTGCGGAACGCGCCTGGTTCTGCTATCGGCTAAAGTGAGCGGCGGCAGGTATGACCGAAACGGAGCACAAAGGCTTGGTATCGTCCGCTCCACTGAGTTGTTAGACCGTGCCTCACCGATCGCTTTCAGCAAGGATCACAAAGCCTCGATTTTGACGATACCACCCTCAACAGCATCAACCTGCAATCGATAATCGTAGAGCATCGCCATTCCGAGCAGAGGTTCTGTTTCTGATTCTGCAATATAAATGTCGCGGTATTGCCCATCCCAAATTACAACCGCAGTGTACAAATCAAACAGAGCTTCGCTTCCATCGCCCAATGTGACAATATCAGAAGCACTCCAAGGTAAATTCAGAGTGGTGATGATTGCAGAAGGTAAAGACAGAAATCCACTGAATCCTGTATCAATCACAGTATCAATTGCTTACAATTGTCGATTCAAACTGCCAACTACAACAGCCAGAATTGCTTCACGCCGTAAATTCACAACTCCCTGCATCATTGATTTTTCTTCAGGCATCGCGCCCCAAAATGATCGACGGCGCGATGCCCGATCCGAATCACCCAAGGTTGGGCATCGGGATGTCGCTCAAACAGTCGATTGGTTGCGGGCACCACATTTTCATCGACCTCAAAATCTCCGGTTTCAATGTCGATCGCCACTATTTTGCCCTCATTGCCCGCTTCGACTTGCTGCCGAATGCCTGACTCATACAGTTCTTGACCTCGTCGGGCTATCTCTTCTTTGCTGTAACGTCGTTGACGAATTGCCATAAAGTTGCCCTCAGTTTCAACACTGCCCCTCCACTTTACCCTGAGCAATGGAGGTGGCAATTGCTGAAGGGAAGTGAACAAACAGAGTCAATTTCTCCTCCTTAAGGTTGACAATGCTTCTACTTCATCACGAAGAGTCAGATATTGCTCTAAGCATCGCAGAAAAGCGATTAATCGTCTGGGACGGCAACACCTGAAAGTAAGTCGGCAGCGTAAAGACTGGGCTGTGAAACAAGCCCGTGCGTTGGTCATGTCTAGCGACTTGATTGCCTACGAGAACTTGCAGGTGCGGAATATGGTTCGCAATCATCATCTGGCTAAATCAATTAGTGATGCAGCCTGGAGCGTGTTTATCGATTGGGTGAAATACTATGCCCAAATCTTTGGCAAAGTGCAGCAACCCGTCCCACCCCAGAACACCACGATTGATTGCTTTGATTGCAAACAGCCCGTTCAAAAGAGTTTGAGTACCCGAACTCATGTTTGTCCTCACTGCGGCTCTGTCCGATGCAAAGACGAAAACGCAGCGTGGAACATTTTGGAGAAGGGGCTGAGATTGGTTGGAATAAATACCGTAGGACATACGGAAATCAAGCAATTGGTTTGGACAAGTCGGCTGGGTGAAGGAGGAACCCCGCGCTGTATGCGTAGCATCAGCGTCGGGAGGATGTCAGTCTTTCGCTGATTTGCTTGACCGTGAGGTTTTGCTGCTAGTTTTTGTGGTTTTTGTCGCAGATTTAGTCGTCTTCTTTGCAGCCGAGCGGTTAGCAGTAGAGGTTTTGCTAGTCGTTGATTTTGCAGTTGATTTAGTATTCGATTTAGCGGCCGATTTGCTGCCTCGACTGGATTTACTCTTACTGCCTGCTTTAGCTGCCAGCGCACTGACTGCGGCATCCATCGAAATGGCTTCCACCGTTTCACCTTCTGGCAAAGAAGCATTCACCTTGCCATGCTTGATGTAGGGGCCATAGGGGCCATCGTAAATATTGACAGGTTCGCTGTCTTCTGGATGAGCGCCCAACTCCCGCAGCGGTTTTGCCGCAGTTTTGCCACGTCCTCGTCCGGCTTTCGGTTCTGCCAAAAGTTCTAACGCCCGCCCCAGAGTAATAGTCAGCACACTGTCGTCTCCTTTAAGGGAACGGTAGTCTTTGCCGTTTTTGCCTTGATCATGCACGACGTAGGGGCCAAACCGCCCCAGGTTCGCCTGAATTTTAGCTCCCGTTTCCGGGTGGTTTCCTAATAGACGAGGCAAAGCTAGCAAATTGACCGCCGTTTCCAGCGAAACTTCCTGTGGATTCATGCCTTTGGGCAAAGAAGCGCGTTTAGGTTTCGGGTTGGACTCGGTTTCGTCGCCGAGTTGGACATAGGGGCCGTAAGGGCCAATGCGCTGATAAATCGGCTCTCCGGTTTCGGGATGCAGCCCAATTTTGTCGGGGCCTTCGGTTTTCTGACGCAGCAGAATTTCTACCTGCTCTGGGTCAAGATCGCCAGGGGTGATGTCTTGCGGCAGGGTTGCCTTTACCAAGTCTTCACCCTCGCCCACTTCAATGTAGGCCCCATAGCGCCCGATCCGGACTTTCGCATCGATGCCTTCGAGCTCTACCATGCGGGCTTCATTGGGATCGATCTGGCTTTCCTGCTGTTTCACCTGGGTTTCTAGTCCAGTCTCTCCCAAATAAAACTGGCGCAGATAGGGCAACCATTTCGCTTCGCCAGTAGAAATTTCGTCTAGCGTGCGCTCCATCCGCGCAGTGAAGCTGGTATCTACCAGATCGGGGAAATGCTTTTCGAGCAGCGATGTCACTGCAAACGCCGTGAAGGTCGGCACGAGGCTGTTGTTCACCATTTGGGCATAACCCCGGTCGATGATCGTGCCGATGATGCTGGCGTAGGTGCTAGGTCGCCCAATGCCTTCGTTTTCCAGGGTTTTCACCAGCGAAGCTTCGGTGTATCGGGCTGGAGGCTGGGTTTCGTGATCAATCGCTTCCAGTTCTTCGCAGGTTGGATGGTCGCCCACTTTCAGCGGCGGCAAAATCACTTCCTGATCTTCAATCGCCGCATTCGGATCATCTGATCCTTCCACGTAGGCTCGGAAGAAGCCCGGAAAGTCGATCCGTTTGCCCGTCGCCCGGAAGCCTGCATCGCCCACCTGAATTTGTACCGTAATGTGGGTTTGCCGGGCTTCTGCCATTTGGGTGGCCACCGTGCGCTTCCAGATCAGGTCATACAGCCGCAGTTCCCGATCCTTGAGTCCGGTTTCTTGCGGGGTGCGGAAGGTGCTGCCCGCCGGACGAATCGCTTCGTGGGCTTCCTGAGCGCCTTTGGCTTTGGTGGAATAGCGGCGCGGTTCTGGACTGAGGTAAGCTTTGCCATACATATTTTCGACGCAGTTGCGGGCGGCGGCAATGGCCTGCTGCGAGAGGTTCACCGAGTCAGTTCGCATGTAGGTGATGTAGCCTTGCTCGTAGAGGCTTTGGGCCACGCGCATAGTGTCACGGGCAGAGAGCCTCAGCTTGCGGTTGGCTTCCTGTTGCAGGGTGGAGGTGGTGAACGGCGCAGAGGGTTTGCGCGTGGAGGCGCGTTCTTCCAGGTTGGCAACTGTCCAAGTTTCGCTGAGCAGCCGTTCTTGCAGGGAGTGGGCTTCCTCTTCGCCCAACAGCAGCACTTGCCGTCCAGCGATAATTTGCCCGGTGGCTTCGTCGAAGTCACTTCCAGTGGCGATCCGGGTGCCTCTGAGGGTGACGAGCTTGGCTTCAAAGGGCAACTTGTTCTGGCTGAGGGAGGCTTTCAAGTCCCAATAGGTGCCTTTGCGGAAAGCGCGGCGTTCTCGTTCTCGACGCACCAACAGCCGCACGGCCACCGACTGGACTCGCCCTGCCGACAGCCCCCAGGCAATTTTCTTCCACAGCAGCGGCGACAGCGTGTAGCCCACCAACCGATCGAGAATGCGGCGGGTTTCTTGAGCGCGGACGACCTGCTCATCAACGGTGCGACAATCGCGCAGCGCCGCCTGAATCGCTTCTTCAGTAATTTCGTGGAAGACCATCCGCTTGATCGGCACTTTGGGCTGAAGCACTTGCAGCAAATGCCAGCTAATGCTTTCTCCTTCGCGGTCTTCGTCTGTTGCCAGCACCAGTTCGTCAGCGTTTTTCAGGGCATCCTTCAGCGCTTTGACCACTTTCTTTTTGTCCTGCGGGATAACATACAGTGGATCAAAATCTGCCGCTATGTTCACACCAATTTTTGCCCACTCTTCCCCCTTGACGTTGGCAGGAATTTCGCTGGCAGATTGAGGCAAATCGCGCACATGCCCCATAGAGGCTTCAACTTGATACCCAGCGGGCAAATAGTTGCGGATGGTGCGTGCTTTGGTTGGGGATTCGACGATAACAAGACTAGGCATGGGTCGATCGCGTTCTAGGACAATTGAGTAGCAAGGGAGTAGCAATCAGGGCGGATGAAGCGAACTCCAACTTAGCGAGAGAGAGCAACAATCTGCAAGCAGGGCTTCTGCGAAGGTAGCCTGCCCTTAGAGATTAGCGACGAAATGGACGGGATGGAGCCACTAGAAAAGCCAGGAAAAAAATCTCCTATTTATAGTTAATATCAGCACAATCAAAGATTTGTACTATCTGCATCGAAATTGAAATCAGATTAGCTGGATGTAAGCGGTATGATCCTCTATGAAGGACTTTTTAACGATTTGGCAGTAGAGCCAACCTGATTACAGGTTACTTCCTCTACTCTAAACATATAGAATTTCCGGATTGCTTGCACTCAACCAGCCTAACGCTTATGGATTTTGCCAATCTTGCTGCTCAGTTAAACGCTGGAACTATCCTGCCAGAGGGAATTGTGATTGTCACCCTGCTGGTGGTTCTGGTGGGAGATTTAATTGTAGGGCGGGCTTCGGCTCGCTGGACACCCTATGTTGCCATCACCGGGCTGCTAGCAGCGATCGGGGCGCTCTACTTTCAGTGGGGTAACGCCGATCCGGTTTCCTTCCTGGGTGCTTTTAACAGCGATGCGTTAAGTATTGTGTTCCGAGGGATTATTGCCCTCGCTGCTGCCGTCACTATTTTGATTACAGTTCGCTACATCGAGCAGTCGGGAACTGCCCTCGCCGAGTTTCTGGTGATTCTGCTTACCGCAACCATCGGCGGCATGTTTCTCTCAGGAGCCGACGAACTTGTGATGGTGTTTGTGTCGCTGGAAACTCTAAGTATCTCGTCCTATTTGCTGACGGGCTACATGAAACGCGACCCCCGATCGAACGAGGCAGCGCTGAAATATTTGCTGATTGGAGCGGCAAGCTCGGCGATTTTCCTCTACGGCGTTTCCTTGCTGTATGGGCTGTCGGGTGGCGAAACGCGCCTCAGCTACATCACGGCTAGCATTATCGAAAATGCGGGCGATCAGTCTTTGGGAGCGGTGATTGCCCTGGTATTTGTCATCGCAGGCATCGCGTTCAAAATTGCCGCGGTGCCATTTCACCAATGGACACCCGATGTGTATGAAGGCTCTCCTACGCCCGTTGTGGCTTTCCTTTCAGTTGGGTCTAAGGCGGCAGGATTTGCGCTGGCAATTCGCTTGCTGGTCAACGCCTTCCCCACCGTGTCGGAGCAATGGCATTTTGTGCTGACGGCTTTGGCTCTACTCAGCATGATTTTGGGAAATGTGGTCGCCTTGGCCCAAACCAGCATGAAGCGAATGTTGGCCTACTCGTCGATTGCCCAAGCTGGGTTTGTGATGATTGGGTTGGTGATTGGCACGGAGGCAGGCTACTCCAGCATGGTGTTTTATATGCTGGTCTACCTGTTTATGAACCTGGGCGGCTTTGCCTGCGTGATTTTGTTTACCCTCAGAACCGGAACCGACGAAATCAGCGAATACAGCGGGCTTTACCAAAAAGATCCCTTCCTGACGCTTTGCCTCAGCCTTTGTTTGCTGTCGTTGGGCGGGATTCCGCCGCTAGCTGGCTTCTTTGGGAAAATCTACCTGTTTTGGGCAGGCTGGCAGTCTGGAGCCTACGGACTGGTGTTGGTGGGCTTGCTGACGAGCGTCATTTCGATCTACTACTACATCCGCGTCGTCAAGATGATGGTGGTGAAGGAACCGGAGGAAATGTCGGAAGCGGTGCAGAACTATCCGCCCATCCGCTGGACGCTGCCCGGAATGCGCCCCTTGCAAGTCGGTTTGGCAATTTGTTTGGTTGCCACTTCCTTAGCCGGAATTCTGTCCAATCCGCTGTTTAACTTGGCTAATGGCTCGGTTGCCCGCACTGCCTTTTTACAGCAATCGCTGATGCCAATCGCTCAACCTGTTGCAGTGCAGCCTCCGACCGAAGCTCGATAGTCGTCTATCAATCATGGCGCTTACGCAAAAAGTTTAGGGCAAGGGAGTTTGGGGGCGTAGTCTCCAGCTAGGGGTTCTACCCCAGCACCCCGTTTTACCTAAACCCTTGACGAGATCCCCGGAATTTTCGAGATTTCGGGGATCTGCTACTTAAATGGCTGGCGCTGTCTCGTTCAAATTTGAATTTTGCCCGTCAGCTTGTCACTGTTCCGGTCAGCGGTGAGCTAGCACTCGCGTAGGTCTTCACCGGAATTCTGCCCGCCAGATAGGCCATTCTGCCCGCCACGGTTGCCATCCCCATCGCCTGTGCCATCATCGCCGGATTTTCTGCCTGAGCAATTGCAGTATTGATCAACAGCGCATCGGCTCCCATCTCCATGGCCTGCGCTGCTTCGCTGGGTGCTCCAATTCCGGCATCCACCACCACCGGAATTTTGGCATTCTCGATGATGATTTGAATATTTGCCGTGTTCTTAATGCCTTGACCGGAACCAATCGGCGAGCCAAGCGGCATTACCGTGGCGCAGCCTGCCTCTTCCAGGCGTTTTGCTAGCAACGGATCGGCATTGATGTAAGGCAACACCGCAAACCCTTCTTTCACCAGTTTCTCTGCGGCTTCCAGCGTCCCGATTGGGTCGGGCAGCAGGTATTTGGCATCGGGAATCACCTCCAGCTTGACAAAATTGTTGTCTTCTTGCCCTAGCAGCTTCGCCATCTCGCGTCCTAATCGCGCGACCCGAATGGCTTCCTCAGCCGTTTTGCAGCCTGCGGTATTGGGCAACATCCAGATTTGGCTCCAGTCAATGGCTTCGGCTAGCCCTTCATGTCCGGGCGCATTGGTTTGGACTCGCCGCACGGCTACCGTCACAATTTCACAGCCACTCGCCGCCACACTTTGCCGCATCTGATCAAAGTTTCGATATTTGCCAGTGCCCGTCATTAGGCGTGAGCGAAAAGGCCGACCAGCGATGATCAGCGGTTTGGGATCGGGGATGGGGGGAGATAGGGGAGATGGGGGAGATGGGGGAGTAGAATATTGCAGCATGTTAGATGAAGAAATGGAGTTAGCAGAATCAGGGGAATTCACAGCGGGCAGAAGTGCAGGATTTGAGTCGGCATAAAATCGTTGCCAAGAGAAATGCCGTAACAGCGGGTCGGGCTGCTGCTGCCAAACGGTCTCCGCAATCAGCTTGGCCGTAATCGGAGCCAGCAAAATACCATTCCGGTAATGCCCGGTGGCAAAGGTCAAATTCTCGCATGGGCTTGCGCCTAAAATCGGTAATTCATCCGGCGTTGCTGGACGGAACCCCCACCAACATTCCAGAATCGGCAGATCGCCCAAAGTTGGGTAGAGCTTGATGGCGGCATTGAGCAACGTCTGAACTCCGCGCGGGGTGTTGTGAGGCGTGAACCCAACTGATTCATTGGTGGCTCCAATTACAATTCGCCCGTCTCGTCGCGGCACAATGTAAATTTCTTCGCCATACAACACCCGATGTAAGGACGGCTCAACTGAGCGATCAGGCATTTGCACGGAGAGCATTTGCCCTTTACGAGGCTGCACCGGAACCGGCAACAGCGCGGCCGACCAAGCCCCCGTTGCCAAAACATAGTGCCCTGCCTGCCAATCGCCTGCGGTTGACCGAACGCTAACCACCTGTCCGTGCTGCTGCTGGATTGCCGTTACTTCAACCCCAGCTTGGATCTGGACTCCTAAACTCTGAACCGCCTGCTGCAACACCCGCATGAGCGCGCGGTTATCGACCTGCCCTTCCTCCGGAAACCATCTGCCGCCAACCACCGCCGGATTGAGTCCCGGCTGAATGCTGTGAATTGCACTCTGGTTGAGCCATAGGCAGGCAGGATTCGAGGCTGGCTTTTCCAGCGCTTCTGCCCCAAACACCGGAGCCAAAATCCCGCAGGGCCAATAATCTGCCGACATGCCGCTCACATCTTCTAATTTGCCGATCCAGTTTGGATACAAACTCAGGCTACGCAGGCACAAATCCCGCATGGGGCTTTCGCAAATTGCCTCTGCTCCCGGAGCCAACATGCCAGCCGCCGCCAAGCTTGCCGCCTCCTGATCGCGGCTCAACACAGTGACGGTTGCACCTCGGAGCCGCAATTCTGTAGCGATAGATAACCCAATGACCCCGCCACCCATAACCAGAACATCACTCGTTGAATTCATGCTGCCAACTCCCAATGCAACTGAGGCGTAACACCCCCTCTCATCATTACTACAAAATTTGGCGCCATTTGGGTAACTCTTTTGAGTGGCTCAAATTCAGGGAAGTTCAGTGAGTCAGGCACTCCGCCCAACTTGCCCACGGAGCTTACTGCTACCACCACCCTGGAATTGGCTTGGGTCGCGGTCTAGACGGTCGCCCATCCGGAGCCGGCTGAGACGGGTGAGGAGTTGGGGCAGGAGTCGGATAGGGATCGCCTGGGTAAGGATCGTCGGGATAAGAATTGTCAGGATACCGATCAGGATAGGGATCAGGAGAGGGTTGAACCGGCGGCGTCGGGCTAGGCGTCGGCATAGGCTGCACCGGACTAGGCGTCGTCGGGCTAGGTGAAACAGAGGGAGGCCCGGCGGGAGACGGAGACAGGGGCGGGCTAATGGGGGGAGTAGCGGGCACAGGTGTTGGAATTTGGTCGGCTGGACTGGGCGACGGCGTGGCGGGTGACGGCGTGACGGGCGCTGAACCACCAAAATTTCCGATTTCTGCAAGGATGAGTTCGAGGATAATGAGAGGCGTTTCTTGCCAACCTGGAACCGCTCTTGGGCTAACGCGATTGTTGTCGATGAAGGGGAAGTTCGGAGCCGCATTATTCGGAGCCGCGTTATTCGGAGTCGTACCATATTGCCTAGGGGCAAAAATTTGATTCCCAAACAGAATGGTTAGCAGCATCAGCCCACTGATCGCCAGCACTCGAGCCGTGCGATTGAGCAGCTTCATGACGTGGAAGGCATAGATGATGAACGCCGCCCCAGCTAATCCAATCAGAAAGAGAAGCGGTTCCAGCACACCTGAATTCCCCTCAGAGCGATTTTTCTATCATCTCCCAGTCTTTAGCAGCCGGGCACAGGCTACCACAAACATTTGTAATCCACACAAGTACAGTTTCCATCCGCACAAGGAGACAAATAGGGGCTAGGTCTTGCGGGTCTGGGGATCGGTTGGGGCGAAGGGGTCGGTAAGGGCGAAGGCGAAGCAGGCAGAGGTGCGGGAGTCGGAGTCGGAGTCGGAGTCGGAGTGGGAATAGGCGGAGAAACGGTAGGCGAAACCAGCGGCGGGCTAGGGGTAGGCGAAAGCGTGGGCGAAAGCGTGGGCGAAAGCGTGGGCGAAGCGAACGGCGGAGAGGGAGAAGTAGGCAAAACAGTCGGCGAAGCCAGAGAAGGCGAAACAGTCGGGGTGATAGTGGGTGAAGCGAATGGCGGAGACGGAGAAGTAGGCAAAATAGTCGGTGAGACAGGGTTAGCCGGATCAGGGGAAAGGGTTGGATCGGTCGGATCGGTGATTGGAGGGGTTTGCTCTTCCCCCAAGAGCCAATCTAGCGAGCAAACATTTGGATATAGCTCACACAATCGAGTTAGGGTCGTCAGCATCACGGCTAGCCCCAGCGCCCCCAGCAGCCAGCGGCTAATGCCACCTATCCTTGCACCACCCAGCAACAGACCTGTACCGACGATTAACGAAACGATCAGTGTTTCCACTCCAGAACCTCCGCAAGGTTTCTGCATTAATTTTAGCCCTGGAGAGAGAAAACTCGGTAGCGCCAGGCTATACCCCCGTTGTCAACCGAGCCTTTCTCAACAGAAATTGCAAAAACGTTTCCTGACGGGAAATGATATTCGCTTCTGCTTCCATTCCGAGTTGAAGTTGGCACTGACGATTGTTGCCTGCAAGTGCGGTAGCTGCTGGACGAAGCGCGACTTCAAAATAGGGGCTGCTTGTTAAATTGACAGGGCTTGCCTGATCTTGCGGTACTGTGGCATCCGGTGCAATGGCAATCACTTCTCCTGCCAAAATGCCGTAGTCTGGGTAGGGACAAGCCTCTACCCGGATTTGAGCTTGCTGCCCTGCTTCTACCCGATCAATATCTTGCGTGGCAACTCGCGCCTTGATCACCAAATTGCTAGTCTGCGGAGCAATTTCTGCCAGCACCTCACCCGACTGCACTACTTGATTCGGGTTCCGTAAGTTGAGCCGCAAAATGGTGCCTGCTGTTGCCGAACGAATCGCTGTTTTTTGCAAGTTGGCTTCCACCTGCCGTAACGCTTGCTGTGTCTCCAACAACTGAGCCTGAAGTTCAGCCCGATTTTGCCTCAGCAGTTCCCGTTCTCGCTCCAATGTCGCTAAAGTCGCCCGACCGCTAGCAGTTGCTTGGCTGATCTGACGTTGCCCAATCGCCACAGGCGAATCACTGGGATTCAGAGCAGCTTCGGCTCGCCTCACTTGAGCTTCAGCCGTTTGCACCGCCGCCTGTTTTTCTTCAAGCTGCAATTGGGCAACCGCTCCCGATTCTACTAACTGTTGATAGCGCTGCATTTCGCGAGTAGCAAGGGTGAGAGTCGCTTCAGCTTCAGTCAGGTCAGCCTGAGTCACGACTTGGCGTTCACGGAACTCTCGTTGGCGCTGGCTCAATTCAAACTCGGCGCTAGCAATCGTTTGGTCAATGGCACGGGCTTCTGAGGCAATTTGGCTACCTAAAAGCTGAATTTGCGCTTCTAATTGGGTTCGCTGAAGCTGAATTTGCTGCACGGTGCCTTGAAGCTGCCGCTGCTGAGCGTCTAGTGAGGTGCGGTCGAGCCGGGCAATCACATCCCCTGCTTGAATGCTGTCATTGACTTCTACATTGATTTGCTCAATAGTGCCCGCAAGGGCAGTTTGAACAACCCGTAACTCTCCACTCGGACGAATGCTAGCTGGTGCTTTGATTGCCACATCATATTTAACAATTGCAGCTAAGATAGTCGCAGCCCCGACACCGCCAATCAGAATCAGCCCGCCAACGGTAGTCCAGCGGCTAACCGGTGGCAGGAATTCGTCTGCTTGGATGGGTCGCAAAGGAGAGGATTTTGCTCTTAACATCAGGAGTAATACTTTTACAAATAGGATGGCATAACAGATTAGTAGAAGAACCCAATGAAACGGACTTGAAATTCGGGTTTCGACTGCGCTCAACCCACCGTTTGACTGCGCTCAACCCACCGTTTGACTGCGCTCAACTCACCGTTTGACTGCGCTCAACCGATCGAATGCGAAGGTTGGCGCGGTGAGCAGAGCCGAAACGCATCTGACGGTTCATTTTGTCCACCGACTTACCCACTCATTCATGGCAACATCGTATTCTTACGTTAACTTCAGTGCGGGTGTAGTTCCGAGATTTACTAGCTGTTTAGGTAACACTTTTGGATAATGGCTCCAGAAATCAATCAACTGGTTCACCCCTTGCAAACGCCTCATAGCGGCTATCACTGGGATGGTTCGACTCGACGTTTTTTTGAAGGCTGGTACTATCGCGTTACTTTACCTGCTGAGCGCCAAACTTTCGCCTTCATGTATTCGATTGAAGACCCGATCGGCGGTCAGGACCACAGCGGCGGCGGGGCGCAAATTTTAGGCCCAAATGACGAATATCTCTGCCGCACTTTTCCAGAGGTCAGCGGCTTTTGGGCATGGCCACAGGCGTTAGGCTTAGGTCACGCTCGGTTAAAAGAATCACAGGCTCAGAAACCAGAATTGCTGCCTTCCGCTGAATTTGATCGTCGAGTTGTGGAAGGCTATCAAGGCACGGCAACTTGGCATCAGGGCAAACTGCGCGATCCCGGTTCGGGACACACTGCTCGCTGGCAATACGAAATTGAGCCGCTCGACGGTTGGGGCAATCGCGGTCAGGCGCAGCAATCGACGGCAGGATGGCTGTCTCAGTTACAAATTTTTGAACCCGGCTGGCAAATTTTGATGGCGCATGGGCTAGCAACCGGCTGGATTGAGTGGAACGATCGACGCTATGAGTTCACTCGTGCTCCGGCCTATGGCGAAAAAAACTGGGGTGGTGCTTTTCCGCAAAAGTGGTTTTGGCTGAACTGCAATTGGTTTGATCAATTTGACCACGCAGATCTGGCGCTAACGGCAGGCGGCGGGCGACGCGGCGTTTTGTGGTGGATGGAATCGGTGGCGATGGTTGGAATTCACTACCAAGGTAAGTTTTACGAATTTGTGCCTTGGAACAGCCAAGTGAGTTGGCAAATCCATCCCTGGGGCTGTTGGCAAATGCAGGCTAGAAACGCTCAGTACGAGGTGGAACTGACTGCCACAACCGATCACCCCGGTACGCCACTACGGGCCCCGACTCAGCAAGGACTCGTCTTTTGTTGCCGCGATACCATGCGAGGCACAATTCAACTAAAGCTGTATCAGCGTAAGCCAGGTCGCTCTCAACTGCTGTTAGAAGCGCACAGCGATTTGTGTGGCTTAGAAACGGGTGGCGCACCTTGGAATGGAGTTTGGCGCTCAGTGTAGGGTAGATGTTATGATCACAATGGTCTGTAATCACAAAAATTCTGGGGCTGTAGCTCAGCAGGATAGAGCGGTCGCCTCCTAAGCGACAGGTAGTGCGTTCGAGTCGCGCCAGTCCCGTATGTAATTGTAAAAAAAGCGGTGCAGGGTAGAATCGCTGGCTGGGGGTGCAGCCTTCAATCTTCCTTCTATAAAGTTTTCTTGAATGCTGGGCTGAATGTAGGGATTGCCTCGAATCATTCCGAATAGAGGGATAGTCGTTTGCACTTTCATCCTGATGAAAAGCTGGCGCATTTCTTGTCCTGTCGCTCTTTGCTCCTATTGCTCATGCAATTGCATAAGAACATCAGGATGCTAGGGCGCGTCATCCATTAATGGTCAAACGTTTACGGCATCAGCATGATCGCGCCCGCCTCCAAAAACAGGCTAGGGGCTGTAGCCTTGCCATGGTCAGGGTTCTAGCTGGAGTTGACGACAGCCCCTAGTGCATCTATCCAATATTCAAACCAGTATTCAAAGCATCCTCTAAGTGTGCTCAAAATTTTCCACTCCTGATCCCACATACAAACCTATTGTTGGAGCGCTTCTCTGAGGTGAAGAATTTGATCAGAGTATACAAAGTTGACTCTATGGAGTACACTCCGTTCTCAAAATCAGAGGCAATACAGTTTTTGAAGAATTATGGAATTGTCACAACAAACAGCCAAAGGGAGTGTGACATTTTAGTGGGTCGCTGCTTTCGACCACTGACCATTGCTCATTTATTCACCGGAAAGACGGCACTGCTTTGGACTCACGAGCCTAGATTTGATACTCACTTTGAACAAACTAGAAAAATGCTGCCCGGTGGTCTTTCCGTTGAAATCATGAATGCGTATACAGGTGATATATATTTCGACAACTATTCACGCTATGGAAACGCATTTAAGACAAAACTAAGAAGCTATGAGAAACAGGACTTTGAAGCTAGAAAGCATAAGACCGCAATCTTAGCGCTGTATCGAAACGATAAAGCAAAATGGAGTCTAAAGCGAAACGGCGTAGAACTGGATCTCTGCTATCTGAGAACTCAAATAGCTTTAGCGGGTCATCAGATGGGTTTCGTGGATATCTACGGAAAGGACTGGCCGAGAGGTTTCTCCATTGAAGATTCAAGAAGGGGCAAATGGAAAGATAGAAAGCGGGAAATCCTTGGTTCCTACCGCTTCAATATTTGCTTTGAAAACACAAACTATAACTACTACTGTACTGAAAAGATATGGGATAGTATCCAAGCAGGATGCCTTCCTGTATATTACGGAAACGGCAACAAGATATATGAGAACTTTCCTTCAAACAGCTTCTTGGATTATTGCGATTTTGAATCTACAGATGAACTGTTTGATTATATGCAGAGAATGAATTTTGAGGAATTTCGAGAACGCATAAATCTGTGCATCAAGGCTGGAAATGAGGTTTTAGAGAAAAGAAGCCAAATGAAATTTTTTGATAAAGTTTTTAGCGAGCAAATGCTTTCAAACATTGTTGACAGGCTTTATCGCATCCATTTGAAAGCTTGAGAAACTAGATAAGTGCCAAATGGGTTCTATAAAGCTATTAAAATACGAAATTTCTTGGAGCTTTCAGATTTCCCAAGTTTACATCTTCAACTAAAACCAATGGTGTGAATCCTCCAGCCACCGATCGACCGTTGAGATCAATATCAATCCGAGTATTTGTTCCCCCCCCCCGCTGTACCAGACGAACCAGTTCATCTTTAATGGCATTCCGTCCGCGATAGTTACCCGAAACTAATCGATCGAGCAGTTGGCTCAACACAATAAAGGTTGTACCAATGCGAGTTGTGGTTGCCATCGCTTTTGACATCCATTATTAGTGTTCACTAAGTCTCTTTCAAATCAGGCTTGATTCTATTCACATCAATCCATTCACATCAATCCATTCACATCAATCCATTCACATCATAAGTGGCTCCGGTAAGCTTGATTGAGTACCGTCGAATACATCCGCTCGCAGCACAGCGGGATAGGCTCCACTGAAGTTACAGCTTGCCAATTGCTTGCCCTGCGAGCCATCCCGTTGTCCAAGCACTTTGAAAATTGAAGCCACCTGTCACCCCATCAATATCCAAAATTTCGCCTGCAAAGTAGAGTCTAGGACAGAGGCGGCTTTCCATTGTTTTGAAATCGACTTCTTTCAAGTTCACACCGCCGCAGGTGACAAATTCTTCCTTAAAAGCGCCCTTGCCTTGAATCGCATATTGCCCCTGATGTAGCTCCTGGACAAGCTGCGTAAGCTGTTTTTTGGACGCATCTGCCCACCGCTGTTCAGGTACAATCCCGATTTTTGCCAGCACATATTGCCAGAGCCGCCGCGACAGATCAAACGGGCTATGGGTGGCTAACTGCCGTTTGGGTTGGGTTTGTTTGACGGCCAGCAACTGTTGGTGTAGCTGCTCAGCCGAAAGATCGGGAAGCCAGTTGAGTTGCAGGGTCGCCTGATAGTGACAATCATGCAGCGCTCTTGCCCCCCAAGCCGAAAGTTTGAGGATCGCTGGGCCACTTAGCCCCCAGTGGGTAATTAGCAATGGGCCAGTTTGCTCCAAAGGCTTTTGATTGGGCAACAGCAGACGCGCCTGAACGGTTTCGACCGCAACCCCTGCCAAGGCTCGCAATTCTGGCTCGGTGATGGTGAAGGTAAACAGCGAAGGCACAGGAGCAAGAATCGAGTGCCCTAAAGCTTTGGCAACCTGATAGCGCGCGGATTGCTGCCTGTGGCGAGCAGCAGTCGATCAGCCTGAAGCGGGGTTCCAGATTTTAAGTAAACCTCAAATCCTGACTCCAACCGCGTTACGGTATCCACTGGCGAAGCTGTCCAAACTTTGACTCCTGCCCGATGTGCAGCCTGGATTAGACAGTCCACAATCGTTTGCGAATCGTCAGTGACAGGAAACATCCGCCCATCTGCTTCCGTTTTGAGCACCACCCCCCGCTGAGCAAACCAAGCAACCGTATCTCGTGGCTGAAAGCGGCTAAATGCACCTCGCAGGGCCCGTCCACCTCTGGGATAGTGTTGCACCAAGGCAACCGGATCGAAGCAAGCATGGGTGACATTGCAGCGGCCGCCGCCAGAAATCCTCACCTTACTCAGCGGCTGATGACTCGCTTCCAGTAAGGTGACTTGCGCCTGCGGATGGGTTTCAGCGCAGACAATTGCTCCAAAAAAGCCAGCGGCTCCTCCGCCAATTACAACAACTTGCAGTAGTGACAATCGTAAAAATTCCTGTAAAATCGCTAAAATTCGCTTTGACTCTTTAAATTTGCCACGAAGATGTATTGGAGAATCCATCTGCGGGAATACTACTGAAAGGTTGACTTGGAAGGTTTACTTCAGTAGTTGAAACTCCAGATCGCGCCTAAGTTGCAAGTTTGAACTCAGCTAAAACCTAGGAATTGAGCATGTCTCTAGAGAAACTCCAGCCCGCAAACCCTCGTGATGTCAGTGTTTACGCGCCCTACTACCAAGGACGGAAGCGGAGTGCTTTGCCCTTAGCCATTAGCCTATATCAACGAGGAAATTTGGAAGGATCGCGCAAGATTGAGGGCGGCGAAAGCATTCCTTTTGTGGCGACTTGGAATATTTCTTCGCTGCCCGCCGACCTGACTCGCTGCCGGATGCAGTTTGATGGTAACGCCGATCTCAGCTACGAAGTGACAATGGCAAATTTTGAATTCGTCGATTTTTTGATCGAAGTTCTGTTCATCTTCAAAGGCGCGCGGATTGCCGATTTTTCTCAAGCCTTCTACCGTAAGCTGCTGCGTTTGGATGATTAACGCTGTCTAACCCCTCAAGTTCAAGCTACGGGCTAACGCGGGTTGAGTTTCGTCAAAGGGGAAGGGGTAGCGATGGTCTGCCCCTTTTTGCATCTTTGGGCAACTGCTACTGTTAAAAATTTTCCTTGAATTTTGCCTTGCTAGGGCGCGTCATCCATTCGGGGTCAAACGGTTGAGGGCATCCGCCGGATCGCGCCCGTTCCCCAAAACAGGCTAGGGGCTGTCGCTTTGCCAAGGTCAGGGTTTTAGCTGTGGATGACAGCCCCCTACTATGCGGTTGTTCTCCTCCTTCTGGCTGCCTAACGCTAGACTTAAGGCTACTCTGCCTTGCAGAAATCTATCACTGCGCTCCAATTGGACTTCTAGATAGAGGTAAAGCCATAAATTTAGTGAGAAAAAATAAACAAACCCCATAAAATTAGGAAACGCTATCAGGTAGAACACTCTTTCTTTGAATTCAGTAGTTAAATCTAGCGGTTAGGATCAATCTGTTTAAAATTTAAAATTAGGAGTTGGGATGTGCCAAAATCCGCCAAGTTTCTCCTCATTGGATCTTCCGAATCCTACAGTGGTAAGTCAGCGCTGGTGCTCGGCATGGCGCATCAGTTGCAAAATCAAGGGCTAGACATTGCCTACGGGAAACCAATTGGTACTTGCTTGAGTTCTGCGCAAACAGGCAAGGTTGAGGAAGATGTGCTGTTTATTGCAAAAACGCTCAATTTAGCGGAAAATCAGGTTCTACCAACGCTATTGCCGCTTGATCACGACACCATCACACAACGCATTCGTGGCGACGATCCCACCAACTATCAGCAGAAGTTAGAACAATATACCCATTACTCCAATCATGATCTAGTGCTTCTAGAGGGAGCCGGAACTCTGGAAGAAGGCAAGCTGTTTGATCTGGCTTTACCTCAAATCGCTCAGCAGTTAGATGCGGCTGTGGTGCTGGTGTCGCGATTCCATTCGGCTTTAATTGTAGACAGGCTGCTAGCCGCCAAACAGGAGCTTGGTAATCGGTTGATTGGGGTCTTAATCAATGATGTGCCGCCTGATCAGATTGAGCAGGTGCAAACTCAGGTGCAGCCTTTTCTGACCCAGCACGGTATCGAGGTGATTGGCATTCTCCCCCGCAATGACCTCCTGCGTAGCGTCAGCGTTGGCGAATTGGTGCATCAGCTTAAAGCAGAGGTGTTGTGTCGTCCCGATCGGCTAGATCTGCTGGTGGAGAGCTTAAAAATTGGGGCGATGAATGTCAACTCGGCTTTAGAGTATTTCCGCAAAGCTCGTAACATGGCAGTAGTGACAGGCGGCGACCGCACCGATATTCAGTTAGCAGCCCTCGAAACCTCAACCCAATGCCTCATCCTGACGGGGCACATTCCACCGTCGCCCACGATTTTGAGCCGCGCTGAAGATCTAGAAATCCCCATTCTGTCGGTTGATCTCGATACGCTAACCACCGTTGAGATTGTTGATCAAGCCTTTGGGCAAGTTCGCTTACATGAGCCAATTAAGGTACAAGCGGTTTATCAAATGATGGCGAAACATGTCAATATCGAACGGTTGCTGACCAAATTAGGCTTAACGCCAGTTGCGACCGCCTGATTCTGAGCTTTCCTAACAAACAAAATCTATAGGGCAGGTTTTCCAATGTGAGCATCGTACTGCAAAGGACTCAGCAAAACCTGCCCTGACTCAGCCAACTGAGGGAACTGAGGGGTACTTTGCTCAGAAGATTTCTCAGTCCATAGGGGCGACCCTTCAAGGGCTGCTGTCGAGTTCTAATCGCTAGTCACATCAGCCGGTTCAGCCGCACCTGTGGCCTGCTTGCCGTTGAAGTAGGTCTCCAAAACTTGCCGCACCATTGGGGCCGCAACTTTGCCACCGCCGCCGCCGGAGTTTTCGCCAAACGCGACCACCACAATTTCAGGTTGATCGGTTGGGCCAAACCCACCAAACCAGCTATGAGAGTCACGGGGCGGATCTTCAGCGGTGCCAGTTTTACCTGAAATAGGAGGTAAATCTGGAGCAGTGCCGGCTTGTCCGGTACCGGAGCTGACAACCATTCGCAACCCATCTTTCAAGATTTGCAGCGTTTCTTGACTCATATTGAGCGACTCACGCCAGTTTCGAGCTGCTTCGTTACCCAACAAAAGGTGAGGCTTGACCCGATGCCCTTCATTTGCCGCCACTGCGAACATGACAGCAACCTGTAGAGGCGAAGACTGTAAGTAGCCCTGCCCAATCGACATATTGACTGTATCACCCGCATACCAAGGTTCTTTGAGTTCGGCTTGCTTCCAGGCTTCATCCGGCACGAGTCCAGCAGATTCTTCTTTGCCAATTTCAATTCCTGTTTTTTGCCCAAAACCATAGCGCCTCGTCCATTGAATCAAAGGCTTTTCTCCCATCCCTAGCGCCGTTTGGTAGAAAAACGTGTCACTACTCCAAGCCATAGCGCCTGGGAAGTCGAGTGGGCCAAAGCCAGCCCGGTTCCAATCCCAAAACTGAATGCCGCCCACTTCCAGGTAAGGGAAAGTGCCTAAAACCGTGCTGGGCGGAAACTTTCCTGACTCAATTGCTGCTGTAGTTGTCACAATTTTGAACGTACTGGCAGGCGGATACCCTTGTAGGGAGCGGTTCACAAACGGAAATTCTTTGCTTTGAAGCTGTTGCCATTGGGCGTCGGTAATGTAGGTTGAAAACAAGTTGGGATCAAAAGCAGGACGGCTCACCATGGCCAACACTGCTCCATTGCGTGGGTCGATGGCCACAATTGCGCCTTTGCGGTTGCCAAGGGCCCGTTCAGCCGACCTTTGCACATCAAGATCCAAAGTAAGCTGCACATCGTTACCCGCCCGCGCTGGCTTCTCTCCTAGCACCCGCAGCACCCGCCCGGCTCCGTCTACCTCAACTTGCTGCCCGCCCCATTCGCCGCGCAACTGTTTCTCAAACGCGGACTCGACCCCCATCTGCCCGATCACATCGCCCAAGCGGTAGCCTGCATCCTGATGGGTTTGCAAGTCTTCGTCGCTCATTTCTCCGGTGTAGCCCAGCACATGCGCCCCCAAATCGCCATAGGGGTAGTTCCGCACTGCTTCTGCCTGCACCTGCACGCCCTTAAGCTCTTGACTAAACTCTGCCAAAGCCGTAACCTGCGCCGGACTCAAGCCTCGCGCAATCCGCACCAACACCGGAGAACTATAGCCTGCTTGCTCTAAACGAGTTTGAATATTTTGCAGCGGAATATTTAGCGTTTTAGCCAGCCGAGGCAAAATCTGCTCCCATTCTTGCTGCGAATTAGAAATCGGCCAGAGAAACACCGCATAGGAAAGGCGATTTCCGGCTAGAATTCGGCCTTTACGATCGAGAATGTTGCCCCGTTCTGGCTGACGCGGAATCAACCGTACTCGATTATTATCGGCAAGCTGGCGGTTTCGTTCTCCTTGAAGAAGCTGCAAATAAGCCAGCCGAGTGGCAATGCCGCCAAGCATGGTTAGGGTGACAAGCAGCATCAGAATTAAAGACTGATAGTGCCGTCCCACCGTGCGGGCAGTGGACTGTTTGGACTGCGAAAGGGGAGAATTTTGAGTCAGAGCCATAAGCCGTTAAGCAATTGCCGAACCGAACTTCAACCAAACTGAATCATAGGACGAAATATTAAGTTTCTACTATAGGGCGGTTTCCAAGCGATTGGTGAAGGTTGCCTCAATGAACCGTAATTCAACTTGTTGATCAACTTTAATTTACGGTTCCCTTTTAGCTGCCATCCCAGAAACCTGGCTAAAGCACGAACAAGCTGAGCAATTAGGAGATTTCTAGGAAACCCTCTACCCCAGTACGGGCAGGTTTTGCAGATCAATCATCTGGGCGACGCGAGACTGAGTCCAAACCTGCCCCCAAACGTGGCAACAACTTTTTCCTGGAAATCTCCTTAAGTCAGGCA
>JAAUQT010000328.1 GCA_012033495.1 Cyanobacteria bacterium RM1_2_2 | reverse complement strand
GTGTGGGGGCTACGCCCCCAGCTAGGGGTGGAACCCCTACACCCCGTCCTAACCTTAGGCAGTACTGCTATAAGGAGAGTTTTGAGAAAAAAAGGAGAGTTTTGAGAAAAAAGTTGCCGCTACCGTTGAAGCAGATTTAGCCAAAAAACAACGGCTCCACCCACGATTGATCGGTAAAACCGACTCTTATAGAGAGTTTGTTGACTAGGAATTGTTTGGTGCTGGGATGGCTAACGCTCAACGATCCATTCTGAAGCTCGTTCACCTAAATCAATAGGAATGCTGACCGCTTTGCCGAGGCGAGGACGTTCGCGGGTTTGTTCAATAAAATTTTGTATTTGTGCAGTGCTGCCCCAAGCGGTCAGGTAGCTGGCCATTTCTTCTAAGTGGCTGAAATATTCTGCTTCTGTCATCGGGAAAGAAGCTTGCTCTAAATATTTCCACATAATTTGAAAAAAAACTTTGCCCTGCGCTTGTCGGATTTGGACATCAAATGACCGCCCCCATTTACTCAGTAATAACTGGTGTAATTCTTCTCCGGTCATAGTTTCCCTTACGTTTACTCTGATTTCACTGGTTGCGGTGAATAACAATAAATAACAATAAAACCTCTGCCTCTAAACGTTATCCCACTGCATTCTGTTTGAGAAGATATAGTTTACGGCAGTTGTGCCGCTTCTTGCCCTTCCAGCTTTGGGCAAAACCTGGAAAAATTAGGATAAAAACGTGTCAATCTTTTAAGACATCTTTTATCACCTTTCGCAATTGATGTAAAAAGATGAGAGTTTTGCCGAGAGGGGTATTTACTCCGGTAGGATAAAAAACATTGGTCAGATTTCGGTTTGGATGAACGGGCATGAATATTCGGCAACAGCTTAACCGACAGCGGGTGAAACACATTGTCAGCAGTTATCAGTTAGGAGGGCAAGAAAGCAATCGATTTGACTCCTATCTTGAAGAATTACTGCAAGTGTATCCGCATCCTTTAGTGGAACTCGCATTAATTGAAACGCTGATTGATCAGTGGCTCACAGTGCCGTTGATCCGAGGCATGGAGTTTCTGCTCCAAACCCACAGCAAGCTAAAGGCATGGGAGAATCAGCCCATTGTCAGCACCATTACCCCAGAGCAATTTCGGCAGATCGCCGGACTTGACCCTGCTCCCATTTTTGGCTCAGCCGGATTGCCGCCTGCTTGCTCGATCCTACATCCGTCGTAAGTCCTATTAGGTTTTGGCAGCAGTGGTTTTGGCAATCGTGGTTTTGGCAATCGTGGTTTTGGCTACCGTGACAATGCCGTAAACCGCGATGTTTTGCTGCCGCAGGGTTTGGGCTGCCGATCGAGCAGTGGCTCCGCTGGTGTAAATGTCGTCTAGCAACAGCACGGCATGAGGTGAGCGTTTGAGGCTATGAACGACCGTTTCGTTGAGCGTGAAAGCATCTGCTAAGTTTTGCTCGCGTGCGGCTATGGAGAGACCAAACTGCGCCTCAGTCGAACGGTTTCGCATCAAAACATGGGGGTTGAGCGGCAGTCTGGTTCGTTGACAAAAGGCTTCGGCTAAAAGTTCTGCCTGGTTAAATCCGCGCTGCTGTTGTTTGGCAAGGTGCATCGGAATGGGGACAACAATCAGCGATTTTTCTAGCAGCGATTTTTCTGGCATTTTTTCAGAAGTCTGAGCGAACTGGAGCCAACTTTGGGCTAGCCAGTCTCCGAGCGGTCGGGCCAACTGCGGCTGATTTTCATACTTCAACGTGGTGAGGGCGCGTTTAAGGCTGCCGCTATAGCTTCCCCAGGCAAAAATGGGCAGCGGGGATCGCCAAGTTTGCTGGGAGGGAGACAACCGTAAATGCTGTAACTGTCGCTGACAGTCTAGACACAAGGCTTGAGCCGTTGAGCGCTGGCAGAGCGGGCAAGCAGATTCTAGGCACAAATTGGCGAGTCTCGATAGTCCTGCTACTCTTGAAAATCGCTGCATCCAGCCTTTCATTGTTTGCTTCCCATCTTTGGATACCTTTATCACTGCTTTGTGCCAAACCTTAAATCAGTCGATCGATGCTAGACAGGATGGCAATTAAGGTGGCTAGAATAGCAGCATGTAACAAATCTATAGTTCCACTTTTAGCGGTGGGGCCTAACATATTTGTTATCTCCATTTAACCTTGAGTAACGTTCAGCAATTTCTAATTACGAACTGCAACGCAACTTCTAACTCACGAACAAACTGACACATAACGAGCAAAGAAATATCAAATGCCTCAAACGCCACCGGCTTTGACCAAGCAAAACCGAGACCTACCGACCATTAATGAACGGATTCGCTTTCCCAAAATTCGCGTGATTGATACGGATGGGAGTCAGCTAGGAATTTTGACTCCCCGTGAAGCACTGAGAATGGCAGAGGAGAAAGAGCTAGACTTGGTGCTTGTGAGTGATAAAGCTGATCCGCCTGTTTGCCGAATCATGGATTATGGCAAATTTAAGTTTGAACAGGAGAAAAAAGCTAGAGAAGCTCGCAAAAAGCAGCACACTTCTGATGTGAAGGAAGTGAAAATGCGTTACAAAATTGAAGACCACGACTACCAGGTGTTAGTCAAGCGGGCTTCTGGCTTTTTAGGTGATGGGGATAAGGTGAAGGCGACCGTCATGTTCCGAGGGCGCGAAAGTCAGCACAGCGATCTGGCTGAAAAATTGCTCATGCAAATGGCGACTGACTTGCAAAATGTGGCTGAAATTCAGCAAGCTCCCAAGCGAGAAGGCAAGAACATGATCATGATGCTCTCTCCTAAAAAGTAGTTCCGACCCATAAGGAGTCGCTGCGGGCGCAGCAGCAATTTCTAAAGGACTTAGCTGCGTAGCAACCCACTTCCAGGGCGCGTCATCCCTCAATGGTTAATCGTTGACGGCATCCGCCTGATCACGCCCATTCCAAAAAGCAGGTTAGGGGCTGTTGCCTTGCCATTATCAGGGTTCTAGCTGGGATGGATGGCAGCCTCTAGAGGTTTCGATTGGTTCTGTTTTGCACGATTTTATGGTGCTAAGACGGAACCTTTTTGTTGGACAGGACTAACGCCTATCTGCCCCCTGAATCCCCCACCAGTGGGGGGCTTCTTCAAGCAGGAGACTTCTTCAAGCCATTTTCGTCTCAAATTCCCCCGTTCACCTGACGCTCACGGAAGTCCAGAATGGAGAATTTAGGGGGCGAAATCGCTGTAATTGCGTAAGGAGATTTCTAGGAAAAAGTTGTTGCCACGTTGGGGCAGGTTTGGACTCAGTCTCGCGTCGCCCAGATG
>JAAUQT010000120.1 GCA_012033495.1 Cyanobacteria bacterium RM1_2_2 | reverse complement strand
GGCTTTAAAGACAGTGGATGTCACCTTCCAGAATCTTGACTCCTCCGAAATTTCGCTCACCGACGTTTCCCACTATTTGATTCCGATCCGACCAAGATTGTTTCTAAGCTGCGGAATGACGGTAAACAGCCCGCTGCCTACGTTGCCGACACCACTACTGCTAATGCCCAAGTCCGAACCCTCTCAGAAACCGTGCGGCTCGATGCCCGCACCAAGCTGCTGAATCCGAAGTGGTATGAAGGAATGCTCTCTCACGGCTACGAAGGCGTGCGGGAACTCTCGAAGCGGCTGGTTAACACGATGGGCTGGTCTGCCACAGCGGGCGCAGTAGACAACTGGATCTACGAAGACACCAACGCCACGTTTATTCAAGACGAAGCGATGCGGAATCGGTTGATGAATCTCAACCCTCACTCATTCCGTAAGGTGGTCAGCACTCTGCTAGAGGTCAACGGTCGCGGCTACTGGGAAACCAGCGAAAGCAACCTAGAACTGCTGCGCGAACTCTACCAGGAAGTTGAAGATCGGATTGAAGGCGTTGAGTAGCGCTGATTGGCTCCGGCTCAACTGACGAGCTTGCGCTTCAATCGCACCTACAATTTGAATCCAAGTGAACGGCCAGGAGTTTAATCTGCTCCTGGCTTTTTTGCGTTCTGCATTAGAGTTACCGTGTTCTCTCTAATCCGCTATGTTGCGGAATTGACCTCATAATATCCGCTGAAGCAAAGCGGCTTTCTGGATGCTCTTCAGCAAATTTCCGCCATTTTGCCCTACCTGTTGCCATTCTAATATCAGTAGGATATTAGTCTAATAAAGAACAAACTAGGGATCGCAATCAGCTTTCTTCAGAGCAATCACGGTTGCTCAAACGAGCAATGAGTCTCCTAACGGGACATGATTACATCCCTCACCTCTTCCTCGCTGAGGTAAACAGCTAGACCAATCCGAACGAAATAATGAAGAATTCCTATCTCACTGATTTTCATCATGGATGGCTGATCGAAGTTGTTCCCGCAGAGCAAGGGTTTAAGGCCGTTTGCTATTCACCTTGTCGGAAACGATTTGTAATTCAAGATCAAAGCTCCAGTTTTGACGCCCTTTATGCGGCGAAGCAGGCAATTAATCATCATGTTGCCTGTGACGCTCTGGCAGCCGTGCTTCAAGAGTTCTATGAAGATAGACAGATTGACTATGAAGAATGGTCTGCGCTCCACGATTCACTCAATCAAGTGATCTAGTGGATAGTCTAGTGCAAGTAACAGCCAGTGCAAGTAACAGCCAGTGCAAGTAACAGCCAGTGTAAGCAATAGTCTATGCATGGGATCTCCCCATTTCGGCTCTGACCATTGCTACCTATCGCCATTACTGCAACACCGTTTTAGAAACAATCCGCGTTTTTTTGCGATCCGCCTCTGAAAGCTCTTCTCCTGCCTGCAACCGAGTTGCGTTATCTTGTAGCACCGTCGCAGCGTTGTGATCTCCCATTTGTAGAGCCGTTTTTGCCGCCGATTGCAGCATCGTTGCCGCCCCAACCCGATCGCCTTGCACCAGCTTATCCTCAGCAATTTGGGTTTGCCGATACTTCGCCAACGCCAGAATGTGCTGCTGCACAAGCGGATTAACAGCAGGCTGGTAGAGCTTCAAAACTTGAGCAGTCGTTGTAATCTTTTCAGAGAGCAGGTTCGTTTGTCCACTCATTGGATCGTCGTAGCGCACCTGCACCGCAATGATCGGCTGTTCTCCTTCCGGCAACTGGTCAATATAGAGATTTGCCAACACTACTCGCGGCACATCGACCATTAAGTCACCCAACCGCACCACATCGGTTTGTTCTTCTTGGGTTGCTGCCAGTTCAATAGTTTCGGGAACCACCTGCGCAATCGGCTTTAGGTCAGCGAACCGAACCTGCGGCATCAAAGACAGCAGCAGATGAGCATTGGTCAGCCCAACCGACTGCACCCGGCTAAACAGGCGGCTGAATTCGTACACGGCCTCTTCTGGACGCTGAATATAGGACAGTGACCCCCCTGCCGCATCCGCAATTTTTTCTAAGACATCTTGATTCCAGTGATTGCCAAACCCTAGCGTACTGAGGGTGAGATTATACGTTGCGGCTAGCTGCGCCAGTTTGAGGCAACGCTCGTTACTGCCATGCTCATTCTCGCCATCGGTGAGCAAAAACGCCTGAGAAATGCTGTCTTTTTTGCCCTTGGCTAGCTCTTCAATTCCGACCCGCATTCCTTCATCGATCGCCGTTCCACCGCTGGCGCGCAGTCGATCAATTTCCACCTTAACAGCCGCCGGATTCTCGATCATCTGATTCGGAACCAGCACCTTGGGTTTGTGATCGAACACCACAATCGACAGCCGATCGCCCGGAGAGAGCCGATCGACAATACTGTGGGCAGCCTGCTTGACGGTTTCCAAAGGTCGCCCACTCATTGAACCGCTGTGATCAAGAATGAGGCACAAATTCAGCGGGGCGGTTCGTCCGTTTGGATGAGCAATCGCCGAGAGCGAGATCGCCAACTGCCGCTGACTCACCAACTGAGCCGCATCCAGATTCATGTCACTCAAAGCAGTTTCTAGACCAACTTGCATGGCATCAAGCTCCTAGGGGAGAAGGGACAGAAAAACGTAAGAGGGTTTGAGTCAGAGTTTTGGGGGTTTGCCTGAAAACACCCAAGCCGTTACTTAGCATCAACAGCTTCAGCGGACATCTTCCTGATGGGAGCAGATTCGGATATCCCTACCTCCAACCAAAACTGCGGCAATGGAATGCCCGGAAAGCTCAATCTTAGAGCATCATAGCGTTTTAGACTCCAGCCCCCAATCTCTGATGCCTAAACTGAACCCAAATAACCCCAATTAACTAAAGATGCAGGGGAAATGCCTTTTAATCTAGTATGTATGTAAGAAATGTTGCCACTTTTAAGGCACTCTCGGCGATGGAGTTCACGAATTAAAGCCATGCAAAGTGCATATTATGGAGATGCGTCCTATCGTACGCCCCCGCCCGATCTACCTTCCCTCCTGTTAAAAGAGCGGATTGTCTACTTGGGCTTACCGCTTGTCTCCTCAGACGACTTTAAGCGGCAGATTGGTGTTGATGTCACCAAATTGATCATCGCCCAACTGTTGTATCTGCAATCTGAAGATTCTGATAAGCCAATCTTTTTCTATATCAACTCTACGGGCACATCCTGGTATACGGGCGATGCCATTGGCTACGAAACAGAAGCTTTTGCAATTTGTGACACCCTAAATTACATCAGGCCCCCCGTCCATACCATTTGCTTAGGGCAGGCGATGGGAACGGCAGCGATGATTCTCTCATCCGGCAGCAAAGGCTATCGGGCGAGCTTACCCCATGCCACGATCGTGCTAAACCAGCCGCGGACGGGTGCACAAGGGCAGGCCACCGATATTCAAATCCGGGCAAAAGAAGTGCTGGCGAACAAGGCGGCGACGCTCGATATTCTGTCTCGCAATACCGGGCAGCCTCCCGAAAAGATTGCCAAAGATACCGATCGGATGCTCTACCTGACTCCTCAAGAAGCCAAAGAGTATGGCTTGATCGATCGCGTTTTGGAAAATGCCAAGGAGTTACCCAAACCAATTCCGGCTCTCACCTAATCAAACCAACCTTGCACCTATTTAAGGCTTGATACCCATGCCTGATGATATTCTTTTCGTCCCCTATATTCCGCGTGGTAGCCAGCAGGGGCAGTGGATTGACATCTACACTCGGATGAACCAAGAGCGCATTCTGTTTGTGAATGGTGCTGTCACCGACGGTTTAGCCAACGCCATTATTGCGTCGTTACTCTATTTAGATTCAGACGACCAAACCAAGCCCATTTATCTGTACATCAACTCCTTGGGCGATCCGGTTTCGGCTGGCATGGCATCTGTGACAGCAGGCATGGTGTCGATTAATGCAGGCTTGGCGATTTACGATACGATGCAGCACATCAAGTCGGAGATCATCACGATTTGCTTAGGGCAGGCGATTGGCATGGCGGCAGTGCTGTTATCAGCAGGCACAAAGGGCAAGCGGGCAAGCTTACCCCATTCCACCATTGTTCTGAGTCACCCCCGCAATGGAACGCAGGGTCAAGCTTCCGATATCCAGATCAACGCCAAAGAGGTGCTGTCTAAACAAGCGTTGATTCTAGAAATTCTGGCTAAAACGACCGGGCAAGCGGCTGAAGAAATTGCCCAGGATATGGATCGCACTTTGTATTTCACACCTCAACAAGCCCAAGAATATGGGTTGATTGATCGGGTGTTGCTTAGCCCCAAAGGGACACCGCAAGCCATGGTGACTGCACTCTGAAGCACCTTTGTTTGAGCTGTACTAGCACCCCATACGGGCCCAATTAGACCAATTGCACTCTTATCTCCTCTGAAACCTATGCCTATTGGTATCCCTAAAGTTCCATATCGTATGCCCGGTAGCTCCTACGAACAATGGATTAACATCTATGATCGGCTATTCCGGGAGCGCATTATTTTTATGGCAGAAGAAGTAGACGATGCCATGGCCAACGCAATTGTCGCTTACATGCTCTACCTCGACTCGGACGACCAAACCAAGCCGATTTACCTGTACATCAACTCGCCCGGCGTTCGGTGACGGCAGGCATGGCAATTTACGATACGATGCAGCACATCAAGTCAGAAGTGGTCACGATTTGTGTGGGCTTAGCGGCTTCGATGGGGGCGTTTCTCCTCACCGCCGGAACGAAAGGCAAGCGGTTGGCGTTGCCCCACTCTCGGATCATGATTCACCAGCCTTTGGGCGGCGTGGGGCGCAGACAGGCAACTGATATTGAAATCGAAGCCAAGCAAATTCTGCGGGTGCGCCAAGAACTCAACCAACTGATGGCGTTCCACACCGGAAAAACCGTTGAACAAATCGAACGCGATACCGATCGGGACTACTTTATGTCAGCCGAAGAAGCCAAAACCTATGGTTTGATTGATCGCGTCATTGCCGATCAAAATTATCAGAATTAGGCTGAAATTTGCTGAAATCTCTGGCTTAATCACCCGTTTTGGGCGAAGTTCTTTCAATTTCTCGATGCAAATGGCAGAATTTGTGACATCTGCCATTTTTTATCTCAATGGATCTTGCCGACTGTTATCGATTGCTAGGTCTAAGAAAGGGGGCTTCTTACGAAGAGATCAAAGCCTCCTATCGCCGTTTGGCACGGCAGTATCACCCTGATGCGAACCCGACAAATGCGCAGCAGGCAAACGACAAATTTATTCAACTCACTGAAGCTTACAAATCGCTGACGAGCGTCGTGCAGCCCACCGCCGAAAATACTACACCAGCCCCGTCTTCCGCCACAAATAGTTCTGCTGTAAAATCTGCTTCAAACAGCAATACCCACAGCAACAGCAAGCCATCCCGTGGCTGGACGGCTCCAGTCAGCCCGCCTCAAGTTCAAGTTAAGGTGACGAAAAAAGCGCCGCCGATTCAAACTCACAACTTGAGTGCAGCCGAGCAAAAGTTGAAAAGTCAGTCTTATCAGCAGCTTCAGCAGTTTTTAAAACAGCAGCGGTTTCCCAGAGCCATTGCCCTCGTGGAAGGATTAGCTCAACGCTTGCCCAATGATGCTGAAGTGCGGCAGTGGCAGGCGATTACCTATCAGCGCTTTGGTCGCTATCTGGTTGGCAGTCGGCAATCGGACAAAGCAAGAGTTTATCTAAAGAAGGCGCTACGGACCGATCCACACAACAAGTCGCTGTGGTATGAGGTGGAGCGAGACTTTCGCCGCATTGAACAGATTGAATTGTATTAGTTGTTCTCTCCCTGTAGGGACAGGTTTTGCTGATCGATCATCAGTGGAACCGCTATCATTTTCTTTAAACTTGTCTAAACCTGCTCCAACCCTAGCGGTAACTTTTTTCTGAGTCTCTCTCCTACTCATAGAAAAACCTCTAGAAGGCTGGTGCCTAAGTAAACGTAGGCAGCGATGATGACCGCTCCACTCAAAATTAGGGCAACCAAAAAGCGGCTGTAGGAAATCGGCGTCAGTCCGGCAGCGTAGCTCACAATATCCTGCGACAGCGGCATGAGCAGCACCAAATAGAAAACTCCGCGATTCCCTTTCAGCCGTCCTGTGAATTTATCAAGTTCTTTGAGGTTGCCTCGCCCAATCAGGTGAGAAACCACGCTGCGTCCTAGTTTGCGGGAGATCCAGAAGTTGATGCTGCATCCGAGGATAGAGGCAACCAAGCTCAACACATAGCCTGTTTCTTTGCCAAAAACCGCCCCTCCAGCAATAAACAGAGAACTGCCACTCAGTGGCGCGAGAATTAAACTTCCCGCACACAGCCCTATGAAAATCAGTGGGCCCCAGTTTCCAGAGCGCTGAATCCACTGCTGAGCGTTTTCTAGCCCCACTGAGCGTAAGAGCAAAACCATCACTCCATAGAGGATGACAAACCCCAGCAAAACCATCAAAACTCGTTGTATTAGCTGAAATCGCGGCATAGGCTGGCAGAAGGAAACAGTCTCATTGGGCTTGCAGCAGTTAAGCGACTGGCAACTTTTCTACCATAACCGATGAGCTTCTGAGGAAAAACAGCCGCGATTCCGATTTCAAGACTGACCCTGCCACTCTCATCGGAGACGACGGGACAGAATCTCTTTATACCAATTCCTAAAATCCGATCTTCTGGTGAACACAGTTGTCAGAGGACGTTTGTCAGAGGACGCTGGGACTTACGCAGAAGAGATCTCCCAACCCCTTTCAAAAGCAGGCTTTAGCAGTTTCCCCTTTTTTCTAGACGCGATGCAGTTTGCCGCAGGGTAGAGAAATTCAGGGGATCGAGATCGCTTTGATACCCACAAGAAAACTCTGCAAACACTGTCTCAGCTCGACTTTATCCATTATGAAGGGGAGGAAAGGTAACAAAATTAGGAAGCGCAGTAAGATGCCTCTCTCTTCTGCCCAAAAATCTGCTGCAATGATTCAACCAAAAGATCAATCCATTGCGTTCTATGGTTGAGCAATTCCGCAAAAAGTGGAAAATTTCGATTTTTTAACTTGACGGTTGCGGGTTGCAACTGAAATAATCGCGCCAAAAGTGAGAAACGACGAGGATAGAGCGAGAATGCTGCGGTTTCAAATAGAATCGTTGCTGTTTTTTGCCTCATCAGCCTGTATCAGTTCCAGAACTTTGTTGTCGAGCAGTCGAAAGATCGCATTCGTGCCCTGATTCCAAGTGTCGTTGCAGGTGTCAAACATACGAGTTTGTTCAGCGGAGAGCTTTTCGTGACTCGCTAACCAAAAGCAAACGCTACCAGAAAGTAAAATGTAGCCGTTGGCAGTGAGGAAGATCAGCAGGAAGACGCGAAAGCAGGTGCGGGTGAGAGATTGCATGACTGTAGTTTCTGGTTGCTTTAACTACAACTACTCTCGCAATCATCTTTAGGAGCAATTTCCTTGACTGGTGCTGACTGGTGCTGACTGAGGCTGACTCATACAGACAACTCAAAGATTCCTAGCTTTTAGGTTTCACGCACCCATTCTAAGGACGGCTTGCGCTGTGATTTAACGCAGTCCTGTAGGTAAAGGTTGATTAAGCTTTGATAGGAAATGCCAGTTTCGGCTGCAAGGTCTTTGAAGTATTCGATCACTTCGGCTTCTAGGCGAATCGTCACCTGCTGTTTTAGCTTCTTGACGTAGGGATTTTTGCCAGACTGAGAGAAATCGTATTCGTCTTTCATGGCAGGAAACTCCGGTATTGTTGACGCTCTCGTTTGTTTGCCTTGCGAGCCGAGAAAATCCGAATCACTTCCTCCTGCTCTCGATAGGTATGACAAACCACGAGCAAACCTAGCAAATCACTCATTCCTAAAAGAATGTAGCGTTCTTCTACTGATGAGTGGTCAGCATCATAGAGGAAGCGGGCGTTCTCATCATAGAAAACTGATTCTGCTTCAGCAAAAGACACGCCATGCTTTTGCTGATTTGCTTGCGCTTTCTGCACGTCCCACTCAAATCTCAATCCCATTCACCTACACTGTAGTTACAATGTATCACGAGCAAAGGGCAGCCAGCTTTGATTTTCCGGCTGCTTTGGATTAGAACTTGGAGTAGATGAATTTCTCAAACGGTCAATTGTTCTCAGCATGGCTTTTCCACAGGAATTTCTAATCCAACTTGCTCGATTACACAAACTTTCAGAGAGACAACAGGAAGTCTTTGTGGAGTTGTTTGGCACTGGGCAAAGTCGGGTTGCCATTCAGCAGAAACTCAATATCAGTAATAGCTCGTTCACTTCTTGCCTGACTGAAATTTACCGAAAGTTTAGTATTACCGACGATGCAGGCAGAGGCAAAGAAAATCATCTACGAGACTATCTGGAGAATCAGTACAAGCTTTGGAAGCCGCAAGCTGAAATGACATCAATGACAGTAGAGCCTGATTTGAAGGCAGTCGTTGAAAAAGTCCGTTCACAAATTCGCCCCTTGATTCAGGAGCGCTACGGCAAGATGCGGATGCTGGAAGTTGGGTGGGTTCCAGTCGATGAGATTTATGTTTCACTCAAAGTTTTAGAGCCAGTCAACCACGATCGCCTTTTCATAGAACAGCGAGATCTGCTTCAGGTACAAACCTCTGATCGCGACTATCAAAACCGGGCAAAGCGACTTCATCGGGTTGGACTATCGCAAAACTCACGGCAGGCAGAAGCAGCCCTTAAAGTCTTGAGAGATTATAAGAAGGCAATTATTTTAGGTACACCGGGCGCAGGCAAAACAACACTACTGCGTTCTCTAGCAGTTGAATGTATCAAGGAGGAACCCAAACTAGAGGAACTGAGGCAATACGTTCCTGTTTTTCTAGTTCTTAAAGATGTCGTCAACGATTTCGCCAAAGAGCTAGATGAGAAGGAACGTCTGGTATTGGTTAAAGCAATTCAGTGGGAAATGCAATCTTGGGCGATTGAACCTGAAGTAATAGAAGCGCTGTTGACTTCGGGTAAGCTGTTACTGCTCTTGGATGGTTTAGACGAAGTTTCAGCACACTATGGAGAAGCAATCGTCAACCAAATTCGTCAGCTTTTTCAGCGTCAGCAATATTGCAATAATCGTATTCTGGTAACTTGTCGCACTCAGCAACAGCAGTACCGCTTCGATAGTTCAATCGTAGATTTGGAACTTGATGATTTCAACTCTGATCAGGTGAAGCAATTTATCAAACGATGGTTTGCGTTAGTTTCTAGGAAAGATGGAGCATTTTTAGCAGATCAATTGATTCACCAGCTAGAAGCCGAAGAAAATGAACCAGTTGCAGAACTTGCAGTGACGCCAATTCTGTTGAATCTGGTTTGTGTAGTTGCCTATCGTGATCAAGGTCAGTTGCCTAAACGCCGCGTTGACCTGTACGAACGAGGCGTAAAAGCTCTCTTGACAACTTGGGACAAATTTGAAGGAAAACATGATCGTCAGCGGCGCTCACATTTATCCATAGACGAGAAAGAATCACTCCTGTCTGATATTGCCTGGACATTGTTTGAGCAGAATGATCTTGTTCCAGAACAGAAAACGCTGGAGCGATTGATTATGGACAAACAAAAGCTCTCAAGATCACAATCTGAAACGCTGCTCAAATCATTTGAGACAGAACATGGATTGCTAGTTGAACGGGATCGAGAATATTGGTCATTTTCACACCTCACCTTTCATGAATATTTCGCCGCACGAGCGATCGTAGAATCCCGCGATCCAGAAATGTTGCCGCGATTTGTGAAAAACATCACCGAGAAACGCTGGCGAGAGGTGTTTTTGCTTGCTGTAGAGATGTCACCAAAAGAGAAGGCAGATGAGTTGGTGTGGTTGATGAAGTTGGGAATTGACGGATTACTCAGTAGTGACTTTAGCTTTCAAGAATTGTTATCAAAAATCAATGAAAAACAAAATAGTGATATCAGCTACAAAGTGAGAGCTTTTTATCTAATGATGATTTGAAGAATAATGATTTTTTTGATATTTCACTTAAGCAGATATCTGCGTTTGAGTTTCACTCAATTCTTTACAATGATGCTGACTGTGCATTAGATTATGAACTTTCTACTCTTTTGTACAACCTATACTGTTTGTCTGCTGATCCGCCAATGCTAAATTATGGGAGTTATCGTCACTGTAATCTTCTGCTTCATCATCATTTCCGAAATGTTCTTGAAAATGCACTTAGTAATGATTTCGGGTTTAAGCTAGCGAAATTTAAAGATGAATTTCCAACTTTTGATAGTTTGGATTGGGAAGCTTTCAGGGATATTTGGATGATGAAAGGGCAAGCTTGGGCAGAGAAACTTCGAGCCGTCATGATCAAACATCGCAACATCGGTCACGACTGGCAGTTTAGTGATGAACAAAAGGAACTACTCAAACAATACTATGATGCCAACCAACTATTAGTCGATTGTTTGAATCTACTGAGCGACGAGAGCCGAGACGTGAGAGCGGAGATTGAGGATACGCTGCTGTTGCCGATGAGTGAGATTGAGAAACGCAAAATAAAGCGAAGGGCGAAGCAGTCAACTTAACTAACTCCACCCTTCTAGATGTTATCGCTTGTTTAACTAAGCAAAGTAGCTGTTAACAGGCAGTGAACCCGCTGAGGTGTGGGCAGTCGGGATGGTTAGCCCCGTGGCGTTGACCACAAAATCACGAGTTGGGTCGAAGGCTCGCACGGTGTCGTTGACCGAAAGGTAGGTACGGTTCTGCCACTGCAACAGCACGGCTTCATTCGCCTTCAGGAATTGCGCGTTGGCAACCTTCTGGTTTTTGTCAGCATAGGCAGCTTTGACGGCGGCAGTCAGGTTGTTGCCCTGCACCACTCCAGCATTAAACAGCCCTTTCGGACGCTGACTCGTCGCCAAGTTGTTGTCATAGTCTAGCTGAATCCGATCACCCTGCACCACGTTAAAGTCAGTGATCCGATCCAAACTGTTCACCCGCGAGCCTGCAAATGCCGTCAGTTGGTTGTTGCCGCGATACAGCACCCGATCGGCTCCGGCTCCGGTGGTCAACATATCTGCGCCCAGCCCACCCGTCAGAAAATCATTGCCTGCTCCTGCCAAGATGGTGTCCTTGCCAGTTGTGCCTGTGAGCGTGTCGTTGCCCGGTGTGCCCGTAATGTTGCCGGGAGTTCCAGGATTAGGATTACCTGGACTATTTGACCCACCCGATGCCCCAAACTCGAATGCCCCGCTGTCAGGTTGACTATCCCGATTAAGTCCGCGTCCATCGATCGTCGGCGCCCCCGATGTAACACCCGCGTTAATGGCAGGGCTGCCCGCCAACAGCGCATGAGTCAGCAAACCGCCACCATTATCTTGCAGTGCCCCCAGTTTCGGATCAGCCACTCGGATATTCGCAACAGCTAACTCGCCATCGTTTGCTGGCGTATTCTGGATATTTCCGCCACCGTCACTCATCAGTCGGTTCGTGTGTTGCTGAATGTTCCAAGGATTGCCGCCATTGAAAGCCTCATTGTTAAAGAAAATCGTATTCTTGACCGTTACCGCCAGCTTTTGATCGGCGAGAATACCGCCAGCCACCCAGCCTGCCAGGTTATTTGCAATAGTTGTATTTGTGATCGTCGCCGGAGCTTCATAGAAAGCAATTGCGCCACCGTTCCGATTAAAATCGTTCTGACCAGGAACAGTAGAGAAGATCGCCTTGTTCCCAGAAAATGTGCTGTTAGTGATCGTGGTTGGTGCGCCATACATCCACAGACCACCACCCTGACTGCTCGCAGTGTTGTTAACAAAGGAAGTGCGGTTTAGTACCAATCCTTTGTTTTGTCCGTTACTAATGACATACAAGCCGCCGCCATTTGCGCCATCTCCTTTGACGCCCTTATCGGTTTGGTTATCTTTGAAGCTGGTGCCCTCAATCACCACATTGTCTTGAGTGCCCGTGTAGAGATAAGCGCCACCGCCACCATGTTTACTTTTGTTGCCTTCAAACTGGCTGTTCGCAATCCGAATTGTGCCCGCAGGTTCGTTCACCGAGCTTGCCCGATCCGTATACAGCGCACCACCATAGCCGCGTAGATCAGGATTCGGTTTGCCTGTATCCAGAGAGGCGGCTAGCGTACTGTTGTTGAGAAACTTGGAACCCTCGATGGTGAGTTTACCGTTCAGGCTATTGATCGCACCGCCGTTGATGCCCTGGTTGTTGGTGAAGGTGCTGTTGCGTACCAAGAATTGTCCTGGACTGATAAACGCAATTGCCCCGGCTCCCAGTTCAGCATTGCCCTTCGTGGCGACGTTGCCATCAAACTGGCTGTTGATTACCGTGAGATTGTTTTCCCACTTGCTGTAGATTGCCCCACCGCCCTTGTCAGCAGTATTGGCTTTGAACTTGACGTTTTCAACGGTAATATTGGCTTTGTGTTCTCCCAAAATCGCGCCGCCTTCCTCGGTGGTGCGCCCATTCGTCAACGTCAGATTTTTGATTGCCACATTGGTGACGGAATCCTGATTCGAGTTGACGAGGAAAATTCGAGAGGCATTGTTGCCGCTAATGGTTAGATTGGCTGCCCCTGCGCCATCAATGGTGATATTTTTTCCCGGCGCGATTTCGATTTGTCCGCTGGTGAGCAGGATGGTTTTGTTAGCCAATCCTGCCCCAAACTGAATGATGTCTCCGGAGCGAGCGGCTGCGATGACGGCTCTGAGTGACCCTGCGCCACTATCTGCGGTAGATGTAACGGTGATAACTGCCATGGTTTTTCCTATACGTTAGATGCTTGCATGATGAGCGTGAAAGGCAGGGAAAGACCAAAGTAGAGATGCTACGACTGAGGGAATACATTAAAAACAGGCTAAAACAACTTAGAACAGCTTAAAACAAGCTAGAACAACACATTTTTTGCCCATAGCTGTCCATCTAAGACGTTTTCCAGCGTTGCAAGTTTCACAAACTGATTGGGATTGTTCGTGCCAATAGCCTGAACTGAAATCACTGCGGTTTGTCCAACTCGTTGCACTTTAATTTCTTTGCCAAGCTGAGGACGATAACCAACTCGTTGAAAAGCAGGACGCAAATCAATCACATCTTCTCTGTAGTTAAAATCCTTGATAATGTCTGCGCCTTCAGTCAAGCTATTATACACGAATCGATCTCGTCCGCTTCCTGCTATCAATACATCCGCGCCTGCACCGCCAATTAAAATATCATCTCCTGCACTAGCTACTAGATGATCATCACCTTCTTTCCCATTTAGCGTATCGTTGGCTGCCCCCCCCAACAGGAAATCATTAGCCACGCTTCCCGCTCGGCTAACGGATGTCGTTACAATGCTGGTCCGTCTTGGATTTGAGCCAGTTGCGCCAAACTCGAATGCGCCCACATCCGGTAAACCATCTCGATTTGCGCCTCGCTGATCCACGCTGGGCGTGACTTGAGTTCGCTGACCACGATTGATCGCAGGGCTATCTGCAAGTAAAGGGCGTAGCAACACGCCGCCAATGTTTTGCAATTGACCTAGCTTTGGATCAGCAATTAAGCTACTTTCTGCCACTCTGCGTCCCACAACTGGCCCCGGAAACTCAATGTTGCCGCCCCCATCTTGAGGGGCATAGCCGACTTGCTGCTGCATCCGATCGGCAGCGGTGTTGTTCGCCACAATCGAATTAGTTAGCCTGACATTTTGGCGGGAAACATCGTTGAGCCAAATCGCGCCAGAGGCTCGTCCGGCTGAGTTTTCCATAATCGTAGAGTTAACGATGTTGACAGGAGCGGTGTTCGTATTCAGGAACATTGCGCCACCCGCATCTTGCAAGACGCGATTACCCGAAAACGTGCTGTTGAGAATATTGATGGGTAAACCATTGCCATCTAGCCAAACTGCACCGCCCTGTTTCGCAGAGGTGTTGTTAGCAAAAGTGACGTTACGGATCGTGAGTTCACTGTTGGCTCGCAATCCGCCAGCCCGGGCCCGACCCTTTGCATCTACTTCAGCGACGTTGTTGATGACCGTGCTATTTTCTAGCAAAATTTTGTCTTTGTAGCCGTAGAGCAACATTGCGCCGCCCTCGCCTTTGGTACGGTTGCCTTCAAACCAACTGCCTCGAACGATAATGGTGCCGCCGACGGTTGTTTTGGGGCCAACTGAATTGCCGCCGTCAGTGAGGATAGCTCCACCGCCAAAGCCACCTGCCGAACTGTTGTTGAGAAAAACAGAATCTTCAACAATCATCGGCCCGAGCAAGTTATAAATTGCGCCACCGTTGACGCCTCGATTGTTGGTGAAGCGGCTGCCTTTGACAATCAGTTCGCCTGATCCATAGGTGGCAATTGCCCCACCGCTGGCCAACTTATTGGAAGAAGCGCCGTTGTTGCCATCAAAAGTAGAATTGAGGATGGTTCCCCTGCCGCCATAACCAATCCGAATTGCGCCACCAACGCCCCCTTGATTGTTGATAAAACGGCTATTTTCAACATTCAAAGTGCTATACATCCGCACCTGAATTCCGCCACCTTCTTCATTGGTTCGACCATTCGCAATGGTTAAATTTTTGATAGCAAAACTCAGGTATTTTTCGACCCAAAATACTCGACTTTTGTTGTTGCCGCTAATTGTAAGATTGCTGACTCCACTAGCGTCTAACGTCAGATTTTTGGTGATATCAAGCTGACCGCGAGTGAGCGTGATGGTTTTATTGGCCAGCGTTGATGCAAATCGAATCGTATCTCCCGATTGCGCTTCAGCAATGACCTCTCGTAAAGAGCCTGCTCCACTATCAGCCGCGCTGGTGACGGTCAAAACAGAGGCCGTCCGATTTTGAGATTGGACAGCAGTTTTCGGGAGGCGAGCAGGAGTTCTAGTCTCAGATTTAGCCATATTAACCATGATTTTTTCGTCACTCTACTAGGTCAGGTGCTTCATTAGTCAGGTGCTTCATTAGTCAGGTGCTTAATCGGTCAGATGCTTAAGCCCCATCGGGGCGAGGCTGAGAGTCTGCGTGTCAAGCGGTTGCTTCTCGATAGAGGCAGGTCAATGTATACCTATGCCGCAGGAGCAACTCTCTAGAAGAAATAGCCCGGACGAGAACAGACACAATTGTTCTGCGGAGGAAGAACGACCGGAAATGACTTTGTTCTGCTTGTTCCCTGCAAAAGTGAGCCTTACCCCGCTCCCTTCAACCGTGACTCTGCACACGCAATTTACTCCGTCTCCAAACTGTTCAGAGTTGAGGAACCCTAAGCGGATCAGAGCACTGCCGGAGCGAAAGAACTAAACGTTTTCCCAACAGAATTGCGAAAATAACCACAACACATCAGCAATCGGTGCTTACAAAGGGGATGTAATAGGGCATCTAAGGTGGGGGAACTCAGACATTGGGATACGACACATTTGCGGGAAGAACAAATCAGCGGAACCGGATTTTTTCTCTACAGGGCAAATGCAGAAACCCCTGGTTCCACACAATTTTTTCAGCAGTTTTATCCCGTAACCGGAGGAAACAGCGAAATAACAGCGTGATCATCTATAAATGAAGCGGTGATGAAGATCACGTTAAGTGAGGTCAACCGTTAAATTCACCGATTTTGCAATGTCCTCTACAATTTAGCGACCCTGTTTCGTGGATTACACGGTTTTTTAGATGTTCTATTTCCTGTATTGCACAATAGATGTTTTCAGGAATACACAAAATAGGAAAAAAAGGTAAAAGCTAGCGTTGTGTAAGCTCGATATCATTCTTTCTGAGGCTTGAGGGTCTATTTTAGGGAGGAAGCCTATCAGGGAACGGCTTGAGTGGGTCACGCTATCAGTGAAAGATTTCACAAGAAGGTTTTCACGAGGTAGATGAACTCTGAATATCTGATCTGAATATCTGAATAGAGGTGCTCATGAGAAGTGCGTTCCTGGGGTTACAGTCCATGTCGTTACTATCGTGCTGACCTATGCTAGCGCCGACCCATCGGACTAAGATTGTGGCAACGATTGGCCCTGCCAGTCGCTCACGAGAAATCCTCAAACAAATGGTTCAAGCCGGAATGAGCGTGGCTCGCCTGAACTTTTCCCACGGTAGCTATGATGATCATGCTCAGACAGTGGAGTTGATCCGGTCGGTTTCTCTGGAGTTAGATACGCCAATTACGATCTTTCAAGATTTGCAAGGGCCGAAAATTCGAGTCGGAGACATGCCCGATGGTGGCATGAAGTTAATGGAAGGCAACGTGCTGACGTTAATACCCGTCGCTGAGTTTGATCACCAGCCAGATACAGCCGGAATTGACTATCCCTTTTTGGCAGAAGAAGCCCAGCCCGGAACTCAAATTCTGCTAGACGATGGCTTGCTAGAACTGAGCGTCAAAGCGATTCACAATAACGCGGTTGAATGCCTCGTGATTAAGGGCGGCTTGCTGAAAAGTCACAAAGGCGTGAACTTGCCTAGCTTGAACCTCCAGTTGCCTTCCATGACCGAAAAGGACATGCAGGATCTCGAATTTGGGCTATCGCAAGATGTCGATTGGGTGTCGCTCAGCTTTGTGCGCAAGGCAGAAGATGTGCGAGTGCTGAAGCGGTTTTTGGCAGAAAGAGGCAAAGCCGATGTGCCCGTTTTGGCCAAAATTGAAAAACCCCAGGCGATTCAAAATCTGGAAGAGATCTTGCCGGAGTGCAATGCCATCATGGTGGCGCGGGGCGATTTGGGGGTTGAAATTCCGCCAGAGCGGGTTCCTAAGCTGCAAAGCACATTATTCGTCGCTGCAACCGAGTCTTGGCATTCCGGTAATTACCGCGACGCAAATGCTGGAGAGCATGATCCAGAACTCCGCGCCCAC
>JAAUQT010000327.1 GCA_012033495.1 Cyanobacteria bacterium RM1_2_2 | reverse complement strand
GACTGACCAATCACCTGTTCAGCTTTCAGCCCATGCTGTTCCGCCGCGCCCCAATGAAAAGAGAGATACTGACCCGTCGCACTTTGAATAAAAACTAAATCAGCCCTAGGAGTCGCGGCAAACCCATCAAACCTGTGTGCGGTTGCCAATGTCGATTCAGCAGTAGGAAGCGAAAGGTCGCCAGAAGAAGTCATCAGTGTAGACCACAAACAGGATCAAATTTGTAGGACTTTCCAAAGGACTGAAGCAAATACAACGGGCAGACGCTCCATTACTGAATTAAACATCATTCAACATCAGCGTCTCGCCTAGATTCTCTGCTGATCAACAAACAGGGCTGAGCTTTAGGCAGGAACAGAACCTAAGTGTGCATTCTCTCCAGAGTGAAATGGAATTCACATTAATCATTCCATTCTCCCTTTGGAGGAACAGGAGGATTTCGGCGCAGTGTGCGAGTCAGATCGTCATCTCGTCGATTGCCCTCACCTAACCACTGCCGTACTGCCACCTCGATGACCTTGCTAGGATCGCTAGTCAAATGGTTGATCTGTTCCAGCAGGTCTGCATCAATTTGAATCGAAACACTCACTTTGCTAGGATGCGGCTTTGAGTCAACACTGGGGTCGTTCATAAACAGAGTCGTTAGGGTTGAGCAGTAATTAAGTCAACAATTCGTGGAAAAGCGGAGCTTGAATCAAAAAAACAGGTTGGAGCTAATTTGGTTTTTCTGCCTTGCAAATTTTTCTGCCTTGCAAACAAGCCTACCGCTTAAACAAGCTTGCCACCTTTCCAAACCAGATGCAGTAAACCCCTGCAATCCATTAAACCCTATCCAACCTTTAAACATGGTAGTCGCTGAAATTGGCAGGACAAACTAAGTCGTGGTTGAATTTTAAGATTCCAGTCCCTTTGCTACCGTTCTCCTCGCACTAATCCACCACTCCTTTTTTAAGAATCACCCAATTCACCTAGGGCGCGTCATCCATGGATGGTCAAACGTTGACGGCATCAGCAGGAGCGCGCCCGTTCCCCAAAACAGGCTAGGGGCTGTTGCGCTGCCATCCTCAGGATTCTGGCTGAAATGGATCACAGCCCCTAGCAAAAGCTCCCTCGCCAGATTGGGCAGAACCATCCGCGAGCGGGAGGGAAGGATTACAATGTTTTAAGCGATGTGTCTTCAGTCTCAGTCATTATCTTGATGCTAATCACTTGATCTAATGCCGATAATGCTAACTTGATGCTCGAAGCACCCCATTGTGTTTAACTTTAGTATCCATCCTTGCTGCCTGTAACGTTGAGGTCTATGACGGACGCACCTGTCTCTCGAATTCGTAACTTTTCGATTATTGCTCACATTGACCACGGGAAATCGACCCTCGCAGATCGACTTCTTCAAACCACGGGCACAGTCAAAGATCGAGAAATGAAGGAGCAATTTCTCGACAACATGGATTTAGAGCGTGAACGCGGGATCACCATCAAGCTTCAAGCCGCCCGGATGAACTACAAAGCGCGAGACGGGCAGGAATACGTCCTGAATTTGATCGACACGCCCGGTCACGTAGACTTCTCCTATGAGGTGTCTCGCTCGCTGGCCGCCTGTGAGGGTGCGCTCCTAGTCGTCGATGCCTCTCAGGGGGTAGAAGCCCAAACCTTGGCCAATGTCTATCTGGCGTTGGAACATAACCTAGAAATTATTCCAGTCCTCAACAAAATTGACCTGCCCGGAGCCGACCCCGACCGCGTCAAAGGGGAAATCGAAGAAATTATTGGACTCGATTGCAGCGGCGCAATTCTAGCATCGGCAAAAGAAGGCATCGGCATTGACGAGATCCTAGAATCGATTGTCTACCTCGTGCCGCCGCCCAAAGACACCGTCGAGAAACCCTTGCGAGCGCTGATTTTTGACAGCTATTACGATCCCTATCGCGGCGTAATCGTTTACTTCCGCGTCATGGATGGCACCGTCAAAAAAGGCGACAAAATTCACCTAATGGCTTCCCGCAAAGAATACCAAATCGACGAACTGGGTGTATTGTCTCCCACTCAAGTGCAGGTCGATCAACTTCACGCTGGAGAAGTGGGCTACATTGCCGCCGCGATCAAATCTGTGGAAGATGCGCGAGTTGGAGATACGATTACCCTCGTTGGGGCCGCTGCCCCAGAACCGCTGCCCGGCTACACCGAAGCCAAACCCATGGTGTTTTGCGGTCTGTTCCCCACCGATGCCGACCAGTTTGAAGACCTGCGCGAAGCCCTCGAAAAACTGCGCCTCAACGACGCTGCCCTGCAATATGAGCCAGAAACCTCCAGCGCAATGGGGTTTGGCTTCCGCTGCGGCTTTTTGGGGCTGCTGCATATGGAAATTGTCCAGGAACGTCTAGAGCGAGAATATGACCTCGATCTGATCACGACGGCTCCTTCCGTGATCTACCGTGTCACTCAGATCGATGGAGAAGTGCTCTACATCGACAACCCCAGCGCCTTGCCCGACCCGCAATATCGAGAAAAAATCGAAGAACCCTACGTGCAGGTAGACATGATCACGCCGGAGGAATTCGTCGGAGCGCTGATGGAACTGAGCCAGAGCCGTCGGGGAGCCTTTAAAGACATGAAATACCTGACGCAGGGACGCACCACCCTGATGTACGAAATTCCTTTGGCAGAAGTCGTTACCGATTTCTTTGACCAAATGAAATCTCGCTCGCGGGGCTATGCCAGCATGGAATATCACCTGATTGGCTATCGGGAAAATCCGCTCGTAAAGCTCGATATTTTGATCAACAGCGAGAAGGTTGATCCGCTGGCAACCATCGTGCATCGAGACAAAGCCTACTACGTCGGTAAAGCGCTCGTCGAAAAGCTAAAAGAACTGATTCCACGCCATCAGTTTAAAATTCCAATTCAGGCGTCTATCGGCTCTCGTGTGGTTGCCAGCGAACATATTCCAGCCCTTCGCAAAGACGTGTTAGCCAAGTGTTATGGCGGCGACATTTCCCGAAAGAAAAAGCTGCTGCAAAAGCAAGCTAAGGGTAAGAAACGCCTGAAAGCAATCGGTACAGTCGATGTCCCGCAGGAAGCCTTCATGGCTGTATTGAAGTTGAATTAAAACCGCCGAATTGCAGTCACATATGCAGTCACATATTCACGACGGGGGTTGAGCAGCGCTTAGCCCCATTTTTCTGCTAATTGCCTGCTGGAAATGCAGAACCTTGAATTATGGCAGTACTGCCTAAGGTTAGGACGGGGTGCAGGGGTGGAACCCCTAGCTGGGCTTAGCCCCATACCCCTACTGTCCTAAGCTCAATGCGT
>JAAUQT010000119.1 GCA_012033495.1 Cyanobacteria bacterium RM1_2_2 | reverse complement strand
TAGATGACGCGCAGGGTCTGAAATATCAAAAACTCAGGAGTCTGAGAACCAAAACCCCTGAGCCTAATTTTAATGAATGAGAGTAATGTTGATTCCGTTGACAAGCAATTAATCGATGAAGCCCATCAGGGTTTCGCTATCGTCGATTTGATTAGAAGCGATAGGACGCCCACCCATGATCATGCTGGCTTCCAACAGGTGTGGATCGCTGGCCATAATCGGGCGACCACCCGGTAGCGTCAGGTCATCGCAGACCACAAGGTCGCTGGCGAAAATGGGGCGATGCCCTGGCAGCGAATACTCCATGACATGCAAATGGCTCGCCATAATGGGGCGATTGTTGAGAATCGTGCCAAAAATTTCCATGTGGCTGGCTCCAATGGGGCGCAACCCCGCAGAAGTAAAAGTTTCTGCGATTTCAATTTCCTCTAAACCTTGGGCATGAACCACTAGCCCTGACTCATGATTCGGTTCGGCTTCGGTGTGTCCGTTGGCATCAGCCTCTGGTTTTTGTGCAAGCTCTAGCTTGCCTGGCTTAGACGCATCACCGTTACTTACTGCTTTTGTTTGTTCAGCCATGATTTCCTCCACTTCAACTGCGTTGCTTGCTATTTCTGTCTCTGTCTCTATGTCAGTTACTGCGTCAGTTACTGCTGCCGTCTCTGGTTCTACCGCCGTTGTTTCAACTGCTGTTTCTGCGGCTCCCTCTACTTGAGATACCGTTTTCTCAGTATCCGCTTTAGCAGAGCGAGTTCTGCGGCGGTTCCCACCTGTTGTCGCCATGATCACCTAACCCCCAGTTCTATCCCCATCTAAATCACACTCTTTATGCAGCCCTATGAGTTTGCCCTCATTCTCACAGAGATTCAGGAAATTTATTAAGCTTAGTTTTCAATCAATATTAAATCTTGAAATAGCGAGATATAGCTCAACATTATATGAGCAAACCTGCCCCACTCAGACGATTGCCTAAACGCTAAGCAATAGGGATTTCTTAACGCTGTGATTAGGTGAGAAAAAGCGCTAGGACGACATGCCTTGATAAAAGTAATAAGTCGCCATCGGAATCACGGTTGCTAGCACCAGCAAAACGACGACCAGAATGGTGGCACTGCGATCGTCGGTTTCTTCTGCGGTGGCAAACGTTCCTTCGGTTTGGATGGTGGTGTCAACAACTGGCGGCCCCGGATCAGGCTCACCCGACAACACCGCCACCAGCCGATCGCTGGCATCCAAGAACGCCTGGTTATATTTATTACCCTCTCGCAGCGGAACCATCACCGTTTCTTGCGCCACGCTTTCGGCGATTTGATCAGCCAGGAGCGCCTTCACCTCAGATCCAGACTGAATCGCAGTGGTGTTCGTGACGTTATCGAGCACCAGCAGCACTTGATTAGACTGAGCTTCGGGAGTTGGGAACCACTTTTGAAACAGCTTTTCCGCAAAATCTGTGATGGTTTCGCCATAGTCGAGTCGGTGAATGGTGACTAACCGCACCTCCGTGCCCGTTTGCTGAGCGAGCTTCTCTAATTCGCTGCTGATTTCGTTGCGGGTCGCGCGGCTCAGAGCGGTGGCTTGATCCACGACCCAAGTTGGCTCGCCTGCGGTCAAATTTGGCATACTGTAAATTCCGGTGGCACTAGCGGTTGGTGTGTCCACGCACCAAAGTTGGAGGCTCAGCAAAAAACCGAAACTAACCGTCAGTAAAGCTTGCGGTAAAGCTTGTACAATTTTGCAATCCCATTCGTAATCCCAAAACTGAGGCAGGCGCTTAACCATTGTCTGCATTCCAATACTTTTCTTAAAAATACCGCAAGTCTGCCCCTCCTTCCTACCCTTCTTGCTGCATGAGTCCAGCCTTCTGCCTGGATCGCACAGACCTTGATTTCAGGCTTAGAAATTAGCCCTGGCTCTTGCTGCCCCTCCTGGGAGACTTGCCTAAACTTGGAAGAGTTCGATAAAACAGAAACCTGACCCAAACTGCTAGCGTCTAGTTGCAAGATCTGGTTGTGCAAGATCTGGTTGCAAGAGTTGTAACAGCGCGCTCATTTTTGGTTCAATCTTCTATCTTGAAATTATGCCTTCTACCGTGAAGCCTTCCACTGATGAACCCTCTGCTTGGGCAGAACTGACCCTTTCCCGTCAGCCTGCTCCCAATCAGCTTGACAACATTAAGGCTCAGCTTGATCTGGTGCTCTTGGCCCTAGAAGCGTTGACCCACATCAGTTCAGAGGCGATGTTGCAAGCGGCGGCTGACCTCAACCTCACAGATTTAGTTGCCGACCGGGTTGCCTTGTGGCGGTTGCGGCAGTCGAGTCCCCTGCGACGGGGGCAAGGGCGCAAACGAATGGATGTTGAAGAGGCACGAGCGCTAGTGCTGATTATTTGTCATTTGGCAAAACAACATCAAGAGCTAATCCGTCGTGCGGTTGCCCTGCTAGAGCAGTTGACTGAGCAAAATCGAGAACCCTACCAAGCGGCTCTGCTAGGAGATTACCTCGACAGTTTCAGCAATGCCTATCAAGAGCGGATGGAAGCAGGCGAAACGGCCTCGACCCAACAACTCGGTCAGCTTGCCCTCAAGCTATTGATTGATCTGCTTTTTTACAGTGCGCCAACCGGCAATCGTCGTCTTTGGGCGGCTTTGTTTGAGCGAAGTGTCAGGTAACACCGCTTCCATTCACAAACCGTTTCACTGGCAAACCGTTACTGAATTACTTGCTTGCAAACCACACTTTTGAGCCGCTCTACTCCTCACTGTTTATTCTTGTGACCCATGCCTACTGCTGTTCTGCGTCGATATACTCCGCCAACCTGTACGCTGGAAATTGCAGCAACGGGATCGGCTCTGTCTCGCTGGACGGATCGGACGGTCTTAAAAAATGTCCGCTTCAATTTGAGCTTTGATGACCCGAAACTGCTGCCCGAACAGCAGATTACGATCAGCGGCAACCGGACGCAGCTAGAAGCCCTCCATCAAGCAGTCGGAGGTTATGTTCAGCAATTGCTGCATACTGCGCCCGATCAAATTCGCTGGGAACCCGCTCTACAACTCGAACAAACTGGTGAAGTAGGGGCTAGACTGCCGAGTGCTGCTACGTCTCATGCTGCTGAGCAAAATATGCCTGCCGAACTTGCCCTGCCAAGCGAAAAAGGCATTGCCCTACACCCTAAAGGGCTGTTGACCCATGAACTGCAATTGGGCGATTTGGCCACTGTAGAGTCGGGGTCGGTGGTGCAGCTAACGGCGTTACAGTTATTTGATCTGGCGAATGCGCTAGAGGAATACCAGGCGGAGGCGCTGAGCCTGCCTACCTTAGAGCGTTCCTGGCTGAAGTTGCCTCAAGGTTCGCTAAAGATTGCAGCATCGGCAGTTTTGGCACTTGGCATCACGGGAGTGTTGAGCAAATTTGTGATTGATCTTTCTCGTCCTACCGTGCAGCAAACGGCAACCGCCCCCGCCGAACGAGAAGTGAATTCAGAATTAAGCCAAGAACTGTTTCCCACCCTCTCGCCGCCGCCGCTGGGAGCCTCACCGCCCGTCACGCTTCAGCCCTTGCCACCGCCCCCACCGAATGGTGCCGCACCATCTAACGAGCCGGGATTGCCGCCTGTTGGGGTGACTCAACCGCCAGCCGCCGCCCCTCAGCCGCAGGCTCCGGCAGCAAATCCTGAGGCTCTCTCTGGTGAGGCTCCTGTTGCCGTCATTCCTAACCCAGATGGGGCAGCCATCCCAGCAGTGCCGCCCGCATCTGTAGAAGCTCCTAGCATTTCTGCCGAGCCACCTCGACTTGCGGGAGTTGATTCTGCGTCATCTGCGCTGCGCTCCGGTCAGGCATTTGACTCGGCTGAATCTGTCAATCCTGAAAGCAACGTGACAACCAGCAGCACCGCGTTTGATACGATTCCGCAGGTTGCCGAGATTCGCGGCTATTTCCAGGAACGCTGGCAGCCTCCCGCTGAGTTGACCCAAACGCTAGAGTATCGCTTGCTGCTGAGTGCGGATGGCTCCTTGCAGCGAATTGTGCCTCTGGGTCAGGCTTCTGCCAACTTCATCGACCGCACAAATATGCCCTTGATGGGTGAGCCGTTTGTTTCGGCGACGAGCGACGGTTCGACGCCCCAAATCCGGCTAGTGCTTAAACCCAACGGTCAGGTGCAAAGCTTTTTAGAATATGCCAACTAGTTCCCTCAAAACTGCTGTAGCATCGTTATTACAGGCGTCATAGATTATAGGCATTACAGGCTGCGGCAGCCAAGTTGGAGCAAAATACTATGGTTGTGCTAAGTTCACCCTCTTCTAAACCATCCACCAAGCGAATCGACTGGCAAGCCATTGCGCGGGAGTTTGCCCAAGTGGTCGGCAAAGAGGGCGTTGTGCAGCGCAAAGAAGAACTGCTGGTGTATGAGTGTGATGGCTTAGCTAGCTATCGGCAGCGTCCGGCGTTGGTGGTGTTGCCGCGCACCACAGAGCAGGTGTCCGCGTTGGTGAAAATTTGCGACCGATATGCGGTGCCCTTCATTGCGCGGGGAGCCGGAACTGGGCTTTCGGGCGGGGCTTTGCCGATCGAGAATTCTGTGCTGATTGTGACGGCGCGAATGAACCAAATTCTGGAAGTCGATTTGGCAAATCAGCGGGTAGTGGTGCAGCCAGGCGTGATTAACAACTGGGTGACGCAAGCGGTAAGCGGAGCCGGATTTTACTATGCCCCTGATCCGTCGAGTCAAATTATCTGCTCCGTCGGCGGCAATGTGGCCGAAAATTCGGGCGGCGTCCACTGTCTCAAGTATGGCGTCACGACAAATCACGTTTTGGGCTTAAAGCTGGTGTTGCCCGACGGCTCGATGGTGGATGTGGGCGGCAAGGTGGCTGAGATGCCTGGCTATGACTTGACGGGGCTGTTTGTTGGCTCTGAGGGCACCCTCGGCATTGCCACCGAAATCACGCTGAAGATTCTCAAAACCTCAGAATCGATCCACGTGCTGCTGGCAGACTTCACGAGCGTGGAAGCGGCAGGACAAGCTGTTTCTGATGTGATTAGCGCGGGCATCATTCCGGGCGGCATGGAAATGATGGATAACTTCAGCATTAACGCCGTCGAAAATGTGGTGGCGACGAATTGCTATCCCCGTGATGCTGAGGCGATTTTGCTGATCGAAATCGACGGACTGGCGGTGGAAGTGGCGGCTAACAGTCAGCGAGTGGAAGCCATCTGTCGCCAAAACGGAGCGCGGAGCATTAGGTGGCCACCGATCCGCAGGAGCGCCTCACCCTCTGGAAAGGCCGTAAAGCCGCCTTCGCTGCCATGGGCAAAATTAGCCCTGATTATTACGTGCAGGATGGCGTGATTCCCCGCACGAAATTGCAGTATGTGCTCCGCGAAATTGAAGCGCTGAGCCAAAAGCATGGCTATCGGGTGGCGAATGTGTTTCATGCCGGCGATGGCAACTTGCACCCGCTAATTTTGTTTGACAACGCCATTCCCGGACAGCTAGAGCAAGTCGAGGCGCTAGGCGGCGATATTCTCAAACTCTGTGTGGCAGTCGGCGGCAGCATTTCGGGCGAGCATGGCATCGGGGCAGACAAGCGTTGCTATATGCCAGAGATGTTTACAGCCACCGATCTAGAAACGATGGTATGGGTGCGGCAGGCTTTTGATCCGAAAGGGCTAGCGAATCCTGAAAAAATGATTCCCACCCCACGCACTTGCGGCGAAGCAGCACGAGCCAAAACACAGGATTTTCCGGGTGTTGAGCAATTTTGAGTAGTCGATGAAGTTAGGCTGAGTGCCCATCTGCAATCAATATGGCAGTACTGCCTAAGGTTAGGACGGGGTGCAGGGGTGGAACCCCTGGCTGGGGCTACGCCCCCACACCCACCTATGTCCTAAGCTCAATGCGTAACGCTATACATTCCATCAATCAACATCAATAAAAATTACAACTTCCGGGTTTGGGATGGCGCTTCTGAAATTTTGTGAGGCGAATAGGGAATGCTCTATTCAATTTCGTGACTTTCTCAGGAATTCTGTGCCCATACTGAAGTTATTCTTCGGGCAAAGAATTATAATGGCTCCAGCGCAAACTAGGTTGAATCGATATGGCAAGAAACTCGTTGGCGGATAACAGCCCGGAAGGTGCTCGTAGACTTGGGGCCCTGACCGAACGACCCAAAACGGTGAGAGGATCGCTTGGCGTTTCTTCTGACGGCACATTAGATATTGATGATTTTTATAGCTTTCGGTTAGGAAGGCGCAGTCGAATCGATATCCGACTATCGGGTCTGCAATCTGATGCTAGCTTGCGCATTCTCAGAGGCAACGATGTAATTGCCACCTCTAACCGACGCGGAACCCGCAACGAACGCATTCGCCGCAACCTGAATCCAGGGGTTTTCTTCATTCGAGTCAGCCAAGACAACCGAGACACTCGCTACGTGCTTAGAGCTTCAGCAGGTGAGCCGACTAATGGTGGCGGCGGTGGCGGCAGGTGGCGGTGGGCGGCGGTGGCGGCGGCGGCGGAACGATTGATTTCCCGAATCTGCTTACTCCCGATCGTGATCCAGGTAATATTCCTGCAACCGCCTTTAACGATACGAGACAACTTGGTGTTCGTTCGTTCGCCAATGCGGTTGGAGGCGAGGACGACAATGGTAATAGGGATTCAGCCGATTTCTATCGCTTCACAGTGGCGCGTAGTAATAGAGTCACCATCACAACAGGTAATGTGTCTGGCGGCACTGTAGAAACAAGCTTGATTTATGATGTCAATGGCAATGGAGTTGTTGATAGAGGAGACAGACCTGATACCGTTGATGTGATTGCAACAGGCAGCCCCATTACGAAAGCTTTGGGTGCAGGCACTTATTTTGTGGGCATTACGCCTGTAACTGTAACTGGAGATGAAGTTAGCTACAACTTCAAAATTGAGGAAACTGCAATTACTGGCATCAGAACTGGAACAGATGCCCCAATTGGTTTAGGTGGAGCAGTTGATTTAACTCCTGGGACGGATCTGGTATCCGCAGTACGGCAGCGTGGCGGCACCTTCAATTTGCGGCAAGTTCTTGGTGTTTCCGATACAAATAATTCTCAGCTAGTCGGCACATTTGAATCGACCGATATTTACAGATTTACTCTTACCAGTGAAGTCAACACTTTCTCGGCACTGCTGAACACGTCTGGACTGACAGGCGATCTCACCATGTCGTTGATCTACGACGAGAATGGTAATGGCATTGCTAATCCGGGGGAAGATACACCAAATGGCGTGATTTTGGGCGACTTCCCTGGCGGTGTATTCACAGGGGGTAGTGAAGGTGGCGCAGCCTTGGCAATTAATAAAACATTAGGAGCAGGCACTTACTACCTGGCTATCACCCAACGAAATGAGATTACTGATAACACAACTTATAGTGTTGATCTTTTTGCCAATAGTGTCAGTGGCATTAGCGCAATCGGTGATCCGACAAATAGCATTGCTAACAGTTTCAGTAGTGCCTTTAACGTTGGTACTTTAAATCAGAATGTTAGCTACAGACAGTTTGTTGGCTCTGTAGACGATTCGGATCTCTATACCTTCACGCTTGATCGTCCTCGCAACATCATTATTCGATATAGCGGTTCGCCTGAATTAGCCGGAATCCGATTTGGAACTGATTATAACGGCAGTGGCTTCTTTGATCCGTTTGAAGATGTCAATAATAATAGAATTCTTGATCCAGGAGAAGATCTGAACGGTAATGGTGTCCTTGATTTCGCTGAAGATATTAACGGCGATGGATTGCTGAATCCTGGTGAAGATGCAAATGGTAATAATCGATTGGATGCCGCTGAAGATTCAAACAATAACGGTATTCTTGACGGCGGCGAAGATATAAATGGTAACGGTAGGCTCGACCGAGATGTTTTCCAGCCCTCTCTTACCGAAGATGTCGTTTATTCTCCACTGCCTCCATTCTTTGCCACAGAAGCTAGCTTTGACTTAGAACGTGACACATTCCTGACTGAGGGCATTGCAACTGATATTTACGCTAGGCTGCCAGCCGGAACCTATGTGATTGAGATAAATGCACAGGCAATTCAAACTGACTTGGGTGATAGTTTAACTCGCTACGGTAGTGCCAACATCCTCTACAACTTGTCCTTCCTCCTGGATGGTTAATTTGTTCTAAATGGACGAAGATCTTCCTTCTCCCCTGACGGCTACTGTGTAGCACAAGCTGAAGATCCCCCACCGAAAAGGAGAATTCCATCCGAGTGTGGTTTGAACTCTCCCTTGGAAAGAGGGACTTAGGGGAATCGAAACTGACAGATGCGGAAATTACGGCCAAATTTGTCGTAGAAATTTTTGAAACGGACACGTTCCAACTGCCCGCCCTCGTTCAGAATACAGTAGGCTGGATCTGAACAATTTGTGAAAACTGATGACCACCGGGTTGGTCTTAATTGCAGCAATATTGGTGTTGGGCGGAGTGATTGCCACCGTCGGCGATCGCTTAGGAATGCGTGTGGGCAAAGCTCGACTCACTCTGTTTAATCTGCGCCCGCGCCAAACAGCAACCCTGATTACAATTTTGACTGGCGTCATTATTTCTGCCTCTACCTTTACCCTGCTGTTTGCCATTAGCGATCAGCTTCGCACAGGTGTATTTGAGCTAGAAAACATTCAAGATGACTTAAAAGACGCTCGCTCTGATCTCGAAGAAGCCACTGCCGAAAAAGAACGGATCGAGAATCGCCTCAGAAATGCTCGCAGACAGCAGAACACCGCGCAGCGCAGGCTAGAAGACATTAATCAATCGCTTCAGCAAGCCATTACCCAACAGACTCAGACGCAGGCTCAACTGCAAAGCACCCAACAGCGCCTCAACGAAAGCCAAACCAAGTTCCAGCAGGCTCAGCAGCTTTTGAGCGCCGTTTCCCAGCAGGCAGGCAACCTGCGGGCAGAAATTCAGCAACTTCAATCCGATCGCCAAGAGTTGATCCGGCAGCGCGACACCGTGCGAGAGCAAATTGCTCAGCGCGATCAAGAAATTGCCGAACGCGACCAAGCCATTGCCACTCGTGAAGCTCAACTCAAAGATCTAGAAACTCAAATTACTTTTTTAGATCAACAGAAAGTCGCGCTTGAAAGAGAGTTTGAAGATCTGCGGCGCGGCAATGTCACCCTCTTCCGCAATCAAACCTTAGCTTGGGGAGTGGTGCGGGTGGATGTGCCGAGTGCGGCTCCCCAGGCAGTCGAGCAACTGCTTCAGCGGGCAAATCAGCTTGCGGCACAAATCATCCAGCCGGGCACGGTCAAAAATGGGCAACAGGTGATTCGGATTACCACGGCTCAAGTTGAAGAGTTGTCGAGCCAAATCGCCGATGGTGAAGACTATGTGGTGCGCGTGATTGCAGCAGGTAACTATGTAGTAGGCGAACCTTGCGTGTTGGCAGGCGATGCCTGTATTGATGTGATCGCCACGGCAACTCCAAATCAGGTCATTTTTAAGCAAGGAGAAGTGATTGCAGCAACAACAGTCAATCCAGTTGCGATGAATAGCCAAACCTTGGCTGAGCGAGTTTTGCTACTGATTGCAGCAGCCCAGTTTCGCTGCCGACAGGAAGGCATCTTAGATGACACCGTTCAAATTGCCGACAATCGCCGCGAGACGATCGGAACGTTTGTGGAGCAGCTTCAGCAAATGGCCGCCCCCACCGACATTCAGGTGATTGCGAGCGAAGACGCCTATACAGCAGGCGCTAAGCTTGACCTGATTGCCATCCAAAATGCCACTATCTTATTTGGCACTTAGAATCGTGGATTGAATCAATCCATAGACTGTACGGGCAGATTGAGCAGATCATGGGCATCCGGCAATCGATTTGACTGCAAAACCCGCCCCTCCCCACGATCGAACTGATTGAATTCCCATTCCTTAGTGGGGTTAAAATCCGGCAAATTGCCCCAATCTATACTGGACAGGCTTGTTCTCATGTTCTAAAGTCTAGGGCAAGTGTCTTTATCTGCTCATCCACTCAGCTAACCTCCATGCTTGCTTCCCCTCCTCATTCACTCGATCAGCCAGTCATCCTAGGCTTTGATCCTGGGCGGCAGAAGTGCGGATTGGCAATCATGGGACTTGATCGCAGCCTTTACTACCACCAGGTCATCCAAGCTGAAGCTGCCATCGCTACTATCAAAGACCTACGGCAGCAGTTCCCGGTCTCAATGGTTGTAATGGGCAACCAGACCAGCGCCAACGAATGGAAGCAACGTCTCAGCGAAGAAACCGACCCGCCGCGAGTGGTTTTAGTAGATGAGCGCTACAGTACTCTCGAAGCCCGCGAGCGCTATTGGCAGATGTATCCACCGAGAGGAGTGGTGCGTCTCCTACCCAAAGGAATGCGGACTCCGCCTCGCCCCATTGACGACATTGTTGCGATCTTGTTGATCGAACGATATCTAGAGCGGTTAACTGCTTAGGAAAGGAAAATAGCTGCCACAGGCTTTGCAACTGTGGCTGAGGGCTTTTTAAATCATTTCCTCTCTCTTCTAAGTTGGGAAGCTCTTCGTCGGAACGCCTGGACGAAAGATGGCGCTGTTGTTCAAAAAGTCTTGTAGCAGTTGAGGCGGATCGCTGTCGGGTTTGCGCTGAATGACACGACGACCGCGCCATAACACAAACCCAACCACCCAGACGGCATCAACGAGGGCAGCATAAAGCCGACCATGATTTTTGACGAAGTAGCGGCGGCGAGAATCAAACCAGTATTGCGGCAGGCGTTTAGGTTTATCGGTTCTGACCGTCACGCCTGTGCTTTGTCCGGCAATATGCATCACGCAACTTTCTGGTACATACCAGAAAGACCATCCGGCCCGCTTTGCCTGCAAGCAGAAATCGGTTTCTTCAAAGTAGAGAAAATATTCTTCGTCCATTAGCCCAATCGACTCGAAGACTTCCCGCCGAATCATCATGCTGGCTCCCGGCATCCAATCAACCTCGGCAGGCTGATCACCCATCCAGCGCACTGTTGCCCATTTCGATAGCAGTTTGCTGACAGCGCCGAGCCGTAGCCCATGATCAAGCTCACTCCAAATTGAGGGAAACCGAAACGCAATCCGCCAAGGTTTGCCGTCTGCTTCCTCAAACCGACTGCCGCAAAGACCCGCTTTGGGGTTAGCTTGCATGAAGTCTACCAGCGCTTGCAGTGCGCCAGGACGCACCACCGTATCAGGATTGAGCAGCCAGTAGTAGGCGGGCGGATTGTCAGACTCTAAAGCTGGACGAATTGCATAGTTGTTGCCGTAGGCATAACCACCGTTGAGGGGAGAAGGCATCAACGTTGCCCAACTGCTCCAGCCTTCCTGCTCAATCGCTGTACTGATGACTTGCAAAGAGTCATCTCCCGAAGCATTATCCACAATTGCGACACGAGTTCCCGGTACAGACTCCACCTGACTTGCTAGAGAACGGAGTGAGTTAACCGCCAGTTTGGCGCTGCGATAGTTAACCATCACAATCAGGACAGAATGATCAAGCATCGGTGAGTTTGTAGGCTGCACAGTATTCATAGATCTGATTTGATTGAGAGCTAATGGATAGCGCTGGGCTAAAGTGAGCAGAGAAGCAAAAGAAATAAGTTTTTAGACTCAAATACCTTGACTCAAACACAAAGTTTCACGCTGCTACAACAATCAGTCCTAAGCTTTACCGACTCTTTTTGGACAGGCTAGCAGAACAGAACTGGCGGTAAAAATTAAGTAAAGCTCCGAATCCATACAGCAACACCTGCAACAAACTTCTGAAGCTTTTACCTCCCCAGAAACCAATTGCAGGTGTCACAGTTTTATCGTTCAAGTTTTACAGTTCGAGGGAATCTGCTTAAAGCTTAGAACAAGCCCCAGGTCAGAGACTTATCGATGGGGAAGGTTGCACCCACACCCAACCAGATTGTCACAGCCGTCCCAAACAGGAACACGGTCATGGCAACAGGACGACGGAAGGGATTTTGAAACTTGTTAACGTTCTCAATGAACGGAACCAGCATCAATCCCAGCGGAATTGCCGCCTGACAAGCAACGCCTAGCAGCTTGTTCGGCAGAATCCGCAGAATTTGGAAGGTGGGATACAAATACCACTCAGGCAGAATTTCCAGCGGAGTAGCGAAGGGATTGCCAGGTTCTCCGACCATTGCTGGATCAAGCACGGCCAGAGCGGTACAGCAGGCAATCGTTCCTAGAATTACAACGGGGAAAATGTAAAGCAGATCATTCGGCCAAGCGGGTTCACCGTAATAGTTGTGACCCATGCCTTTCTTAAGCTTTTCACGCAAAACTGGATCAGCGAGATCCGGTTTTTTAAGGGTTGCCATGACTAAGTGCTCTCCTTGGAGTCTAAGGGCAAAAAGTTTTTAGGGGGAAATGTCAGTTCGGGAAGTGATGATTTTAAGAGCAATATAGCGATCATAAATGCCCACCTCTGACATTTCTACTGGTCTGAGTTCTACTAGCTTGAGTTGCGGACTGGAAAGGGAAATTACAAAGGTCCAGAGATCCCTTGCTTCCGAATCATCAGGAAGTGTAGCAGCATGAAAACTGCAATGAACCAAGGCAGCACAAAGGTATGCAGACTGTAGAAGCGAGTCAGCGTAGGCTGACCCACACTCTCGCCGCCCCGGATGAATTCCACCATCAGAGAACCCACCACCGGGATTGCTTCAGGCACACCCGAAACAATTTTCACAGCCCAGTAGCCAACCTGATCCCAAGGGAGCGAGTAGCCCGTTACACCGAAAGAGACGGTGATCACAGCTAGAATCACACCTGTCACCCAGGTCAATTCACGAGGCTTCTTAAAACCGCCCGTGAGATAAACCCGGAAAACATGCAGGATCATCATCAGAACCATCATGCTAGCTGACCAACGGTGAATGGAGCGGATTAACCAGCCAAAATTCACTTCGGTCATCAAATACTGCACCGAAGAATACGCTTCAGCAACAGTTGGCTTATAGTAAAAAGTCATTGCAAATCCAGTGGCAAACTGGATGATAAAGCAAGTCAGAGTGATTCCACCAAGGCAGTAAAAGATGTTGACGTGGGGAGGGACGTACTTACTGCTGATGTCATCAGCGAGGGCTTGAATCTCTAACCGCTCCTCAAACCACTGATATGCTTTTGAATCAGTTACCTGTTTAGTAAACATGAACAACAGTTCCGGGAGTGTTTATTACTGTCAATAAATGTAACATAGCTCTCAGGTGATTTGCACGATGAGAAGCATTGATTCTAAACGGTTTGAGGCAGATAAATTCTGCTGAGCGCGACGTTCATTTGGGCAGCTTCGGGCAAGGCGCGGAAACAGATGAAAGCTAAGATTGCCTTTTCTGGTCAAATTCGCCAAATTCGTAAAATCTGGGCAAAATCAAATTTCTAGCTAGCCAGAATTTGTTTAAGAAGTTTAAGATCGATTCCATGACGAAACGAATTTTTAAGATCGGCTTAATGTTAGTCTTGCCGATTGTCCTGTTTTTAAGTTTTGTTCCCACCGCCACTGCTTTCACCGAAGAGCAGCAGTTGCTGAGCGAAGTTTGGCGAATTGTCGATCGAGCCTATGTGGATGACACCTTTAACCATCAAAACTGGTGGTTAGTGCGGCAACGGGCTTTGCAGCAGCCTTTGCTGAATCGAGAGCAAGCCTACAACGCCATCCAAAAAATGCTCGCAACGTTGGATGATCCGTTTACGCGGTTCATGCGACCCGATCAGTATCGCAGCCTGCAAACCAACACCTCTGGCGAACTAACTGGGGTAGGTTTACAAATTACCCAAGACGGACCTTCTGGCGAACTGCGGGTGATTGCCCCGATTGAAGGCTCGCCCGCTGAACAAGCAGGTATCAAACCGCGTGACCGGATTCTGAAAATTAACGGCGTTCTGACAACGCAACTCACCTTAGACGAAGCAGCAGAGCGGATGCGCGGGCCGATTGGCAGCCCTGTGACGCTAACCGTTGCTCAAGAAGGCGAGGATTTGACCCGCGCTCACGATGTCCAGATTGTCCGCAACCGCATCAGCTTGAATCCAGTTTATGCCGAACTGCGCCCTCAGGTAGACGGTAAGAGGGTTGGCTATATCCGGCTCAGTCAGTTCAACGCAAATGCGGCGGCGGAAGTAGGAAGCGCCATCAAACGGCTGGAGGCAGAACAGGCAGACGCCTACATTCTAGATTTGCGCAGCAATCCGGGGGGGCTGTTGCAAGCCGGCATTGAGGTTGCTAGGCTCTGGTTAGATCAGGGCACAATTGTTTATACGGTCAATCGCAACGGCATTCAAGACAGCTTCGCGGCAATTGGGCCGGCCCTAACGACCGATCCGCTGGTCGTATTGGTGAATCAAGGGACGGCGAGCGCCAGCGAAATTTTGGCAGGGGCCCTGCAAGACAACGGACGTGCCCAGCTAGTCGGCGAGCGCACCTTTGGCAAAGGCTTGATTCAGTCTTTGTTCAATCTTTCAGATGGTTCAGGCTTGGCCGTCACGATTGCCAAATACGAAACACCCGACCACCATGACATCAATCGGTTAGGCATTCAACCCAATGTAAATGTCGCCCTTGAACCGACCCTCACAAGAGAACAAATTGGCACAGATGCCGATCAGCAATATCAGGCTGCTTTGGATTTGGTGACTCACGAGTCGGTCGTAGCGGCTGGAGCCACCTAGTTTGCATAACCCTAACCAACTGAATTCGCATGACATTCACGACTGGGTTGAGCCGCACCTATCATGATCCGTTACATGGAGCAATTCTGTTAGATGGGCGCAATCCGGTTGAGGCGCTGCTGATTCAGTTAATCGATACGCCAGCCTTTCAAAGATTGAGGCGAATTCGGCAGCTTGGGCCCGCCAGCCTCACCTTTCATGGAGCCGAAGCTTCTCGATTCACCCATTCGCTAGGTGTGATGACCGTGGCAAGGCGGGCGTTTGACCGCTTAGCGGGGCGTTATCCCCAACTGCAACCCTACCGAGCGACCGTACTCTGCGCCGCCCTCCTGCACGATATTGGGCATGGCCCGTTTAGTCACACCTGCGAAGAAATTTTTGGCTACCATCACGAGCAGTGGACAGAGCGAATTTTGCGCGAGTCTTTGCCGATTCGGATGCGACTCGATGCCTTTGATGCTGAACTGCTGCCGCAAATTGAGCAGGTCTATCACAAACGCCATCCAGTTGCCTGCGTTTGGCAGCTTGTTTCCAGTCAGCTTGACTGCGATCGGCTCGATTACCTGATGCGAGACAGCTACTTTACCGGCGCCTCTTACGGCAAACTCGACCTCGATCGGATTATTCTGGCGATGGGGTTTGATCCGGTAACGCAGCAGCTCACGGTCGCGCAGAAAGGCATGACCTCTGTGGAGCATTACCTGATGGTTCGCTACTTTATGTATGTTCAGGTTTATAACCATCACAAAAACATTGCCGCAACCTGGGTTTTAGAACACGCTTTTCAACGTGCTCATGAGCTTTTTTGTCAAGGTGAGGTTTGGGCTGATGAAACGGTAGCGGCATGGCTTCAGCCAGATTGCAACGTATCGCTTCAGCAATACTTAAGGGCAGATGACGGTGTTTTTATCTATCACCTACAACGCTGGCAGCAGCACGCTGACCCCATTTTGGCGGATCTCTGTCGGCGCTTTGTTGATCGAGATTTGTTCAAAGCCACGGATGTGACAGCCGCCACTCCAGAACGGCAGCAAATCCTATTGCAGCGTGTCCAAAAGCAGCTTGTAGACCAGGGGCTAGAATATCGCTATTACACCGGACTGCGCACTACGCAAAGCAGTGGCTACACCCTCTATCAACAGGGCATTAAGCTGCAAACCGAGCAAGGATTGCGGGAAATTAGTGACGTTTCGCCGCTGATTAGAACCCTGACTCAAGGCTGGCAGCGCAGTTGGCTGATTCACCCCAGAGAAGCAAAAATTGAGCAAGATTTTTCAGGGTAGAGGAGTTCTCTACCCTGCAAGCAAATCTCCTTAAACAAAGTAATCTGTGACTCGGAGCGCTCCCCGTCTGGCATCACCGGGCTTGAACTGAATTCCAGTCACCTCTGCCAGCAGATCATTCCGAGCCGAGAAGGGCGCACGGTTGTCGTTCACCGAGAGATAGGTGCGCTGACCCAGCCTGAAGAAGACCGCTTCACCTGCCCGCAGCTTTTGGTCGCCACGCCGCTTTTGATTCTTATCTGCATAGGCAGACCTAACGGCTCTCGGCAAGGGGCCTTTTAGCTCCCGACCTGAGTTGAATAAGCGTTTGGGCAGATCGCCAAGCGTTTCAACGTCGTTATCAGAATCGATTTGGAATCGATCTCCCTCTCGGAAATTAAAGTCAGTGATTCGATCAAGAGCAAACAGAATGGAATCTCTTAACGCTTCAGCTCTGCTGTTGCCAGAGAAAACAAATCGGTCAGCACCTGTTCCTCCTGTGGATATATCGCTTCCTGTGCCGCCTACGAGCGCATCATCACCTGCCTGCCCAGTTAAGGTATCGTCTCCAGCACCAGCCTGCACTGTGTCGTTGCCAGGAGTAGTGGGAGGGGCATCATCTTGATCCGAGCCGATGATGATCAGATCGCGAGTGAAATTCCCTGGAATTGGCGTTCCATCGGCGGTTCTAACGCTGAAATTTCCGACTTCATGAATGTTGGTATCGCCGCCAGTAGACGCTGAAAAGCCAAACTTAAAGCTGGAAGGCAGCGCTCCGTTTTGTCCGGTTGTGATGACGTTGTAATTATTAATTACGTCTTCGCCAGAATCAAGAAAATCTCCGTCTGAGTTCAGGTCAACTTTCACCGACAAATCGCCAACAGGAGATAGATCAATTTGAGCGGTGCGTTTGGAGTTCTCGCGGGTGGCAGTAGGGCCCGGGTTATCTAAACTGATGGGCAGTTGGTTGCCGATCAAGTAATTGTAATTTGTGGCAACGCTGCC
>JAAUQT010000118.1 GCA_012033495.1 Cyanobacteria bacterium RM1_2_2 | reverse complement strand
TGGTTTGAAAGTTGGCAGCACCTGCTGGATTTTATGCTCTGCGGCCCTCCACCTGCTCAAACGGCTAATTCCCCTTAGTTTTGAATTTAGAATTGCTGGCGATCGGTTGGATTTGCCAGAACTTGAATCAGCGATAGCTTAGGTTGAGATGTCCACCAGTCGGCAGTTTCAGTATCTACCCAAAGAATCGGATGGCTGGCTAACTGAGCAATTTGCGCTCGAATTTCGTCAGGTTGAGTTAGATAAGCCATGTTTTTTTGCTGCAATTGAATTTCCTGTGTTTTGCATTTTTGAATCAGGAAAACCTATTAGTTGCCTGAGGTTGGAACGAGGCACACAATCTGATCATCAACAGGCGCAGATTCATCCAAGATGCGAATTTGCTCTTCTTGACACAACTCTTGAATCAGTTTTTGAATTTGCTCATCGCTGAGTCTACCAAACTGACCAATCGTATGTTTATAGACTGTTTTCCAGGCAATGAAAAGCTCTCGTTTCACAAAATTCAAGATAAATTCTTTGGCTTCTTTAGGAATGGGGTCAGTTACTTTTTCTCCTCCAGAAACGATCTTCAGATCCTGAAGTAACCCACAATCATCTAATACTTTAGACTCACGGATCAAGCTTTCCAGATCACTAGGTTGTAACGTTTTGCTAGCGATCACCAACTCTCCGGCGCGAGCCGAATTTACCAATCGATTGTAAGTTGCCAAATAATGCACCGATGCCAAATCAGGCTTGATATGCTGATGCTTCTCAGCGGTAAAAAGCTGATTGTAAAGGATATATCCTTTATTCGTTTTTCTGCCTACTGTCTCCGCTCGAATCAGGCAAAGCGAATCACATTGATTTGAGGCGAGTAATTTTTCACAAGCCTGCATGACTCGATAAAAACTGGTCATATTGGGTTCTTCGAGCCAAACAAATCCGATGCGTTGAGAATGCTGCGGATCTTGATAGGAAAAAGAATAGCTTGCGTAAGACTGGCTAGGCAACACCTTGTATTGCAACTCTTCGACTTGCAGAGCAGCCATCGCTCGCCGTGTCATCGAAACTAATTCCTCAGCCGAAAATTGGCGAATTCGAGTTACTTTTTGCTGAGTCAGGCTAAATTCTTTTTGCCAAAGCAGTTTAAAAGAGGCAGATAGGTCTTCAACAACAGCATTTCCGCCTGTTTTATGTTCGATAAACTTAAAATAACCTAACTTCAGCGCATTTCGAGGCGTGGTTTTTCCACCTGGGAATTGTGTTTCTAATGCCTGTCTTTGCAAAGGATAAATCGCTGAATCAGGCTGAGGATTTGCTTGCAAATGTAGAGAAGAGAGCCGACTTCGCCAAAGAGCTTCAGCTTGGTCTAAATTGATTTGCTTCAGAGCAACATATTTTTCAATTCGATCTTTATCGGATTGTTGAATGCGGTGTTTATTCTGCATCCAGTTATCGACTGTGATGCTGATAACAATCAAGAAGTTTTTCAGGCTCTCATTATGAAACGTGGTGCTGACATTAAAAATGGGCTGAATGTCCGCAGAGCCGTCGGGCAGTAACTTTGTTTCAACCTGATCAAAACATAAAACAATCGGATAAGTTGAGGTCGAAATTCGCCCCAAATTAGCCAAGATTCCCTGAGCCGCAGTTTCGCTATTAATCGACTGTTTTACGCCTAAGCTCTTGAGATCTTCTTCATCTAAATCATCGCCTCGCAGCCAATTGCAAGCCGTGAAATATAAATCAGGATTGGTTAAATCATAGAGCACTCCAAAAAACTCTTTCGCTTGATAAATGCTGGTCGGATAGCTCGATCGTAGATTTTTGATAAACAAGCTACGCTCACCAAACAGTGCTTTCATCAGGCTGCGATCACGAAACACAGACAGGCTTTTTAACCAAAGTAAAAGCTGTGATTCACCTGCGCCTTGCGGAACATTCATTAAGCTATCGACGGTCTGCCGCAGCGTATGTCGCCAAATATAATCGCTTTCAATAAAAGGCGGAACATAAACAAAGAAAGCCTGTGAATTAAGCGTTTGCTTCAGCCGTTTTAGGACATAACTTTTACCAGCCCCTCGATCGCCTACAAGTAAGATAGTTCGAGTCCGGTGATCTTTCGCAACTTGATTAAGAATGCTAGTAATTTGACGAATTTCATTTTGATGGATAGATTCAACCGCAGCATCTGTAATCCCATCTTCTTCTCGCCAAAAGTTGCCCGTTTTAAAAGTAACCGGATCAAATGGATTCGCTTCTTGTTGAATGATTGTTTCAATGGACACCACAGGGATACCTCTCATTTATGCATACAAATCAGAGTCAGAAGTAGACACAGAGATGAAAAACAACGGGCTGCTAGAGTCTTGGGAAATGCCCGCGTGAATTTGTGCTTCTGTGTAGTGAATTGCTTCAATTAAAGAATGCATTTCAATCTTGTCTTCTCGCTGAAGCCGATAGATCACCTGATCTAATTCATCTCTCGAAAAAGGAGGCTGAAGTTTTTGGCGCAGGTGAAAAATCGGCAGATAATTTTCTGTATTCAATTCCCGATCGAGTTGTTGAATCACTTGTAAAACTTCCTGATCGGTTGGTTTATCAGTTAGTTGATTGTCTTGCTCTACCGGCGTCGATGGTGATTCTGGAGCACTCATTGATTCTGCACTGATTGTTTGGACTGAAGTCCCCCGATATGCTTTTCGGAGGAAGTTCAAATAGTTCTGAACTAAACCCAAACTCACCAAACCTGTACTATTCAAACTATATTCATCTCTCAAACGATCGCGCCCTTCATCAGTTAACCAAACCTCTTTAATTCTTACTTTTTCAGTTTTAATAAAACCCTTCTTTGCCAAATCTTGAATAATCGGCTGCCGGTCAGGTTCAGGGATTTTTGCGTCTCCTGGGGTAATGGCTTTCTGAGCACAAGCCCGCAGCACTCGCAAATGCTGTTCCGATAGCGGCAGTTCAGAGTCTTGCTGTAGAAGCGCTTTACCCGCAGATTCAATGCCAAATTTTTGAATCTCATAGGAGTAGTCAACCATGCCTTGATCAGCCAACTCTCGACAAATACTTTCCCTTTCTGGCGCTCGTGTTTTTTCGCTGGGATTCAGTTGACCAATCGGGGCGCGATATCCTTCCTTGCCCAAAAGTTTCAAAATAAACTTAAACTTAGCTGATTCTGACACCTTCATATCAATGCCTCTACTGAGTTCCTGTGAAGCGATTGTACTGCGCTGAGATGGATTTTGCTTGAATGCACTGTGCTTGAAAAAATTTTTCCTAGCGAACTTGCCCCCATCTCAGTTTGAATGAACGGCATAGACGCAGGGCGGCTTTTGAATCAGTCTAACGAAGTCTTCATCAATGAACGGCGTTCGCTTAAAGAATGAATTTTCAACTTGAACAGTTGCAAACAGAGTGTAAATAGGAAGAGTTATCGGAATAGAGGCTGAGCCGAAGTTTGTCAGCAAACCTCAAACCGAGTCGCAAACTGAATCCCAAAGCGCCATGAACTTTAGCTAAAATCGCAAAGACGGCTCCCAATCTGACCATGAGAAAACTGTGGATTTGGCTGGCAATTTTAGTAACGACGGCAGTTGTTGTTATCTGGCAGTGGCACGGATGGCAGTGGCACGAATGGCAGGGGCACGAATGGCAGGGGCGACCCAACGCCTATCTACCGATCGCTCAAAGCCCAGTCCACCAGCAGCCCGTCCAAATGCCAATGGTGAAGGTTAGTTCAGAACGACTGTTCGCAGACGTGACAGCCCTTTCCTTTGTCCGTCACAGCAACGCCGATCGGCAGCGGGCGCGAGCTTACATCGACCAAGCCCTACAAGCAGCAGGCTGGACAACTCAACTGCACCCATTTGAAGGCGGCGTTAATTTGTATGCCAACCGAGCCGGAACCCATCCTGGCTCAGGCAGCATTCTTTTAGGCGCACACTACGACACGGTAGAAAACTCTCCCGGCGCAGATGACAACGCAACCAGCGTGGCGACTGTGCTAGAGGCGGCTCGGCTATTAGGGGCACAGCCTACGACCCGCGACCTGACGCTCGTTTTTTTCGATTCAGAAGAAAGCGGGCTGTTGGGCAGCCAAGCCTTTGTTGATCAAATCGTGCAGGAAGAGACCACCCAAGCCGCCGTCATTCTCGACATGGTTGGCTATGCTTGTGACCAAGCAGGTTGCCAGAGCTATCCTTCTATGTTGCCCATCCAACCTCCAACTGACCGAGGCAATTTCTTGGCTGTCCTAGGCAATCAGGGCAATGCCTGGATGTTGAATAGCTTCGTGCAATTACAGCCAAACCAACCTGCGGTTATCACCCTTCCCCTGCCCACCTTCGGCGGTCTAGCCCCCGATCTGGTACGCAGCGATCATGCGCCATTCTGGAAAAAAGGCATCGGCGCAGTGCTAGTAACCGACACAGCCAACTTTCGCAACCCTCACTACCATCAAGCCAGCGACACTGTAGAGACAATCAATCCGGCATTTTTCGTTGGTTCTGCCCAAATCGTCGTCGATGCTGTAGCCCAGTTACTCCAGCATTAGGGCAACAGTCAGGTACAATCGATGGCGGATAGCCTTTTAACACCGACTACTTCACCTGCCCCTCTCTCAACTATCGCTATGGTTGAATCCGCATCGTCCCCTGCATCGTTCAATCCAGCATCACCCGAAGAATCGACAGCAGATCTGGAGTCTTCCAATCTGCTCAACCGCCCTGAAGCCGTTGTTTTCATCCTCATCGCCACGCTGCTCGTGCTTTGGGATACCTATCTAGAGCTATTGGATGAGGTCGGCTCGGCATCGCTATCAGCCCGACAGTTAGCCCGACGCTTGGGCACGACTCAAAAAATGATTCGGAGTCGCAAACGGCTAGAGGACTTCAGCGAGTGGACTAAAACCCTCGATCCAGAAGGAATTGCCTGGGCTTACACGCCCGGCGGAGTTTACACCCCTCAGCCAGAGTAAACCCCAATGACAACAAAGCCTCCCAGCATGGTTAGCTCGGAGGCTGTTCTCCCCTATCCGAAGGGATGCTTTAGTATGCCCGATGGGGTGTACAAAACATGCAAATTTTGATCGGCTATGGCAGAAAGCAGAGGAACTATGGCTGATATCAGAGTATTGCAGCCGTTTAGCTTGGCCTAAACTTGATGGCTGAACCGATCAATCATTAGCGACATATCATGTCCTGCTGCTGATTTCCTACCGGAGAGGGTAGGTTGGGCGACTCATGGATTGGTAACTTCTAGGAAGTTTGCGCCTTCTGCAAAATATCCAAAAGTTATCCAACCATGACGAATCAAGCTAACTCTGTTTCTATTTCCTCTACTTCACTTGACGGTCTGACCCAGCCAACTATTCGGGCTTACTTTGAAGCTCTCAACGCCGGGAATTTTCAGGCAACTGCAAATTTATTTGCCCCAGAAGGACAGTTGCTTCCCCCCTTCGAGGCTCCTATTGTGGGACGAGATGCCATCTTTGCCTATTTAGAAACAGAAGCAAGAGGCATGACTGCCATGCCCCAAGCAGAAGCTCAAGAGATTCGAGAACCTGCATCCTCAGACGAGATTGGCATTGATGTGGCGGGTAAGGTGCAAACCGCGCTGTTTATTGTGAACGTTAGATGGCAATTCTTGCTCAACTTCCAATCAGAAATATTGAGCGTCAAGATTAAGCTGCTCGCCTCTCTGCAAGATTTGCTGAACCTGAAGCGGTGACTGACTTTGAGCAATACGCAACTTAGAGTAAGAGCTTTTCAGCAAACCAACCACCTGTACGGGCAGTTTTTGTTACAGACCCTTAATAGTTGGATGGCTAAACTTGCCCCAACGCAGAGAATCCTGTTTCTCAGAAATCTCTAGGCAAGACTCAGTGAGGGAAAACAGGCAGAATTTGCAAGATTCCACCACAACCGATCTAAACTTCGTGGTTCATCCTCCGCAAAAACTCTTCCCTTCAGTCCCCCAAAGTCGTTAAAATACGACCGATAGCTGAATCACTGCAATAAGTCACCTCCTTAAATTATGAGCGTAGTAACCCAAGTTATTCTCAATGCTGATGATGAGCTTCGCTACCCTAGCAGCGGCGAATTAAAAGGCATTTCAGACTTTTTAAAAACAGGTGAACAGCGTGTGCGGATCGCCTCAACGCTGGCAGACAACGAAAAGAAAATTGTTCAAGAAGCCAGTAAAGCGCTGTGGAAAAAGCGTCCCGATTTCATTGCGCCCGGTGGCAATGCCTACGGTGACAAGCAACGTGCTCTCTGCCTCAGAGACTACGGTTGGTATCTGCGCCTCATCACCTATGGAGTGCTAGCAGGAGACAAAGAGCCAATTGAGAAAATTGGTCTAATTGGCGTTAAGGAAATGTACAACTCATTAGGCGTACCTGTTCCCGGCATGGTGGAATCGATCCGCTGCTTGAAAAACGCTTCCCTTGCCCTGATGAGCGACGAGGACGCTACCGCTGCCGCTCCTTACTTTGACTACATCATTCAGTCTATGTCCTAGGGCAGCATCACCAATTTGAGCGCTAAAGTGAGCACTAAAGACTGAGCGAAAGGACTTGCTCGGCCTTTGGCGTTTAAAGCAGGCAAGAGGACAGCAAGTATAGCAGGTGGGCAAGCGGGCGTAGAAGCTTGAGACGATGAAACCGGCTCTTACTCACTGCCATGCCCACTGTCTTCTGCCTTAATAACGAGAATACTCAGAATCTAGAGCCACAAAATCGCCGCGAATCCAGCCAGTGGCATTAGAAATCGTGAAGCGCACGAAATACCACATGTAGCCATCGCTGCTGACTGTGCGATCAAGCACTTCAACGCGATCACCTGCATAAGCGATATGACGGGCATAAGCTCTTGTACTGGCTTCATCGCGCACGTTGATGGGCGAGTCCCAATCGCGGCTGGTGAGTGTCGCATATTCGCCGCGAGCTACTGTGATAGGTGCAACATCCATCATAGGAGGGGGTGAGGCAACAGCAGAAGTTGCAGCAAAGCAGGGAACGGATAGCAAAAGTAATGTCGCTGTGAGGAATTTCATAGTCGTTGTTGGAATTGCAGTTAACGATCTCTACAAATTGAGAATTCCCAACTCCGATTCAGCAAGCATTGCTTTGTCAATTCTTTATGCTTGAAGGCTAACTTTCAGTGAAATCCGAGCCTAATTTGGGTCTGTATGCAGCGATAGATACGCTAGATACTCCTCATCTTTACGGCTTTCCACAGAGTCAGACGCTAAATCAAACATCAAAAAATCAAAATAGGGCGCAAAATACTGCCGTAAATCTGCAACTGTCACCCCAAAGGGCGGGCCGCCTGGCCGTTCGTGGGCCCAAAACAAGGCAATTAGGTTTCCTCCTGGACGCAAAATCGACCGCACCACGTTCACATAATCTGAGCGCTGATCTGGACTGATCGCGCAAAAGCAAGTGTGTTCCAGCACATAGTCGAAACTGGCTGAAAACTCTTCCGGTAAAGTAAAAATATCTCTTTGCAGGAATTGCGCCGACAGCCCACGGGATCGAGCCGCCTCAGTACCAACCGCAATTGCAGAAGGGGCAAAGTCGAAAGCGACCACTTCAAAACCGTGCTCGGCAAACAGCAGCGCATCATGACCGTGCCCTGCCCCCAAAACGGCAATTCGTCCCGGTAGCGGGGCTTCTGGTGAACCCAGGAATGGCACAAATGGCGGCGCAGGTTGACCTAAATTCCAGCGGGCGGTGCCATCCTGATATCTTTCTTCCCAGAAAGTTGCGTCTCGTGCGGGGGGCGTGGGTTCAATCCTAGATTCAAACTTAGACATACAAGAGAATCCAAGCAGTTAAAGGACTTCGGTAGAATAAACAAAGATGCCTAGACTTTTAGTATGACTTGCTGCTGGCTCAGTTTTTATCCGAATGGTGACTGTTTGATATGTTTGAAGCCTTGCAAACCGCGCTCTATCACTTAGAACACTTTGCTGATGCCTTAGTGTCTGAGCAGTTAGGGCATTTGACGCCCCTCAGTGTTGCCACCATTTTTGCGGCAGGGCTACTCACGAGCCTCACTCCCTGTATGCTTTCCATGCTGCCGATCACGATTGGCTACATTGGCGGCTACGAAACTCGAAGCCGTTGGCAAGCTGCCGTTCAATCAACCTGGTTTGCCTTGGGGTTGGCAACGACCCTAGCGGGATTGGGCATTGTTGCCGCAGTTGTCGGCAAAGTGTATGGGCAAGTCGGCATCGGGCTACCCATTGTGGTTAGCATGATTGCGATTCTGATGGGCTTGAACTTACTAGAAGCGCTGCCCCTACAACTGCCCGCTTGGGGCGGCATGGATTGGATCTCAAAAGACTTACCTGAAGGCGTGCGTTCCTATCTGATTGGGCTAACGTTTGGCTTAGTCGCTTCGCCTTGCAGTACGCCAGTTTTAGCAACCCTACTTGCCTGGATCTCTGCTACCCAAGACCCCCTGCTAGGAAGCGTGCTGCTGCTTGCCTACACTGCCGGATACGTTGCGCCGCTGATTCTGGCAGGCACATTCACCGCGTCCGTTAAGAAAATTCTAGAAATACGCCGTTGGTCGGGTTGGATTACGCCCGTTAGCGGAGCCTTGCTAGTCGGATTTGGCGTTTTTTCGCTGCTATTTCGCCTGTTTCCCACTGGCACGGTTTGATCATCCTATTTTCATAGTCGCGTTTAAAATTTCCATGACTTTAAAACAACCTTCACACCCTTCAGAACAGCCAAATTCATCCGATGCAACAGCGTCTCCTTCACCTCAGCCATTTAGCTTAAATCGGGCTTTACGTCGCTACTTCAAACGGGAGCTTTTTCCGCTGCTGGCTGACCTGCGGCTGGCGATCGGGCTGCTGTTAGCGATTGCAGCGTTTAGTATCACAGGAACGGTGATCGAGCAGGGGCAAAGCTTGAGTTTCTACCAAGCCAACTATCCAGAACATCCAGCCCTATTTGGGTTTTTGTCCTGGAAAGTCATTCTGACGCTGGGGCTAGATCACGTCTATCGCACCTGGTGGTTTCTGGCACTGCTGATTCTCTTTGGAGCCAGCCTCACAACCTGCACCTTTCAGCGCCAACTGCCCGCCCTCCGCTGGTTCTCCCGCACCTGGAACTTTTACAGTCAGCCACGCCAGTTTGAAAAATTTGCCCTCAGTGCCGAAGTGCCTGAAGCCTCGCTTGCTCAACTGGTTCCTCTGTTGGAAAAGCGCCGTTACAAAATTTTTCAGGAAGGCGACAAGCTCTATGCTCACAAAGGCATTGTGGGCCGAGTCGGGCCGATTGTTGTCCATGCCAGTATGCTGCTGATTTTGCTGGGCGCAATTTTGGGAGCGATGACCGGCTTTTTTGCGCAAGAAATGGTTCCCAGCGGCGAAACCTTTCAAGTCCGGAATATTTTTGATGCTGGCCCGTGGGCAGCGGCTCAAATTCCCAAAGACTGGGCAGTGAAAGTCAACCGATTTTGGATCGACTACACGCCCGACGGCACCATTGACCAGTTCTACTCAGATTTGTCGGTGCTCAATCAGGCAGGGCAAGAAGTCGATCGGCAAACCATTCACGTTAACAAACCTCTGCGCTACAAAGGCGTCACCTTCTATCAGGCAGATTGGGCAGTGGCGGCTGTGCGGTTTCATCTCAACAACAGCCCGACACTGCAATTGCCGATGGCGCAACTCGATACAGGCGGCGGACGAATTTGGGGCACCTGGGTTCCAATTAAGCCTGACCTGAGTGAAGGCATTTCTGTCGTCACTAAAGACTTACAGGGAATTCTGTTGGTCTACGACATGCAGGGAAAACTGATTGCCACCGTGCGTCAGGGCATGTCTACTGAAATTAATGGCATCACTCTGTCTATTGATGAAATTGTCGGCAGCACAGGGCTACAAATCAAAGCTGATCCTGGCATTCCCCTGGTCTATACAGGCTTTGGGCTGCTGATGCTCGGCGTTGTGCTCAGCTATGTCTCTCATTCGCAAGTGTGGGCGCTTCAAACGTCCAATAGCTTCTACATCGGTGGCAGAACAAACCGAGCACAGGTCACATTTGAGCGAGAAATGCTGGAACTGTTGGATCAACTGGCTGCCCAACCCACCCAACTGCCCATCTCACCGCAAATTGAACAAACCGTTTTTTAACCCAACTAACCTCGAACGCCAAAAGATAGGATTCTGGTTGAGCCTCAACTGAGGGATAAGCGGCATAACCATTGCTTAAGCAGAGAATCCAGATGCATCAATTGAGGAGCATAATTTGACTCAGCCAAAAAGCAATGGCAGCGCTACCCAGCGGCACTGTTAAATTATCAATGCCTAGTTTAGAGAAAGCTTCTAGCAGCGTGGCAATCAGCGCTACCGCCAGCGCAATCAGCCAGATTTGTCCAGTCGAACCGTAAACACTGAGAAAAACGAGGCTGCAAACTACAGCGCTGATTAATAGCATCGCCAGAGAGCCTTCCCAGCTTTTTTGCACTCCCCACAATAGATAGCGATGTTTTCCCCAGCGTTGCCCAACTAGAGCTGCAAATCCATCCCCCCACGTCATAATCAAAATGCCAATCACTGCAAAATGAGGGTAGCTTTGCCAAAAACAAGTAATCAAAATGCCAATACTGACGGCATAAAAAAAGGTTCCCAGGCTTTTGCGCCCCACGCTGTCAATTCCCGGAATCAGCGGAAACTGATAGGACAACAGCGTCACGCCACTGAACAAAATTGACGCGCCAATCCCGACCCAAGCGGGAATTTGCAGCCACCAAGCCAGCAGAATTACGTTTCCCGTTCCGATATGAATAATTTTGCGAATTAGCTCTGATTCCGATCCCTTCCAAATCCGCCAACTCGCTACCAAAACAACCGCACCCAACCACAAGGCAACAGCGCCAATCTGCACCGCTAAAGTTGGCTGATTGAAGACCATCCACTCATTCAGCAAAAATTCATTCAGCAAAAATGACAGCAAAAGTGAAACCACCCAAAATTTGCTCTATCTCTCACTGTAAAGGATTTTAGAACTTTCCCAACGCTATCAGCACTTCCTTCTCTGCCTCAAGCGTAGCGACTGCTATATACTGACTTTGTGTAGCTTGTTCAGCTTTTATGACTGACTTTATTCCCTCAATTGAATTTTTTGAAGGCATTCCCGAAGAATTGAGCAATGTCAGTCTTCGCCGCAATCGAACGACCGGGGTGCGTTCAGTCCTGATGATGTTTCAAACTTTGCAGTCCATTGAGCGATTTCGCAGTTACACCAACCGTTTCGCTAAGGCACTCGTGCTGACCGATGCTGAAGGTAGGATTGAGATTGAACCCTCCTCGATCAAGTTTATTTTTGGCGGCCCGGAAGGGGATGATCTGGAACGGGTTGAGTGTCGCTTGGAGATTGATCAAGAATCTCATTGGGAACGGTTGATGCGCTTTATGCACCGCTACGCAGAAGCAAACGGGTTCGCCTATGGTGAAGTAAATTCAGTAAACCTATAGCCCGTTCGTAACCCAGATTTTTTAACTTTATGAAACCTCTACAGCAGGAAAAGGGTAGCAAACCATGAAAGTCGCGGTGACAGGAGCAACAGGATTTGTCGGGACTCACCTCATCAATCGGCTCCAGCGAGAAGGGCATCAAGTCCTCGTGCTGACACGAAACGCAGAGCGCGCGCGCCTTTTGTTTCCAACGGTTGCTTTCCCGCAAGTCGAGATCATTGCTTACACGCCGCTTAGTTCAGGAGATTGGCAAAACCGGATTGCCGGCTGTGATGGCGTTGTCAATTTAGCCGGAGCACCGATTGCCGAAAGCCGCTGGACGCCTGAACGCAAACAAGAAATCTTAGCAAGCCGTCAAATCGGCACTGAGAAGATCGTAGAAGCCATTGCTCAAGCCAACCCTCGTCCCGCTGTCCTGGTCAACTCTTCTGCAATTGGCTACTACGGCACGAGCGAAACCGCCACTTTCGATGAAACCAGCCCTGCCGGAAACGATTTTCTGGCTCAGGTGTGCCAAGCTTGGGAAGCCGAAGCCGAGAAGGTAAAGCAATTTGGAACGCGGCTGGTTATCTTGCGAACTGGAATTGTTTTAGGCAACGGTGGAGCAATTGCAAAAATGCTGCCGCCTTTCAAGCTGTTTGCAGGTGGACCTTTAGGCAGCGGTCAACAGTGGTTTTCTTGGATTCATGTAAATGATCTGGTTAGCCTGATCCTACAATCTTTGACTGATTTAAATCTGGCTGGCGCTTTGAACGCAACTGCCCCGAAACCCGTCAAAATGGCAGAACTGTGCAGCACGATGGGGCAAATCCTCAACCGTCCTTCGTGGCTCCCTGTACCTGCATTTGCTCTAGAACTTTTGTTGGGAGATGCAGCCCAGGTTGTGTTAGAAGGACAACAAGTGCTGCCAAAGCAAACTCAATCTTCAGGATTTCAGTACCAATACCCCACCGTCCAACAAGCGTTAGAAGATATCCTCAAGTCCTAATTTCAGCAGATACGGGTGATGCGGAAAGCAAGACTCAGCACAGGGCGAAGTATAACGGCGAAACCCAATTTCGCTTCTCGATAATTTGTTGACAGATATCGTTCTAGACATCACTTCAGACATTACTTTAGGCATCACTGCCAGAGTTACGTAGACGAATCAATTGTCGCCGCATTTGAGGCGAAGCTTCCATCTCCGAGATTTCGCTTGCTTCAACATCAGCCTGAATCGACTCCAAATATTCATCTGCGCCGTAGGAAAAGGCATCCAGCAGCATTTCCAGCAGTTGTTCCCGGTTACTGAAAACTTTCTTCTCCTCAATAAGCCTGAATTTGAGGCGGATTTCGCAATCGTAAACAGCAAAATCAGAATTAAACGGCTGTTGCTCCAAAGAATTTGGTTTCATTTGAGGTAATCACACCTTTTGTGCTGAGCTAAGAGATTTGGCTAAAGACTAGACTGAGTGCAATCTGAACCGAATGCAGTGTGTGAGGAGAAGTCTGGGGAGCAGTATCCAGTGACTCCGTAGCCCCTAGGCGTCAGACCAATTGAACTCTCGTTGAGAGAATGCACACTACTAGGGCATTTATGGCTTTAACCTAACATTCCCAAAAACTTATCCAGATCCGCTAACTTGCTGAATTAAAAATACAAACTGCCCGCAAAAACGAACTTCAAAAGAAGCTAATAACTATTAGATATCATCATTGCCTAGTTTGCAGAACAGTCTTTTATGAATTCTCTATGAGGATGGAAGAGAGTTTTGTAAGGGATTTAAATCTGTTTTTGTTTTCTATTTTCTGCAATCGCAAACAGAGTTTTCTTCAATACCAGTACACTCTCTTTTTAGTTGAAAAACTTAAAATCCATTCAACAAATAGCGAATATAAATCGTTTTCGCTCAAAAAAATAAGGTGCTTATAGCTACAAAAATAATTGTACTTGAAAAGGATTTCTACTGTGAAAGCGTTGCATGGAAGGGCTTCGAGCACTCTTCGCTTGGTTCAGTTATCAGTAGTTTAATTATCTACTGGTGTTGATTCATACTGGACGAAAGTTCACAAGAAAAATGAATGATTTGAAAACTGCATAAGCTCTTGCCTGATAAAATATCCTGCTCAGTGATAAATTAGACTCGAAATCATTAAGTTGAGCAAAAATAAAACTTGCTAAACGTTTTGGCTTTCCCCGAAAAATTCACTTTTGTTTGTTAACGATTCAAGAGTGGTAACAAACGTTTCCTGCAATCTTCACTTATCTTGCAGAATCTACTTAACTGAATTGAAAATTACTATCAATTGCTCTGTGGTTATTGATAACAAAATATCGATTTAAATACTTCGTGACTCAAATTCTCAATGATTGAGAGTCTGACTAAAAGAACCTCTGAGGAGCAGCAGGACTGTGCTCATGTTCAAATTTCACGCTTGATTTGAGCTTTCCCTCTGTAAATACGTAGGCATCAATTAGGCATCAATACTGATAGATAGCTGCCTGAAACAAGTTAGACAAAGATTAGATGCGTCAACTGATACATAGCAACGACACATCCGGCTACAACTCCATCCCAACCTGCCCCACCTCAAGAAATAGGTTTAGATACAGCACTGACATACACCAGAGGTGTTGCATCACATGAGCGGGAAATTAACGAGGTTTGATACCACACTTCTTCAACATATACATAAAGGCAGGTAGGGTATAGGCATCAACACGACATCCGCCTCGTTCCTTCAACAGCCCTAATCCGCCATACTGAAATGCTTTTGACCGAGGAATTCTCCAAAACCACAACGCTGGTAAATGCCCTGCGGGTGCTTCGGCAGTAAAGTCTAGCTGATTGTAATATTTGAAGAACTCTAGACCATCAATCCACCACTGAGTGCTGCGGCCGAAGGCGAGAGCGAGTAGGCGGTGTTCTCGTCGTTCCTTATCCAAGTCAATGTCATTGGGTGGAACCTCAACGAAGCCATAGAGCCGCAACTGTTGGCTGAACCCAAACTTACCGTCGCTGTAATCATTCCAGAGTCGATCAATTTCCTGAATGGCGTTTTTGTCGTGGGTGCTAGGAGCCGAGAAATTTTTGAGCGCCGATTCATCCAGCCAATCTTGCGCAGGACGGATGACTTTCAGCAAAATTTCAAGGGTGACACTGTCGGCTACTCGAAGCTCTTTTGCTTTCAAGCTGCCCTCTAACTCTTCAAAAAGTGGGCGCAGATCAGGGTGATATTTCTCCTCAATGCGGGTCTGCGGCGGCTCTGGAGTTGAAGCTGGAGACTCAGTGGAAAAGGCTGACAAACCGCAGCCATGATAATTTTTTCAATCTCGGCAACGTCATTATTCGACAGTTCAAGCTGAATCGCTAATTTTCGTAAGCGCTCTCGTGTCTCATTGCCGGGGTTAAAACCTTCTGATTGGAGCACCTGCAAAAACTCTTGCCCATATTGTTGCCGATTAGCAAAATACTGCTCTGGCGGTTTCGGTGGAATCATAGTCGTCTCCATCGCAGCAGGTGCCGTAACATTGGCAGTTAGCGCTGGCTGGCTGGGCTGAGACTTTGAATCGACAGAACGTGAGATACCTACCTTTGGCTCGGATTGATCTAAGTCTTCTGAACCAGCAAAACTCTGAGACCGAACTGGCGAATTTTCTGAACGACCGACCAAGGAATTTGATGGAGCACGAACAGGCTGAGAGCGTTTTGTTGCTAATGGTGTTGCTTTGGAGTTAGGTGGATGACCGTCAGAACTCAAATCTTGCTCCAAAGCAGGCGTGACTCCCAGCACTTCTTGTTCAATTCTGCGGGCTTGAGCCGGTAGCAACTTGAGATAAGCCCGATAGGTTTCTAACGCATCATAATCTTCGGCTGAAAGCTGATTGGTTTTAACATATCGCCGGACAAACTCTCGATAAGAGGTTTCATGTTCAAAATGGCTCATAGTTTATGGCGTTACGAATAAAGCTCAAGACCAGAAGCGAAAGACAAGCAGAACCTTAAGCAAGAGAGACTTTGCATCTCATCTTCACCAGAGCACTACTGCTTGTTTGAGGAGAAAAATTGTTCGTATTCTAGCGTCACAGAGAGGCTTTACTAAACGCATTAGCAGATTGATTGTTTGCAATTATGCCCACTCTTCAGTGGCTTCTGTTTCCTCATCGATCAAAGTTTGCCTTAGTTCTGCCCAGTTCACCTGCTCGGAGGGCAAGTCTTGAGTGAGTTGTCCCTGCTGCAAATACAGTAATCGACTACAGAATTGCTCAGCAATCTCTAACTGATGGTTCACCATGAAAATGGTGATCAAACTCGTTTTGCCACGTCTCTTAGCACTTGCACCAGATGTTCGCTGCGTCCTGCATCCAAAGCAGAAGTGGGTTCATCCAGTAACAGCACTTTGGGTTCCACCACCAGCGCTCGACCAATTGCCACCAGTTGCCGTTGCCCAACTGAAAGCTGTACCTCGGTTCGGTCTAGCCATTCAGAAGGGATATGAAGTTGTTCCATCCATATTTTAAGCCGCTGCTCAATCCGGTGACGCTCAACTCCTCGTAGCACCAGTGGGTAGGCTAATGTTTCCCGCACAGTCATTCCGAGCAGTTTGGATTCTTGCGGCACAAGGGTAATTTGCTGACGCAGTTTCACCACCGGAATTTTGCGAAAATCCTGTTGTTCAAAATAAATTGATCCCTGACTCGCTTCACTCAATCGGTTGAGCACCCGCAGTAGTGACGTTTTCCCTGCTCCCGAAGCCCCCAAAACTGCAATCCGTTCGCCTTGAAAGGCAGCGAAGGAAATGTCCTGCAACAGATAATGAGCACCAACCGTAGCTTTCAGGCTGACTTGGACTAAATCAATCTGGCTCTGTTGAGGATTCTGCAAAATAGGAAAGCTTAAGAGAAAGACAGTTTTGAAGTTTAGCTCGGTACGTTACAGTTCCGCCTTGACCAAAGCCTGATTTAACCCAACGCAACGCCAATAGTCCAAGCATCAACGGCAAGCAGAAACATTGTCAGCAGCAGTAAAAACAGATACATCCAAGGCTGCGCTAAAGGGCGAACATCCTGAGTATCAATTCCGGTTTTAGCTTGCACTCGCTGCACCAAATCAGCAAAGCCAGCCACCCGCATCGGCAGTAAGTAAGCTTTTCCAGATTGGCTGAGGAAGTAATAAACAATCCCTCCTTGCCCAGTTGAACGAGGCTTAAGGGCTTGAATTTCTGCCCAATTCAACGACCACCCCTTGCGCCAAACCCGACGCACCCAGCTTGGATAAGTCACTTGAATCCCTTGCTCATCTAAAATAACCCGCTCGCTCAGCGCCCCGTATAATGCAACTGCACCTACCGCTAGCCCAACCCCTAAAACCATCGGTGGCACCGGAGCAGCCGTAAATTTTGCCAGAAACGGCAGCGGCAAAGTTAGGGACACATAAAAAGCGAGAAGGGTTAGCCGAATCAGAGGCGACAAATGATAGATCCGGCTCTCAGACGACTGAACCGCAGCAGAGGCAGCTTGGGAGCCGTGATTAGCAGCAGATGAAGGGGATGAAGACGACACAATACTCAAATTTCCGTCACTTTACAGAGCTTCATACAGTCTAGGGAACAGTTTAACGCGATTCGAGAGGCAGAAAAAGGCAGAGGGGCGAAAGACGTAGAAAGG
>JAAUQT010000117.1 GCA_012033495.1 Cyanobacteria bacterium RM1_2_2 | reverse complement strand
GCGCCCATTTTTTAATTCGTCGCAATCCGTCATGGGGGCAACCGTGTCCCTCTTTTTTTTCATCGGTATAGCGTTACGCATTGAGCTTGGGACATAGGGGGTGTGAGGGCGTAGCCCCCAGCTAGGGGTTCCACCCCTACACCCCGTTTTAACCTTAGGCAGTACTGCTATATATCCATCAAGTTTAGGACAGACTGAACGACTGCAATGTTTTTATACCAGAGGACGCGACAGTTCGCAGACTAAAACCGTTGCTACGCAAAGCCTCCAAAATCCAATCTCTAGGGCGTGTCATCCATGAGGGGTCAAACGGTTAATGGCATCCGCCGGATCGGGCCCGCCCTCAAAAACAGGTTAGGGGCTGTCGCTTTGCCAGGGTCAGGGTTCTCGCTGGAATGGGTCATAGCCCCCCTAGTTCATCGCCATCTGTTCTAGCGGCTGGCTCGTCTCGGCGAACTGAATAATATCTTGGCGTGGATCGACAAACACAACCTTTACATCCAGCCGATCGCCGGGTTCAACGGAACGATTAAACCGCATTGCCATCTCTAAACCCAAGTCTTCTAGCAAAACCAGCCCTAAGTTCTCATGCTCGCGCAGCCAACGCAACATCAGGGCGTGCCAAACTTCGGTGGCGTTTCGCCGCAAATATTCTAGGCTCCAGTAGCGGTTCGTTTGCCGTTCTACTAACGTGGCTTCGTAGGCAGTGTTGCTGACAGCTTGAATCACCTCTTTCGTGGCGTCGATTGAAAAAGGCAGCGTCTCATTGCGTAAGTGCGCTTTGATTTGGAAATGAGCGAGTAGATCAGCATAGCGGCGGATCGGAGAAGTGACCTGCGTGTAGGTGTTCAGCCCTAAACTGGCATGTCGAAGTGGCGTAATACTGACCTCACTGCGCGGCATACAGCGACGAATCGCACAATCTCGTACTGGGCCAGGTTGCAGCTTCAATAATTCTTCTTCTGACGGTAATTCGGGCTGAGACTGTCCTCGAAAAGGGAGCGGCAAACTGTGGGCTTCGCCGTAGCGTCCGGCAACTTCGCCCGCCAAAATCATCATTTCTGCGACTAAGTTGCGAGAAATCGAATCATCTAGGACAGAGATCGTAATTTCGTCATCTCGCACCTTGATCGACGACTCTGGCATGTGAATGCTGATGGCACCTTGGCTGCGTCGCCACTGTTCGCGTCGTTTGGCTGAAGCGGCGAGGGCTTCTAGTTCGGGTTCTGCCTGAATCCCTAACTCCAGCATTTCGTCCACATCGTCGTAAGTGAGCCGATAGGTAGGTTTAATGGAGCTAGCATGGATCTGATAATCCTGAATTCCCCCTGCTTGATCCAAAACCACGCCAAAACTCAGCGCCGTACACACATTGCCTTGATTCAAGCTCATTGGCCCAGTGGCTAGCTCCGAAGGGAACATCGGAATCATGCCAGTCGGTAAATAGAGCGTGGTACAGCGGCGGCGGGCTTCCAGATCAAGCTCATCTCCGGGAACCAGCCAGCGAGTTGGGTCAGCAATATGAATCCAGAGCCGCTGTTGGTTTTCAGACAAAAATTCAACACTTAAGCCATCATCAATTTCGCGCGTGCTCTCATCGTCAATTGTGTAGACCTTGAGGTGAGTCAGGTCAAGGCGCTCGGTATCTAGATCAGGCGGCGGCGAGAGAAGGCGGCGTTGAGTCATGTCTAAAACCCTGCTAGAAAACTGAGTGGGGATCTGACTACGCCGCAAAGACAGATTTTCGTGGGGACTCCAGAGCCGGAGATCCACCAAAAGTTGGAAGGCGGCCTGAGCAGTTTCCGGTCGTCTCAAAGCCGTGAGCGTTTCTAAAGCTGGCGCTCGGTGATTGGCCTCGTCCCCAAAAACAGCATACCTCTCTAAAGCTTCAAGGCGAGGTCGATCGCTATATTGCCATTCTACCTGCTCTCCTTGAACGGCTTGCTGGACTCGGACAACGAACCCCTGCCATTCTTGAAGCCGCTGGGCTTCTAGCTCAGCCTGATGCTTTAACTCGGCAACTTGAGAGGCAGAGCGCGGCTCATAGCGATCGCCCTTCTGCTTAAAGTAAAGCTTATCTTCAGACAGTAAAAAGTAGGCAGCATAACAGAGGGCAGGGCTGGCATCTGAGAACAGCAGCATCGCCATTCCAACCGGATCAACGGATTCGCTGTCTTCAACCAACAGTTCCCAAGCGACCTCAAGACCCGACGGATCAAGGTACGGCTGAATTTCTTGCCAAAACGCAGCAATTTCTGAGGGCTTAAACGCTCGCCCTGTAATTTCATAAGAAATTTGACGAGGATGCAGCGTGTGAGCCTGTCCTCGCTCATCTAAAACGACCCAATGCTTTTTCCCCTCTGGACGATCGGAACCGCCAAATGACGCTGGCGCAATCGATCGGAGGAGCTGTCGCTTTGAGGGCGAAATTCAACTAAGGTTCCCTTTTCCATTTCGTGCGATCCGGGTGAGAGGGTAAAAGTGTGCCTTGATCAAGCAGCGATTAACATCAGCTTGCCCGATACCCGATACCCGATCGCACTATCCTTCGCGGTTGATGAATGGCAACAGGGCTAAAATGCGAGCACGCTTAATCGCCTGAGTTAAATCACGCTGTTGCTTGGCAGTTAAGCCAGTGATGCGGCGAGGCAAAATTTTACCGCGTTCAGTCACAAACTTACGCAGCAAATCAACGTCTTTGTAATCAATCGGTTCACCAGGCTTGATCGGAGAAATACGACGACGGAAATAGGTCATGACTCAATACTCAGTGAGAAAAATTACTTGATTTCTTTATGAACGGTATGCTTATTGCAGTGCGGACAGAACTTGTTCAACTCCAACCGGTTGGTGGTTGTCCGGCGATTCTTCGTGCTGGTGTACCGCGAAACACCTGCCGATCGCTTATCAGGATTTGTCCGGCATTCCGTGCACTCTAGGGTAATAATAATGCGGTTGCCTTTCTTAGCCATAGCCTTAAAACTCAGTTAGCGATAATTAACACAATCTCCTATTCTACAGGCTGAAACTGCCATTGACCATCCCTGAAACTGTTATTTGCGTTGCGTCTTTGATTCTGAGTATCTTGAACTTGAGTGCCGTAACCTGTAAGCATGATCCTGTAAGCACTACAAATTTACTGCCATAAATTTACTGCCACGAACGCAATGCTGCCCGCCAACCAAGCAGAACAGTTAATTTTAGATCTCATTCCTGCTGCCCATTCCCAGCCCCAGGAAGAAATTCCTTTGTCAGCGGCAGTTGGGCGGATTTTGTCTGCCCCTGTGGCCGGAAAGGCAGATTTTCCTTATTGGGATAATTCAGCAATGGACGGCTATGCAGTGCGCTATGCGGATGTGCAGCATTGCTGCGCTGATCAGCCTGTGACGCTGACTGTGGTGGAAGAAATTCCGGCGGGCTATTCGCCTCAAAAAACTGTCCAGTCTGGAGAAGCCGCCCGAATTTTGACTGGTTCCATGCTGCCTCCGGGAACCGACACCATTGTGATTCAGGAAGAAACCCAGCGGGAAGGCGATCGGGTGACGATTCTGGCGGCTCCGAAGTATCATGCGTTTGTGCGGCATCGGGCAGAGTTTTATCAAGCTGGACAGACCCTCTTACCCGCAGGCATTCGGCTAACTGCGCCCGAAATTGCCGTATTAGCGACGGCTCAATGTGTCAGCGTTCCAGTTTATCGGCGTCCTAAAGTTGCGATTTTATCGACAGGCAATGAACTGGTTTCGCCTGAGCAACCCCTCCAACCAGGGCAAATTGTGGATTCTAATCAGTATGCGTTGGCGGCGTTAGTCACTTTAGCCGGGGCAGATCCCTTGCCTTTGGGCATCATTCCTGATCACCCTGAGCAGTTGAAGCAAGCGATTTTCCAGGCGATTTCTACAGCCGATGTAGTGCTTTCTTCGGGCGGTGTTTCGGTTGGCGACTATGATTATGTCGATCGGATTTTGGCAGAACTGGGAGCCGAGATTCACATCCGGGCTGTTGCCGTCAAACCTGGGAAACCTCTGACCGTCGCATCTTTTGCCAGATCATCCGACCTGCTGCCTACACTTTACTTTGGGCTACCCGGAAATCCGGTGTCTGCGCTCGTTACTTTCTGGCGATTTGTCCAGCCGGCGTTGCGGAAACTGTCTGGTTTGGCGGCAGGTTGGCAGCCCACGTTCAGACAGGGGCAAACATTACAAGATCTGCGTTCAGACGGCAAGCGAGAAACTTACTTATGGGGACGAACTCACCGCAGCAATGGGCAGTTACAGTTTCAACTTGCGGTTGGTTCCCACAGTTCTGGCAATTTAATTAATTTGGCTCAAACAAATGCATTAGCTGTGATTCCGATCGGACAAACTTTTGTAGCAGCAGGCGAAATGATTCAGATTATGCAAGTTGATTAATTGAGATCAACTCCCTCTGTTGGAGAACTCATTTCTGATGGCGGCAGTTCACAACTTTTGCCCACTTGCGACAGCTTCCAGCCGCAAATTTTGCAGTATTTCGCATCTATATCGTGCGTTGGCCAGCCGCAGTTTGAACAAACGGTTTCGACCAGGGAAGAAGTTTTAACCAGTTGTCGAATTAGCTCACCGAGTTGCCACGGAATGACGGCAATGCCAGTTAAAATCATCAGCACAGTGAGCAATCTTCCGGTTTCTGAAACAGGCGTAATGTCGCCAAATCCTACGGTTGTCATGGTGGCAACCGAGAAATAAATTGCATCTAAAAACGTGGCAAAATCTTCGGAATTATTAGGATGTTCAACTTGATAAATTAAACCTGAAAAGATGAAAATGATGGTGAAAATCGAAAATAAAATTCGAGCAAAAATCGCGCTATCTTGGCGAGTGAGGTAGCCGAAGATTGTTCTACCTTCAAAAAAGCGAATCAGTCGCAAAATCCGAAACCAGCGGAAAATCCGGATAAATCGAATATCAAGCGCAGTAAATAAAAACGGTAAAATTGCAATTAGGTCAATCAGCGAATAGAGATTGAATACAAATCGCAGCTTATTTTCGGCGCTCCAAAATCGCAGCCCGTATTCGATTGTGAAAATCAGCAGAATGACATTATTGCAAACTCCTAACGCAGTTCTTACAGATGCTGGAATCGGGTAGGTTTCTGCCACAAAAATTGCTGAGGAGAGCAGCACCAATCCCGTGATGGCTAAATTGATTGCCTTTCCTAGCGGTGTTTCGATATCTTCAAAATAAAAGCGAACTTTCTGTTGTAAATAACGAACGATATAGGCAGGTACGGTCATTCGATCCACGTGATTTTTGGTTGTCAATTTTAGGGCGCGTCATCCCTGGATGGTCAACCGTTGACGGCATCCGCCTGATTGCCCCTATTCCCCAAAACAGGCGAGGGGCTGTCGTGCTGCCATCAGGATCTTGGCTGAAATGGATCACAGCCCATAATGATTAACGGTCGCCAATTTGAGCAAATTCTGCTTCCCCAAAAATAGCAGAAGGATGGGCGTAAAATTTGAATTCCATGAGGTTATGAAACGGATCTTCGAGGAAGAAGGTGCGATGTTCTAACGGAGTGCCAGTAAAGCGATATTTCGGCGATTGGTAAAACTGTAAATTGAAGCGCTGCGCTCGCTCTAGCAAGTTTTCCCAGTCTGTCTCGGCCGTAAAAATGAGACCAAAATGACGCGGATAAATGCCCTTTTGCAGGGGCAATGGTTCTTCTATTAAATGCGCCACTAGCTGATGACCGTAGAGATTCAGAATGACTGATTGGGCATTTTCTCGCCCAATTTGGCAGCCCAATCCCTCTGCATAATAGGCTTTTGCTTGGGCAAGATCCGTCACCGGAAACGCTAGATGAAAAATCGTTTGAGCCATGACCGTTACCTAATTACCTGCTGAGCGTCAATGGTTTTGGCCAGATGGGTAAGACTAGATTTCTAAACAATCGCGCAAATACCCTCATTCCCACAGCTTTCTTCTCATCATCTACCTGAAGGCTCACTTCACTTTTGTTAGGACAAAAATGCTGCCCTCATTGCCTCTGCCGATGCGCAGATCTTGATCCAAATAGGTCACTTCCAGCCAACCTCGCTGCTCGCGGGCGGTGATGTTGAAATCAATTGCCGGAAACTTTTTGCCCGATTCGATTTGCTGAATAAACCATTCGGGAGATTGATAGTCCACAAGCCGCTGTAACCCAATAATCGACCGCTCAAACCGCACATTCACCCGCCGCTCTGAAACCGCTTCAAATCGAGCTGCTACACTGACCAGCCCTTCGAGATAGGGCAACCCGTAAACTTCGGCAATATTGTAAAGCGTTGCGGTTTTGGCTCGAATGCACTGATAAATTTGCCCCAACTTCAGCAAAGGAAGTTGATCAATCCGCAGTAGGTCTCGACTACTGGTATACAGGAGCCGCCAATTGCCATCTAATAAATCAGTTGCCGCTAAGGGTTGGGGAGTTGGGTTGCGATCTTCCAACTGCGCCACCGCCGCCAAAATTGCCTGCTGATCGGCTTCAGTCGCTAAAATGCCTCGATTCTTGCCTACCAAAGCTTCCAGTAACGCTGTTTTACCAAGCATCTCACTCTCCTGATCTGCTAAACGTCATCACCGTTCCTAAACTCTTTCCGCCTTCACTCGACTTAATTCATCAAATTTACTCAATGTCTTTAAAAGTGTGGTATTGACAGCAAATAGGATTTAAGCTAGGAATATCCAGTGTTGCTTGGGTTGGTCTGGCTGATCCAGACCCCTAAGTCTGATCTTGGGAAGCGGCATCGGGATAAGCCACGCTAATTTGCTGAAATCTCAGCAAGTGGGGCATTCTCTTGAATGGCTGCCTCTACCAATCCTAACTATCAACCCTAACTACCAACGTAATCTACTATTCAGTATGCACAATCCCGCCTTGTACGAAGTTCCTCGCAATCGTCCCGCTGCTCCAATTCCATTGCAGCGTGATGCCTCCATTTTGGATTGGCTCGAAGGAACCGGACGGCTTTTAGCCCGTGAACCGGCCGATTTTGACTATAAAAATGACGAAGAAGAAATCACCGAACTGATGGCAGGAGACGATGGCGCTTTTGTGATCGATGATGACGACGATGATTCTCTCGCTTTAGACGATTAGGCTGTCCGAATCAGCTTGGATCGTTCGAGCAAAATCATGAATCCAAGTTGATCCGATCTAAAAATTCTGTGGCATCATTCCAGCACCAACCAGGGAATTCAAAGAAATATTTTGATTTCCTCAAGGTTGGCTGGTAGTCTTTGTAGTGTGGTGTGGAGTAAAAGTTAAGTATTGTGGATGCCAAACTGACTCCGGACAGAAAAACGCCGTCAATTCCCCAGAAATCGCTCGGACTGTCCGGTTATCGTTTGTTTCTAACGCTGGGTGCAGGATTAAGTATTACCGCTCTGTTTCTGGATTGGGCTGCTGGTCGCTCGCTCGCTGCGGGCCTTGGGCTAGCTCTTCCCCTCGTGACAACAGCACTGGTTGCGGGTGGTTTGGGTGTATGGGTCGTGCCGCTGCTGCGGGCGCTCAAAGCAGGTCAAATCATTCGCCAAGATGGGCCCCAAGCTCACCTAAAGAAGGCAGGCACTCCTACGATGGGAGGCATCTTTTTTATCCCGGCTGCTGTAACCATGGCGCTGCTGTGGTCTGGCTTTGCTGTCAATGTCATTGCCGTTTCTGCCCTAACGCTGTCCTATGCGGCGATTGGCTGGCTGGACGACTGGCAGATTCTGAGCAAGAAATCAAATAAAGGTATTTCCCCGAAGCTGAAGCTAGCGCTGCAAGTTTTGTTTGGGGGGTTATTTTGTGGGTGGTTGTTTTGGAGCCAGCCCGCTGACATCTCAACGCTGGTTTTTCCCTTCGGCATCTCTCTGTCTCTGGGGCTGCTGTTTTTGCCGCTAGCCTGGTTTGTGCTGGTTGCTGAAAGTAATGCCACCAATTTGACCGATGGACTCGATGGGTTGGCCGGAGGAACGGCGGCCATTGCCCTGCTGGGTCTGGGCGCATTAGTCTCGTCCACAGCCCCCGAATTGATGGTTTTCTGTGCCTGCATGAGCGGAGGCTGCCTCGGCTTTTTGGCTCACAACCACAATCCGGCGCGGGTTTTTATGGGTGATACGGGATCTCTGGCGCTGGGAGGGGCGTTGGCAGCAGTAGCGTTGCTGACTCACTCGCTGTTTGGGCTGCTGATTTTAAGCGGGCTGTTTCTAGCCGAAACTCTGTCTGTGATTGCGCAGGTTGGCTACTACAAAGCCACCAAAGATGAGAATGGCATTGGCAAGCGTCTGTTCAAGATGGCTCCTCTGCATCATCACCTAGAGTTGACGGGTTGGTTGGAAACGCAGGTTGTGTCTCGCTTCTATTTGATTGCGGCTGTGCTAGCGGCGGCTTGTCTTGCTCTGTATTAAAGAAATTTTTGAGAAAAATATTTGCTGGGTTGGAGCAGATTTTGCCGAAAAATTTTTTGTAGGGCGATGGTTTTATCACTAGATCTGCCCGTACTGATGGCTTGTTTGCTAGAAATTTCCTCAGTTGTCCATACGAAATCTCGATAAACTCGACCCATTTTGTGGTTGACCTGCTCTTGTGCTTAGCGGTAGGGTTAGAACAGTCAGACTAGCGATTGGCTGGATCTGACCGTTTGCTGAGCAAATTGCAAGTCATCAAAGAGCCAAATGGTTGCAAAAGGGTTGTTGGTTTCGAGCATCGTGTTGATGCTGGCGCAAGGACTTAGAGGGACAGCCCTTGCAGAAGTAAATCGACATCGGGCGCTCTCATTACATTCCTATGCTCAATCGGCTGGGCGGTCTTTGTATGCTCAGATCGATCCAATGGGAAGTTCTGCTTCTGCTTCAGAGTATCCTCCTCGGCTATCAAACTTAATTTTGCCGCTGCCACCCTTGGTGCTGCCAGAGTTGTTGCTCCCTCCCTACGATTTTCCCTCCTTCGATAGCGAGCGGCTGGATCAAGAGCTTCAGCTTTACTTGCAATATCTGCGCACTCATGGCAAGCCGGATATTTTGATTGTCGGCAGTTCTCGTTCGCTTCAGGGAATTGATCCGGCGGCGCTGGAAGAAGGATTGGCAAAACAAGGGCTGGCTGGCTTAAAGATTTACAACTTTGGCATCAATGGGGCAACGGCGCAGGTAATTAATGTGCTGCTGCAAGACGTTTTGACTCCTGCCCAACTGCCTCGGCTGATCGTCTGGGGAGATGGCTCGCGGGCTTTCAACAGCGGACGCCCTGATTCTACTTATCAAAAAATCATTGCTTCCGCAGGCTATCAGCGCATCTTACGGGGCGACCGTCCGATTCCTTCCCGCACCACAGACTGGGAAATTCCTACTTTTGTCACGACAACCAACAAATCCCTCGCCAACTCTGCCGCTGCCGCTGCTGTCGCCCCCATTACCACTGACCTGAATGAACAGGGCTTTCAAACGGTGACGGAAAGCTATGATCCCAACACTTATTACCGTCGCTTTCCGCGCGTTTCCGGGCGATATGATCGAGATTATGACAACTTCGACCTGCAAGGAGAACAAACCGCCGCAACGATTGCAGTCGCAGATTTTGCGCGAGAGCACGGCATCACGCTAGTTTTTGTCCATTTGCCGCTCACTCGCGACTATGTTGCTGACCCAGTGCGGCGCAGCTACGAAGCCGAATTTCAGCAGCATATGTGGCAACTTGCTGACCAAGAGCGCTTCATGTTCCGCAACTTGAGCCAGCAGCCAGCCCTGATGAATAACGGCTATTTTGCCGACCCCAGCCACATCAATCGTCATGGTGCTCGCGCAGTTGCTCTCTTTCTTGCTGCTGATTCAACGATTCCTTGGCGAATTGCGCGTTCTGCCCCACCCAACCCACAAGGCACTCAAAGATAACTCGTCGAGGACTATCAGGTGAGGGTGAACGGGAAGATGAACCCAATGTCTTGCCTTGAAGGTTTCCCTGAAGGGTTTTCGGCATTTTATTGTAAGACTGATTGTAAGACTAATTGTAAGCCTAACTTCAGATCATCAGGATATCCGCCCGTATGACTACCACTCCTCTAAGCTGGACAGAACTCGCCGCCCTCACGGGTTTCCAGATTGATGCCGTCAATGGCCCAACCAATGCTCAAGCCTGCTTGCGCCTATTTGGTGGCAGTGAATCCGATGTGCGAGTCACGCTCTACCGCGACAATCACGCTTGGTGTCCTTACTGTCAGAAAGTTTGGCTGTGGCTAGAAGAAAAACAAATTCCCTACCGGATTGAAAAAGTAACGATGTTTTGTTACGGGGAAAAAGAAAGCTGGTATAAACGCAAAGTGCCATCGGGTATGTTACCAGCGATCGAACTAGACGGACGAGTGATCACCGAAAGCGACGATATTCTAATGGCGCTAGAACAGGTTTTTGGCGTTTTGGGACGAGGCATGGAAGACCCGCAGGTGATGCCTTTGCGACGATTAGAACGGCTGCTTTTCCGCGCTTGGTGTAGCTGGCTGTGTTATCCCACAATGTCAACCCGCCAAGAGCAACGCAACCGCGCGCAGTTTGTAGAAATAGTGAACAAGGTTGAGCACGCCCTAGCTAGCACTCCTGGCCCCTATTTCCTGGAGGAGTTCGGCACGGCTGATGTCATTTTCACGCCCTACGTCGAGCGGATGAATGCCAGCCTCTACTATTACAAAGGTTACTCACTGCGAGAAGACAACCCTCGATTTGCTGCCTGGTTTGACGCGATGGAAAGCCGTCCTACCTATCGCGGTACTCAAAGCGACTTCCACACCCACGTTCACGACTTGCCGCCGCAAATGGGAGGCTGCTGGGAAAATGGTGAACCGCAAATGCTGTTAAACAAAAATCGGGTAGATCACGGTCCGTGGTTCGGGTTGCCAGATGTCACCTATCCAGAGCCAGAAAACTCCCGTCAGGAAGCCCTTCAACGGGTGATCAAGCACCGCACCAATATGATTCGCGTCAACCCTGCCGACGATGCTTTGTTTGATCAAGCTCTGCGGTGTGCGCTGACCTTGATGATGACGGGCGAAACCTGTACGCCGCCTGTTGGCTCTGATGTGGCGCTGCGCTATTTGCGCGATCGGATCAACGTCCCGCGTGATATGTCTATCTACGCTGCGAAACGGCTGCGGGAAGCTTTGGAAACAACGGCTGCTTTAGTGGGTGACGGGCAGGGTGCGCCCATTCCGCTGAAGCACCGCCGCGATCAAGACCCAGCCAACTTTAGAAGCGCAACTCCCGCCTGAGAATTTGCAGCCCGCATCGTAAAGGTTTGCCGTTCTAGAGAAGTAGGCTCTCAGCTAGGGAGATATGTTTTGTGAGTCTAAAATCGTCTGTTTTCATTGCCACTAGCCTGGATGGTTACATTGCTCGTGGTGATGGTAGTATCGACTGGCTCGATCGGGCTAATGAGAGTGTCCCGGCTGGGGAAGACTGCGGATATGGCAATTTCATCGAGTCTATAGATGTTCTGGTTATGGGGCGGAATACCTTTGAAAAAGTGTTGTCCTTTGGCGATTGGCCCTACACAAAACCAGTAGTGGTGCTGAGCCGAGGGCAAGTCTCCCTACCAAAATCCATTTCCCAGACGGTTTGCGTGTCATCCGAGCCTCCCTCTGCGCTGGTTGAGCGACTTGCCAACAGTGGGGCCAAGCATCTTTATGTTGATGGTGGTCTTGTGATTCAGAGCTTCCTCCGCGAAGGGTTAATCGATGAAATTACCATCACCGTGATTCCCGTGCTTTTGGGTTCTGGTAAACCGCTTTTTGGAACCCTCGGCAAAGAGATTGAACTGGCTCACATCGCAACCAAAGCCTATGAGTTTGGCTTTGTGCAAAGCAAGTATTGCGTTGTCAAAATCTAATGGAGTCCAGCGTATTCTCAAGGAGATTTCTAGGAAAAGTTGTTGCCACGTTGGGGCAGGTTTGGACTCAGTCTCGCGTCGCCCAGAGGATTGATCTGCAAAACCTGCCTGTACCGGGATAAAGGGTTTCCCAGAAATCTTCCATTAAATATCTCGTTCTGTAAACACTTCTTTTGCAGCGAAAATTCCGTTCAAGGCGGCAGGAAATCCGGCATAAACCGCCATCTGAATCATAATTTCTACAATTTCTGCGCGGGTACAGCCTACGTTCAGCGCTCCGTGAATGTGAACTTTGAGTTGGGGCTGAGCATTTCCCATTGCCGTCAGGGCGGCAACAGTAGCAATTTCTCTCGATTTTAGATCGAGTCCTGGACGCGAGTAAATGTCTCCAAACGGAAACTCAATGATGTATTGTGCCAAATCAGGCGCAATTTCTTTTAGGCTTTCAATAACCTGTTCGCCAGCGCGTCCGTCAATCTCTGCGAGTTTTCTCAATCCTTGCTGATAGCGGTCAGATTGATAATGATTAGATTGATTGCAATTAGCATTCACTTTCTCTAAGCGATCTCGTGTCATGTTGTTTTTCCTTTTGTTTGTAATACTGAATTTTCTCCTGAATCACCTTCAGGTTCTGAATTAATTCTTCTAGATGTTGATCAATGTGTTGCTGATGGCTTTCCAGTAATTGTCGTCGTTGCTGAAGAGTGCAATCACCCTGTCGGCGTAACTCAGCAAACTGCTGCATCTCTCGAATCGGCATTCCAGTTGCTCGCAGCCGAGTCAGAAAGTTAATCCAAGCGATGTCTTGGCTAGAATAGCGACGATGACCACTTGCAGCCCTTTCAACTGGAGCCAGCAGACCAATTCGTTCGTAATAGCGCAACGTGTGTGCAGTGAGTTGGGTCATGGCTGCAACCTGTTGAATCGATAGTTCCGTCTCCATCGTTCCGTCTCCACATCCTCTACCATAAAACTTAGAGCACACTCTAAGTCAAGATTCTATCCATTGCAAAATTCCATCATTCAGGAGTCTGAGCAGCCGTCTAATCCTTACTGGTGCTCACGAGCGATACAGAACTCTCTCTTGCCCATATTGTAGAAAAGGTGTTAGGTTCTAATGTAATTATTGAGTAAGTCAGCCTAATCCATGTGTACAGACACAGGAGCGGGGGAACCATTTTTTGGGGCATATCTCGAAGCAAATTACAACTGCTAGAGAGGGGGATCTCTCACCCCTAGTCCGTCAGCTAACTCCGTCGGCATTGAGAGGGGACTCAGCGAATAGCAAATCTACTGCCTTTCGCTGTTCTCCTGGCTGGTACTGCTCAGATCGCCTGTTTCAAGCTTGCTCTATTGGGTACTTCAGGCATTTGTATCATCGAGGAGAAAACTGAATGGAAAATTGGGCTGGGATCACATCTTCTGCGATCTTCATCGGGGTGCTTACCCTAATCGTTTTTGACCGGATGCACCTCACCATTGCCGCCTTGCTAGGCGCGATGCTGCTGATCTTTTTGCATGTTCTAACTCTTGATGAAGCGATTGCCTACATTGGGCAAAGTCATTCTACGCTGGCGCTCTTTTTTGGCGTGATGGTGATGGTGCGGGCGTTTGAGCCAACCCAGATTTTTGAATATCTAGGAACTCAAATCGTGCTCTTAGCAAAGGGAGAAGGAAAACGCCTGCTGTTGGGGATTGTGGCTATCACCACGCCCATCTGCGCCATGCTCCCCAATGCTACAACGGTGATGCTTTTAGCTCCTCTGATTCCGCCTATTGCGCAAGAACTCAATATCAACTTTGTGCCGCTGCTGATCCTAATGGTGTTTGTGGCGAACAGTGCTGGCTTGCTGACGCTGGTGGGCGATCCGGCAACGTTTATTGTCGGTAGTTCCATCAACATGACGTTTATCGACTACCTTTTGAAGCTCAGCTTGGGCGGAGTGATTGCTGTAGCAACAATTGTAGCTGTGTTGCCTTTTCTGTTTCCGCGCATTTGGCATAAGAAGCTAGACACCCTGACGGATCTGCCTCATCCCACCATCAAACATCCGCGTATGCTGGCCCTCGGTGGCTTAATTGTGGCAATGGTGTTGATCTTCTTTGTCATTGGGGAGATGTTGCCTACGCCTGTTTCGCCTGCCAACATCACCTTGCTCGGAGCGGCTCTTTGCTTGCTGCTCACCCATCACGGCAAGATTGATTCTGTGCAAAACATTTTGAGAGATGTGGATTGGAGTACGCTGCTGTTTTTCATGAGTATTTTTGTGCTAATTGGGGCGCTGGAAAAAACGGGCGTCATTAGCAGTGCAGCCGGAGGTTTAGCGTTTGTGATTGGTCACAACATTGCCTTAGGTTCTATTCTTCTACTTGTTGTCGTCGGCATATTGTCCAGTATCATTCCTAATATTCCGCTGGTCGTGGCAATGGTTCCCATGCTGAAGGAGTATGTGGTGAATGTCGGTTTAGCAGATGCATCAGTTCTGAGCAACGACTTTGCAGGTCAGATGCCGCTTGAGGTAATGCCGCTATTTTTCGCGATGATGTATGGGGCAACGCTAGGCGGAAATGGCACGTTGATGGGCGCGTCATCCAACATTGTTGCGGCGGGCATTGCTGAACAACACGGCAAGCGAATTTCCTTCAATGTGTTTTTGAGATATGGAATTCCAATTGCGGTGCTTCAGTTAATCACAGTCGGAGCATATTTAGTGATTCGGTTTCTGATGGGTGCTTGAGGGTCAAAAGATGGCGCTGACAGGATAGTCTAGAAAACCTGCGCTTTTGCCTTTACAGCAGCAGCCACCTTACTTTTGACTACGCGACCCAGATAAAAGTTGCTGAAATGCTTCACACTCTCGGTCGGTAGACTGGCTGAACTCAGCAGCTATCAGAGGAGGGGTTACGCCTGCCCCCTTTTTCTGGCTGTTTGCGTAGCCGTCTGCGATTTGCGTAGCCGCCCCGTACAAGAGGAGTTACTCATTTCCTCCAACTTCCAGGGTTTCAGGTTCAAGGCGGTTTTCTGCTCCAAATCGCTTCTCATACCAATTCATCAGCGGCGTTGCGCTAATGCCATGCAGCACCATTGAGAGCGTAACCGTAAAAAAAGTAATCCAGCTTAGCTGGGCCCCAATTTGACCTGAAACTCCGTCGCTGAGCGCGTAAGAAAGATAGTAGAGCGAACCAACGCCCCGAATGCCAAACCAGCCATAGAGCAGACGAGTTGCTGGGCGCAGGTCATCCCCGATGGTGCTAATCCAAGTTCCAAGGGGGCGAATCAGGAAAATGAGTAATCCTGCGACTAGAAGTGCCTGTCCGCCATAAGCTTGAAGAGGTTCAATTCGCAGCATTGATCCGAGGAGGAGAATCGTTCCGACTTCCAGCATCCGTTCTAGAAGTTCGGTGAAGTGCAATCGGGAGACTTTGTTTTCACCTTTCAAAGCTCGGCTGCGACGGGTTATCACGCCTGCTACAAAAACCGCCAGAAACCCGTAGCCGTTAATCATTTCGGTGAGGGAGTAGGCGAGTAAAATTGTCGCTAGCGCAACCAAGTCTTCCATTCCTGCTTCAATTCCGTTGGTGCGACGGGAAATTTTATCAAGTGTGTTGACAACCTTCGCGACGACTATTCCTCCTAAAATTCCAGCAGAAATTGCCCAAAATAAATCTACTCCAACCCAAAACGTCAACCAATTTTGCCAATTGCTATCCTTTAACCAATACAAACCAAAGTAGACAAAAGGAAACGCTAAGGCATCATTTAACCCTCCTTCAGAAGTTAGACCAAACCGTAGCTCATTGCGGTCATTGGTGTGGGCAATCTGCACTTCTGAAGCCAGCACTGGGTCGGTGGGCGCTAAAATTGCTCCGAGTAGGATGGCGGCTCCCCAGTTCATCCCGACCAAAAAGTGACTGACGCACGCAACGGCGGCAATGGTGAGCGGCATCAATAGTCCAATCAGGCGCACCGTGGAATGCCAGGCCCAAAAGTTGAGCGGACGATTCATTTTGATGCCGCAAGCAAACAGCGAGACGATGACCACAATTTCGGTGAGGCGTTCTAGAAATTCTGCACCTGGATAGAGATCAATAATTCCAACACCGTAGGGGCCGAGGAAAGCTCCAAAGATAAGGTAAATCAGCGCATAGGAAAAGGGTAAGCGGCTAATTCGACTGGAGGTCAGGGTGACGCCAAGCAAGAGGAGTCCGATGACTAAAAACTCCCAAATATGCGAATCAATTGGCATTTGATACGGCCTAATACTAATGAATTTAAATAGTTCAGCCGCTAAGTTAGCAGAATTCATGGCAAAGCTCTTCTGCCACGAGGCACAACTTACCTGAACTCGCGCTCATGCTGGTGATTTGGGCAGCCGGAACGAGTCCTGCTACGCTGGTAAAAGAATCCTAGGAAGACGCTATGCCAGAAGGGCCAGAAATCAGACGTGCTGCCGATCAAATTGCCAAAGCAATTGTTGAGCGTCCTATCACCAGCGTCTTTTTGCCTTTGATCATCTCAAGCGCTATGAAACAGTTTTAAAAGAGCAGCAGGTGACAGCAGTGCAGACGAAAGGCAAAGCCATGCTGATTCGGTTTAGTAACCAGTTGAATATCTACAGCCACAATCAGCTTTATGGGGTGTGGATGATTCGCTCGCTACACGACTATCCGCAAACAGCCCGCCAACTGCGGCTAGCGATTCACAGCGACAAGAAATCTGCTTTGCTTTACAGCGCTTCTGAAATCGAAGTTTTAGATGAAGTCGCCGTTTTGCATCATCCGTTTTTGAGTAAGTTAGGGCCAGATGTGCTAGATGAAGCAACGACCCCTGCTCAAATCGCTGAGCGATTGCTAGATTCTCGGTTTCACCGTCGCCGCTTGGTTTCTTTGCTGCTCGATCAACATTTCCTTTGCGGTTTAGGTAACTATCTCCGCAGTGAAATTCTATTTGTTGCGAGAGTGCATCCTACATTCCGTCCACAAGATTGTTCTCAGAAACAGATTCTTAAATTAGCAGAAGCGTCGATTGCAGTGACTCATCAATCGTATGTTTCTAAAGGCATCACGAATGACTTGCAGCTTGCTCAACAACTCAAAGCGGAGGGCAAACGACGCAGCGACTATCGGCATTTTGTGTTCGGACGGCAGGGCAAGCCTTGTTATGTTTGCGGAACCCCGATTGTGAAAGAAATGCTGGCTGGCAGACGGCTGTATTCCTGTCCGACTTGTCAGGGCGGATGAAATGACTAAATTGCCTGAATTGATGAAGTGTTCGACTTCATCAGCGTGGATAGATGGAATCGATGTAGAACCTAGGGCGCCGGTCACCTAATCAAGTAGCCTGCTGTTGAGGCTGGGTGAGGGTTCTAGCAATGACATGAAGATTGTGGACGATCGCCATGCGACGCAATCAAACAGATTTTACGTTGCCCTCGATAACCCTCTTCTATCATTCAAGG
>JAAUQT010000002.1 GCA_012033495.1 Cyanobacteria bacterium RM1_2_2 | reverse complement strand
TGTCGTTGGAGCCGCAACTCGGACATTGCAACAGAGGTTTAATCATCGATAGGAGGGGAAATATTGGTCTACTTTTCTATTCTCCCTCGCTCTTTTTTCTACGTCCTTTCCTAAATAGCACTACCCAATACTTAAACCGATATCAAATCTGATATCCAGCCTGATGCCTAGTCAGGTCGAATCGCGCGTGGGGCGGCGGTAATGCGGTTAAATTGGGGCTGCTGTAGCCAAGCCATCGGGTCGTTAGCTCCCGACCAGCAAGCCAGCAACCGATCGGCAAAATGCTCAACCTCTGCCTCTGAAGCGATCCCCCAACGCTGGTTCAATTCAGCAACCTCACCCGTCCACACCTGCTGTCGCCAAAACACGGGTAAGCCTGATATGCCGTTATATAGCCCAGAAATTGCACCTGTCAGGGTTGGAAGCAAGATAGATGAATGCAACTGAGTAGAACGCAATAAGGAAAGCCGAAAATCATCTGGGGTAGAAAGAAAGCTGTATAGGGCTGACACAGCGACTAGAGAAGCTGGATTTGCTGTAGAGCGAGTAGCCATTTGCTTAGCGTGACGAACAACGTTAGCAAGAGCACTCCGCTGTTCGAGCCAGCCTTGCATCTGCATCAAATCCTGCGCTAGCTCCGGCGAGGAGTCCCAAAGATCGAGATCCTTCACCACTTGAGGAATGAGTTCAAACTGGGTAAACCGCTCCCGCAGAATCAGAGAAACTGCTTGCCCGATCACAGTTGTTGCTGCCAGCGTCGAGGCGGACATGGCTTCATTTGTTAATCTATTCGCGGCAGGTCGGTTAATTGCCTGCAAAGCCATTCTGTAGCGCAAGGGCTGATCGTGATAGAACAAAGCCAGCGGCAGCGTCGCCAGCATCATTTCTCCAGCCCTATCAATGGGAGCGCTAGTCCAGTTTTCTGGATACTCGACTGAAGCCAGTTCTCTTAAATCATTTGAGGACTCTGGCTCAGAGCTTCTTGCAGAGTGTTCTTCAGAGCCGATTAGCGCAGCAGTTTGCGCTAGCATCAGCCTCACTGCATGATTTGAGCGAGCCGCCCGACCCCATCCTTTGCCAAACTGCCCTTGAAAAAATTTCTGCCCTGTCCATCTGGAATGTTGAGGCGGCAAGGAATGAACTCCCACCATTTCACCCAAAAGTACACCCAGAAAAGCGCCACGAAATCGACTGAGGAGAGAATCGTGCATGGGGAGTTCCTTTGTTGAGGCGAGAGGAAGAAGGCAAAGGGCAGCGGTAGGAGAAAAATGAAGAGTTAGGGAGGATGAAGAGATAGAAATGAAAGATTGTATCTAAGTGAATGTAGGGCAATTTCTGAGGCAAAACCTATCGAAAACAGCGAGTCAGCCTATTACGAGGTTGCGCTCAACGCTCAGTAGAGCCAATGAATTGGGTGCACCGCAACCCACACCCAAATAAACCTGCTTCCGCCTTCTGTTTTTTACTTCTCCCTACTCCAATAAAAAAATCTGTGTGTTCTTAAATTTATTCTTTCAATTGGTTCTTTCAGTTGGCTCTGTAATCCATCAGGGCAGATAGTTCTGCGGGTTCAAGCAGGCGACCTGTATAGGGATCAACGTAACCCGACCAAACAATCGAATCGGATGACTCTTGCATCACATAGGAGCGATGCGCCATCTCAGACATGTAGCCTACATAATGGTTCATTAAAAAATAAACAGCCATCATGCCAGCGGCCGCAGTTGAAACCAGGAACCCAGCCAACATCAAAGAAAATTCTCGACGCTGAATGGCTTCCTGCATCAGATGCAGTGCCCATGCTACGAGTCCAATTACAACAAATAGAATGAAAAACATTCTTAAACAATTTTACGAAATGTAATATTTACACATATTAACAAACTCTCAGAAAGCTGTCTCTAGGTATTCATTCTCCAAAGATGAGAGTCTTTTAAGTCTGTAGTAGGTGAAACTTAAGCCAGAGCGACTGTTTGGACAGGCGAGAGCTGCTCCAAATTTGGTTTGCCGGGTTTTAAGCCGCGTTCAGTGTACTGCAAATTCAACAATTTGCAATAAATATTGGCTTATCTTCAGAGCAAAGCGCAACCTCAATGAAGCAGAGCAATTTCGGCATCTGCAAGACCCAGCAGATGCGCCTTGAGTCAAACAACGCTCACAAAAACTAGGGCAGCTTAGCCCAGATAATTAGCCCAGATAATTAGCCCAGATAATTAGCCCAGATAATTAGCCCAGACAGTCGGACTACAACAATCTAACGGGCACTTGCTGTTGATTCAGATAGGACTTAATTTCTGCTACCGTTAGCTGTCCGTAATGCAGTAGTGAGGCAAGGAGGGCGGCTTCAGCTTTGCCGTCTGTTAGAGCAGCATGAATGTGGGCACAGTTGCCTGCTCCACCGGAAGCAATCACCGGAATCTGCACTTGCTCGGCGATGGTGCGGGTCAAATCTAGGTCATAGCCCGCTTGCGTGCCATCGGCATCCATACTGGTGAGCAGCAATTCTCCCGCCCCGCGTTGCTCTACTTCTTTCGCCCACGCAACCGCATCAATGCCCGTATTCTCTCGCCCACCGCGCACATACACATCCCAGCCTGGATTGACTGGATCGTGCCTGCGCCGTGCATCAATGGCCACCACAATGCACTGATTGCCAAACCGCTGGCTGGCTCGATTCACGAAGTCTGGATCGCGTACCGCAGTCGAGTTAATGCTGACTTTATCAGCCCCGGCTCTTAACAATTTTTTGATTGTTTCTAAGGATTGGATGCCGCCACCCACCGTCAGCGGAATGAATACCTGTTCAGCCGTGCGGTAAACCACATCAAAAATAATGTCTCGATCTTCGTGGGTTGCCGTGATGTCCAAAAAAACCAACTCATCAGCCCCCGCTTCGTTATAAATTTGGGCCAGTTCAACCGGATCGCCCGCATCGCGCAAGTTAACAAAGTTAACCCCTTTAACGACTCGTCCAGCTTTGACATCAAGGCAAGGCAAAATTCTTTTAGCAAGCATGATTTGAAGGGAGGGCAGTTGGCAGATTGAATTTTAATTGAACTGATTTTAATTGAACTTAAGCAAGCAGCTTACACCTATCCACCCATTCACCATCTCACAGACCCGTACCAGAGTACCGAGGATCGCGGATCGGCGGTTCAAAATCGCGTAAATACGGACAAGCACTGATATATTGGTTCATGGTTTATCCTTTGTGGAGTGGAGATGGAAATCGGTCAAAAGGTGCGCGTGCGTCGGTTACGCGATCGCTCCCCTAAAGAGGTGATTGAGCGGTTAGGTAAAACGGGTGTGATTAAAGAGTTCAAAATGGTTGACGGTAGCGGCGTGGGTGTCGTGGTGAAATTTGAAGACAACTTCATCACCTGGTTTTTTGAAGATGAGTTAGAACCTGGTTAGGGGAAAGAACTGGCTCTGGCTCTGGCTTTTAGGGCTGGTTCACAACACCCATTCTAAAATTCAGAATACGGGGATTGATTGCAGGTTGGAGGGCAGGTTTATTTCCATCAGGCGAGGCATCCCCTTTTTGATGTTCGGTAGCATGAGGAAGCCTGTCTCATTGCAGCAAGGCTGAGCATTAGCAAGATTGGAATGACGTGCAGCTTTAGTTGTCTTTAACTGGAGTTGCTTCTCACAAGCAAGGATATTCACTATGGCATTGGTTCTGACATTCCTGGGCAAGGGTGGAACAGGTCGCACGACGGTAGCAATTGCAGCGGCAAAACAGTTGGCAACTCAAGGCAAACGGGTTTTGTTCGCTAGTCAGGACACCAGCCCTGCTTTGTCGGTGCTGTTGGGGATGCCCCTCAGTGCAGAACCCCAGGAGATTGGGCCTAACCTGAAAGCCGTACAGCTTCAAACCACAGCGCTGCTAGAGCAAAGCTGGGAAGAATTAAAAAAGTTAGAAGCGCAATACCTACGGTCGCCTTTCTTCAAAGTGGTGTATGGTCAAGAGTTGGGAGTGCTGCCGGGAATGGATGGGGCGCTGGCTCTTGATGCCATCCGTCGCTATGACGGCAGCGGCAACTATGACGCGATTGTGTTTGACAGCGACGGCGACCAGTCCACTTTGCGCATATTGGGCACACCTGAAATTATGAGTTGGTACATTCGGCGGTTTCGTCAGGTTTTTGCCGACTCTGATCTCGGTAAAGCCATCGCGCCTTTTGTGCAGCCTGTGGCCGCCTCAGTGCTGAATGTTAACTGGACAGGCGATTTGTTGAATCAGCCTGGGGCAAACCAAATGAACTCGACCCTAGAGCAGGGCAAAGCTGCCGTTGCCGACCCAAATCGAGTCGCTGCTTACCTCGTCACCACCGACGCCCCAGATGCGATTGCTGTAGCCAAGTATCTCTGGGGTAGTGCGCAGCAAATTGGCTTAACGATTGGCGGCGTTTTGCTCAACCGATCAGAACGTCGGGAAGCAGTGCAGCCAGAATTTGCGCCTTTGCCAGTGCATCAGCTTCCTAACCGCACCAGCCAAGACTGGCAGCCCTTGATGCAAGCTATGCCCGACTTCAGTGCAGCAACACAAGCGCCCAGACCTATCCGCGTTGACGTCGCCGAGCGCAAAGTTTACTTGTTTTTGCCCGGATTTGATAAGAAGCAGGTCAAACTGACTCAATACGGCCCAGAAGTCACCATCGAAGCAGGCGATCAGCGGCGCAATATTTTGCTGCCTCCTGAACTGCGCGGGCGGCAAGTGACCGGAGCCAAATTTCAGGATAGCTACCTGATTATTTCGCTGTAAGGCGCGTCGTCCATTCAGGGTCAAACGCTTGCCGCATCCACCGGATCGCACTCGCTCCCCAAGACAGGCTGGGGGCTGTCGCCTAGTCATTGTCAGGGTTTTAGCTGAAATTGATCACAGCCCCTAGCAACCGTTTGTGCAAACCTGTCGAAACCGAGTCCAAGGGTTTAGATTCCTCAATTCTCGAAGAATTAAAGGATCTGAACGTGAGTGCTGATTTACACCGAGATGAAGCTATATTGATCTCATTTCTGATTTGTGCTGTTTGAACCTGTCTTGCTGCAAATTGCGGATTTGAGAGCAGTCAGTATGAATTAGAAATATGGTGTCTTTTGATGACTCGTATGGTTTCTCTGACAGTTGGCGATCCGGTTCCCTGGTTTAGGCTGCCTTCCACTTCTAACCCGAACTACAACTTTGATACGGTTGGCGGCTATCAGATTATCTTGTTCTTTTTTGGCAGCACTCAAATTCCGCAGTCGGCTCAGGCGGTTCGAGATTTTTGCGCCATGCAATCTGAACTAGCAGCGCAAGAAGTGCCTTTTTTGGGGTAGGTATCGATCCCAATGACCAGTTTTTAGCCGACGAAATCACTCACCCAACCTACTGTAAATTTCTGTGGGATTTTGAACAAACTGTTAGCCAACAGTACGGCGTTTGTACCCCTACTTCCAGTAAATCTGCTTCCGGCACATCTACTACTTCCGGCACATCTGCTTTAAGCACAGCTAAAACCAAAGAATTTACTTACAGTCCCACGACTTTTGTGCTCGATCCAACCCTGCGTGTGCTGAAAGTCTTTCCGCTGGAGCAGTCCGAAAATTATGTGGCTGAAATTCTTAACTATGTTCGTCAGTTTCCGCCATTTCCGCCCCCTATCCTAGCCGCTCGGCAAGCGCCAGTTTTGTTGATTCCGCGAGTGCTCGATCCAGAGCTTTGCCAAACGCTGGTGCAGCTATTTGAGACAGGCAAGGCGCGAGATTCTGGCTTCATGCGAGAGGTGGACGGCAAAACGGTCGAAATTCTCGATCCGGGGTTCAAAAAGCGACAGGATATCAACCTCTCAGAGACGCCTTGGTTAGAGGCAATCAATCAGGCTGTGATTCGGCGCGTCAAGCCGGAAATTGAAAAAGTGTTTCAGTTCAGCATTACCCGGTTTGAACGTCATATTGTGGCGCGTTACGATGCTGCAAATCAGGGCTTTTTCAACCGTCATCGTGACAACACGACCAAAGGCACAGCCCACCGCCGCTTTGCGATGTCGCTCAACCTGAACACCGGAGACTATGAAGGTGGCTGCCTGCGGTTTCCAGAATACGGCTCGCAGTTGTACCGTCCAGACACCGGAGAGGCAGTGATTTTCTCTTGTTCGTTGCTGCATGAGGCCACGCCGGTCACGCAAGGGCATCGGTTTGCGCTGCTTTCCTTTTTCTACGGTGACGGAGACGCGCTGGTGCGAGAACGCAACCGTCAATATTTGGCGAATTCCCCCGATGCCAATTCAAGTCAAGCCGCTCAGCCCCCTTCATCTAAGCCTGGCTTTCAACCTAAATCGACTAAAACCAAAAAGCGACGTTGAGAGGGGTTGCGGAAAGTTAATTTTCCTTCATGTTTTTTTCTAGCAATGCGGTAGGCTAGGAAGCTGGACACCTGTTAATTTGACGAGCAGGCTTGTTCATTCAACGCTAACCGTGATTTACCATGTCTGAGTCTCCTATCCCATCTTCTGGTTCTCCCACCGATCCTGTCACCCAGGCTGAGACTAATGCTGTGGCAAACCCTGGGACAGGTGCTGCGGTCGATCGGACTGCAAAACTCGCCAACTGCTCGGTATGAAGGGCGCTCAGCCTGGAGAAACTTCGATTTGGAAGATTCGCTTGCAGTTGATGAAGCCCATCACCTGGATTCCACTCATCTGGGGCGTGGTTTGCGGCGCGGCTTCTTCGGGCAACTTTACCTGGACGCTAGAAAATGTGCTGATTTCAGCCGCCTGTATGTTGCTGTCCGGGCCGCTGATGACGGGCTACACCCAAACGCTCAACGACTTTTACGACCGGGAAATTGATGCCATCAATGAGCCATATCGACCGATTCCTTCCGGCGCGATTTCGATTCCACAAGTGACGGCCCAAATTCTGGTTTTGCTGGTTGGTGGCATGGCTTTGTCCTACGGGCTGGATGTTTGGGCAGGGCACGAGTTTCCCACCATTACCCTGATTGCCGTTGGCGGCGCGTTTTTGGCTTATATCTACTCTGCCCCACCGCTGAAGCTGAAGCAGAACGGCTGGTTAGGAAACTATGCGCTCGGAGCCAGCTACATTGCGCTGCCTTGGTGGACGGGTCACGCTCTGTTTGGCGACCTCACCTGGACGGTAGCAATTTTGACGTTGTTCTACAGCTTGGCAGGCTTGGGCATTGCGATTGTCAACGACTTTAAGAGCGTTGAGGGCGATCGACAACTGGGGTTGAAGTCTTTGCCTGTAATGTTTGGCATTACAACTGCCGCCTGGATCTGTGTGCTAATGATCGATGTGTTTCAATCGGGCATCGCAGCCTACTTGATTGGCATCCATCAAAATCTGTATGCGGTGCTCTTAATCTTGCTGATCATTCCGCAAATTACCTTCCAAGATATGTACTTCCTGCGCGACCCGCTCAAAAATGATGTCAAATATCAGGCTAGTGCTCAGCCCTTCCTGGTGCTGGGTATGTTGGTGACGGCCTTGGCGTTTGGACATGCTGGCATCTAGTAGCCAATTGCATAACACAGAACTGAGCGCTTGCGGTTGCGTTTTATTTCAAAAAAGACTAAGTTTGGATGAAGTTAACGGAAGTCTCCCTGGATCGTTAAAATTCGCCTGTAGCACTGCTCGGCATGAGGTTTGGCTAATGTTGCAGCAGTTAGAGCAAATCTTGGGTTATGATTTTGTTTCTTCAAAACTCGCCTGCTAACGCTTCTCTTGTGAGCAGTCGATCTGGCAACAGTTGTTTGGCAAAAGCCCCAATCGCCATGGTTTTGGTCATGAGCTCGACACCAGATTGGGGACTGCTTGATATGCTTTGTGATGGTTTGTGAGGAATTGTAGTGACAGATTTTCTGACCAAGCTGAGAGCAATCTCAAAGTCGAATCGGAACGCTTCAAATTCGGCAACTCCCTCCTCCGAATCTCTCGATCGACCTCTTCCAGTTCCTGGCGCTAAGCCTCGCTTGGCACGGAAACGGCGACATGGATGGTTGCCGCAAGCCAGCAAGTTTTGGCAAGCATCAGAGGACTCAAACCACCAATCTGCTCCCATTCCAAAGGGGCGCGCCCCTTCATCAACGCTGGTGGGCATGGGGGCTGACAGGGCTTGGATTTGGGGCGGCTGGGCTAGGATTAGCTACCTGGTCAACTCTTGAATCGATTAAGCGCGACTTGCCCGATACTTCGGCGGTACTTACTTATGTTCGTACTGGCTCTTTGACCATCAAATCAGCAGACGGCACGGTTTTACAGCAGATTGGCCCCGCGACACGGGAAAAAGTCAATCTCCAGAAAATGCCAGAAAGCCTGACGGAAGCCTTTATTGCTTCAGAAGATCAGGACTTTTATGAACATGATGGCGTTGACTATGATGCCATCATGCGAGCCAGCTTAAAAAATCTGCTCGCCCGCGAAGTGGTTGAAGGCGGCAGCACCATTACCCAGCAGCTAGCGCGAATTGTGTTCCTAGGACAAGAACGCAGTCTGGGGCGAAAGGTGCGAGAAGCGCTGCTGGCTCAAAAAATGGAGGGAGAGCTAACCAAAGAGCAGATCTTGGAGCGCTACCTCAACTTGGTGTATCTCGGTTCGGGGGCTTACGGTGTCGCTGATGCTGCCTGGATCTATTTCAGCAAAACGGTCGAGCAACTGACGTTAAGCGAAATGGCAATGATCGCAGGCATGGCTCCTGCACCCAGCGACTACTCGCCGTTGATCAACCCCGATCTAGCCCGTCAGCGCCGGGATATTGTGCTGGAGCGGATGGCTTATGTTGGCTTCATTACGCCTGCCGAATTTGAAGCGGCTAAGTCTGCGCCCATCGCCGTGAAGCCAGGTGCACAGAAATATGTAAAGAGCGAAGCGCCTTACTTTACTTCCTATGTGCAGCAGCAGTTGCCCAATCTTGTCTCTAAAGAGGAGTTGGAACTGGGCGGTTTAACCGTTGAAACGACGCTGAATTTGAAGTGGCAAAAACTGGCTCAAGATACGGTAGATTACGCCATTGCTAACTACGGGCCAGGCGAAGCTTTCGAGCAGGCGGCTCTGGTGTCGATTGATCCTCGCAACGGTCAAATTCGTGCCCTGATTGGCGGTGATGATTTTGGTAAAAGCCAGTTTAATCGAGCTACCCAAGCCCAGCGGCAGCCGGGTTCAACCTTCAAAGCTTTTGTTTACTCAGCCGCCATCGCCGCCGGATTTTCGCCCTACCGGGGCTACATTGACGGCAAGTATGTTGTAGACGGCTACGAACCGCAAAACTACGGCAAAAACTATCGTGGCTCTGTTTCCATGCGCGATGCCCTGACCTCGTCTATCAACATTGTGGCCGTTAAAGCCTTGGTAGATGTTGGGTTTGATCCGGTGGTGAAGCTAGCAGAGAAGATGGGAATTAAGTCAACATTATTACCTGCCTATTCTTTAGCTTTGGGTACGTCCGAGGTGAATTTGCTGGAATTAACGAGTGCTTACGGTACTCTAGCTAACGAAGGCAACCATGTTGAAGTGCATGGCATCACGAAGGTTTACGATCGCTTTGGTCAGCTCATTTACGAAGCAAAATTCCAGCCCCAGCGGGCCCTAGACGCCGACAGCACCTCAATCATGACTTGGATGCTGGAAGGAGTAGTCGCCAATGGGACAGGACGCAGCGCTTACTTGTCAGATCGGCAGGTGGCAGGCAAAACAGGCACTTCAGAAAAGCGGCGTGACCTGTGGTTTGTGGGCTACATTCCGCAATTAGTGACTGGTGTGTGGTTAGGCAATGATGACAGTAGCCCCACCTATGGTCAGAGCAGCACTGCCGCCCTCACTTGGTACGACTTTATGGTGGAAGCAACCGACGGAATGCCCGTTGAAGATTTTCCCGAATTACCCGATATTGAGGCGCATGAAGGCAGCATCAAAGCTCAGCCCGTGAAGCCAGGACGGGTTTACGCAAGCAATAATCCCTATCCTTCAAAAGGTGAAAGCGAAAGTCAGGATGAATGGAGCGACGATAGCGAAAGTAGCTGGAGCGATTCCGACAGCTATTCGTCTGGCTCTAATGCCGATAGCGGTTCCTATTCTTCAGGTTCTTCTAGCAGCAGTGAGGCTGCTCCTGAACCCAGTGAGGCTCCTCCGCCCGAACCCGCTGTGCCAGAGGCAGCCGTTATCCCCGGACGAACCAGCCCCTCCTGTAGAACCAGCCCCACCGATGGAGGAGGTTGCCCCACCTGCTGCCATCATTGAGGAACCTGTGCAAGCTCCCATTTCTGAACCGCCGCCGCTGGACGCTCCACCTTCGATTGTCGAACCTGCCCCGCCGCCGCTCGTTGCCCCTGCGAACCCTTAGGATCGTGGATTGAATCAATCCGTAAACTGGACAGGTGGGTTCAACAGATCAATGGGCATCCGGCAATCGATTTGACCGCAAAGCCCCTCCCCACGATCGAACGGATTGAATTCCCATTCCCTAGGAACTGGCGTTTGACCAACTGATCTTTTGAGAATACTGATCTAGAGAGAGGCTGGTAGCAAAGAGATACGGTAAATTGAGTGATACGGTAAAAAAATTAATGATTTCAAACCTAGGGGGGACAAAACAGGCATGATTTTACTTCAAGTTGCGACAGGTGAAGGATCTTCTTTCCCACTTGCGTTCACTGCTGTTTACGTCATCGGCTTCATTGCTGCCGTTACGATCGGATCAATCGCTTGGTATAACTCTAAGCGTCCCCCCGGTTGGGAAGACAAAGAGCGTCCTGATGTGGTTCCTGAAGTCAGCGAAGACCCGAAGGTTTAGCGGGTTCGTCGTTGAGTCATCAGGCTCAGTACTTGTAACTAGGCTCAATACTTGAAAGAGCGGGATCAGAGAACATTTTCTAATCTCGCTCATGATTTTGGTTAAGCTCAACTGTCACTTAGGCCGCGTGCTGGCGATACCAATCAATGGTGTTCTTCAACCCCTGCCTAAATTCCATCTCAGCAACGAAGCCAAACTTCTCTTGAGCGCGTTGAGTGTCGAGGCAGCGACGCGGTTGCCCGTTTGGTTTATCAGTTTCCCAAACCAACTCGCCCTCATAGCCCATCAGTTCGCAGATTAGCGTAATCAGGTCTTTGATTGAGATCTCATAGCCGGTTCCCAAATTAACGGGTTCTGATTCGCTGTACAACTGAGTTCCCATCACAATCCCACGAGCCGCATCGGTGGAATAGAGAAACTCACGAGTTGGGCTGCCGTCACCCCAAACCGGAATTTGAGCATCGCCGCGTTGCTGCGCTTCATGCACCTTGCGGATCAAAGCCGGAATTACGTGAGAACTACGCGGATCAAAATTATCTTCCGGCCCATACAGGTTCACCGGCAGCAAATAAATTCCATCAAAGCCATACTGCTGACGGTAAGCTTGAAGCTGCACCAACAGGGCTTTTTTCGCTACGCCATAAGGTGCATTGGTTTCTTCAGGATACCCATTCCAAAGGTCATCTTCCTTGAACGGTACAGGCGTGAACTTGGGATAAGCGCAAATGGTGCCCACGCAGACAAACTTTTTGACACCCGCTTGATAAGCCGCATGAATCAACTGGGTGCCCATCATTAAGTTGTCATAGAACAGTTCAGCAGGCTTTTCTCGGTTCAAGCCAATGCCGCCCACATGCGCCGCCAGGTGAACCACAATGTCGTGCTGATCAACGGCTTGCTGGCAGGCTTCCATTTCACACAGGTTAAAATCTCGTGAGCGAGGAATCGTAATTTTGTTAGGATTGGCTCCAGCTTGGCACAGTTGATCGACCACCTGCCGACCGAGAAATCCGGCTCCACCTGTCACCAAAATGCGCTGGTTGGTCAGATCTAGGGGGGTTGAAGTCATGGTTGAGATTGCTTATTTAGAATGCTTGCAAAAGAAAAGTGCCGAGGGGCAGAGCGCGCCGTGCCACCCCGACCATTCCAACTCATTTACATCATGCCACCAACAGCTTGGCGCACGGTTGCATAGTCAGAAACGGGCTGCACAGTATGACCATTGAGGGGAATCAGTCCCATTGCCTTCAGGTCGGCTTCTACCATCAGGTAAACCAACTGCTCGAATGTGACAGAAGGCTCCCAGCCTAACTTTTGCTTCGCTTTGGTCGGATCACCAATCAGCAAGTCTACTTCTGCCGGGCGCAGATACCGTTCGTCAAACTCAACGTAGTCGTGCCAGTCTAGGTTGACATAGCCGAATGCCAGATCCAAAAATTTGCGGATTTCATGGGTTTCGCCCGTTGCTACCACGTAATCATCCGGCTGGTCTTGCTGAAGCATCAGCCACATTGCCCGCACATAGTCTTTGGCATAACCCCAGTCGCGCTTCGAGTCGAGGTTGCCCATGTAGAGCTTCTTCTGTTGACCAGCCACAATCCGAGCCAGAGCACGGGTAATTTTGCGCGTCACAAAGGTTTCGCCACGGCGAGGAGATTCATGGTTAAACAGAATGCCGTTGCAGGCAAACAACCCATAGGATTCTCGGTAGTTCACGGTTTGCCAGTGCCCGTACACTTTGGCGCAAGCATAAGGACTACGAGGATAGAACGGCGTGGTTTCGGTTTGAGGCACTTCCTGAACCTTACCAAACATTTCCGAAGAGCCAGCCTGGTAAAAACGCACTTCGTTGCCGGTGCGCTGCTGATAGTCGCGGATGGCTTCGAGCAGGCGCAGCACGCCCATTCCGACCGCATCTACGGTGTATTCAGGAGAATCAAAACTGACCCGCACATGGGATTGCGCACCCAAGTTATAGATTTCGCAAGGCTGCACTTCTTCCAAAATTCGACGCAGCGTTGTGCCATCTGTCAGATCGCCATAATGCAAGAACAGATGAGGCTGTTCTTCATGGGGGTCTTCGTAAATGTGATCAATCCGATCAGTGTTGAAGGTGGAAGTCCGGCGAATAATGCCATGCACTTCATATCCTTTTTCCAACAGCAGTTCGCTGAGGTAGGAGCCATCTTGTCCTGTAATACCTGTAATCAGAGCGCGTTTCCGTTGTGTCGTCATGCTAAATATTCCCTATGAATCACATGGGTAAGAAAGACCGTCTCCTAGCCTGGAAGATCGGACTCTAAAAGAAGAGTACTCTTCGCTCTAGTGGATCTCTAACCGGGGCAAATTTCCAAAACTTCACTCCGTAGAATTCCCAAAAACTGAGGAAGCACAACTCTGCCTATTTTGAACAAAGAAGCTAAATACAGAATTTGCTGTTCTTGGTGTCGAATCAGCTTCGGTGTTGAATCAGCCTCAATGAACAGGGCGTTGAATTCAGGTAGATGACCAATCCTTAATTTTTCTTTACTAACCTATCAGATGGATGGTCAAATGTCGCCAATTCTCGATCAAACAAACAATGTAGGTTTTGTAAAGAAATGGGCAAATCGCACTGATTAACTGAGCTAGATTAAGCTAAAAGGTGCGCGAGCAGGGCAATGCAACTCCAGTCAAAGCTGATCAATTTGCTAACTATCAGGGATTTTTCATCGTTTGCAATCAGACTTAGACGAATCTTAGCCTCTATGCAGTCGTTTTCACTTTATTCATGCCATAGATGCCTCCTTCAGGAAGATTAGGTTAACCAGGAGTTCGATCGCCTACCATCAAAGTTGGAGGTTAAGCGCTATGCAATTTATTGATCAGGCAAAAGTTGATGTAATCGCAGGTAAGGGAGGCGACGGCATGGTGGCCTTCCGCCGCGAAAAGTATGTTCCGGCTGGCGGGCCGGCCGGCGGCAACGGAGGGCACGGCGGCTCAGTAATTTTTGTGGCCGTAGAGCGGTTACAAACTTTGTTGGATTTTCAGTATGCTCGCCAGTTTAAAGCCGAAGACGGCAAAAAAGGTGGACCCAAAAACATGACTGGGGCATCAGCAGACGATCTGAGAATTGAAGTTCCTTGTGGAACGGTGGTCTACGACGCAGAGACAGACGAGTTTTTAGGCGATTTGATCAACCCCGGACAGGAATTGTGTGTCGCAAAGGGCGGCAAGGGCGGCTTAGGCAATCGACATTTCCTCAGCAACCACAATCGTGCTCCTGAACGCGCGCTCCCCGGATTGCCCGGAGAAGAACGCTCGATTCGACTGGAGCTAAAGCTGCTGGCTGAGGTAGGCATTATTGGGTTGCCAAATGCCGGCAAGTCAACCTTAATTTCGGCGCTGTCGGCGGCGCGTCCCAAAATTGCCGATTATCCCTTCACCACACTCATACCCAACTTAGGCGTAGTGCGGAAGCCCACTGGCGATGGTACGGTTTTCGCAGATATTCCAGGACTCATTGAAGGAGCGCATTTGGGGACAGGTTTAGGACATGATTTTCTACGCCATATTGAACGCACCCGCGTTTTGCTACATTTAATCGATGTAACCCAGCCTGATCCGATTGGCGCTTACCAAACGATTCAAGCTGAACTGCAAGCCTACGGACGTGGATTATCCGAGCGCCCGCAAGTTGTAGCCCTCAGCAAAATTGATGCTTTGCCTTCTGATAGTTCTATCGTCGAAGAGATGACGGCTCAGTTGCAGCAGTTGACTCATACGCCAATTTTCCGGATTTCGGCGGTAGCAAAAATTGGGTTGGAGCCAATGCTGCAACAGGTTTGGCAACACTTGGAAGCAGAAAGCTCCAGCGCAGAATCTAGCCTCAATTCAGATGAGGATTCAAATAGCTTTGAGACAAACAGTTTTGAGATAGGAGATTTGTCTGCTCGCAGCTATCTGTGAAGCCAAACTCAGAACGAGAAGCAGCGCTGATGCAAGCTGGAACATGATCTAGGTTTGAACTTGATTCGAGCTTGAGCCATCGCTGCATCACCGTTTGCAGCTTGGCAGCCTGTAATTAGACTGCAATCAGACCTCTTATGTATCTTCTTCCCAAGTTTCAACCGCTAGCAAATCGCTGATTGGGTCTTGCATTGAGAAGTCAAACTCTTGGAGTTCTTTCTTCCAATAAGACCATTCATCTCCATAGAGCAGAGCAATCTTCCACAGATGGTCGGTTGGTTTCACGGCTTTGGATTGCACAAGCGATCGAACTTGACGCTGAAACTTTTCCATCGGGTGAGCAACCTGCTGGTTCATAACACCTTCAGTCATAGGTCAAAAATTGAATTTTGCAAATTCTTCAGTTAACTAGGGCGCTCTCAGTCGAATACAGCGTGAGTCAAGATGTAGCTTTTCGACTGTATTGGTGCGAGAGCACGTTCTCAATATATTAATCCTAGCACAAGGAATTTTTGACCTACCAAAATGCTGATTTCCTCGTTAAGCTATGATTTGTCCTAATCTTTGCTAAGCAGAAAATCACTTTCACTTATATATGGTTATTTTTCTGATCCTGCCTATCAGAAATCATTAGGATTTTAAGCGGCAACTAGATGAAACTGATTCAGGGGTTTTCATTTCTAGTGTGCCGACGGTAGAATGATAGCTTTGGGTAAGTTTTTGAATTTTAGAGAGGAAGCTAGATGTCGCGATATAGGGGCCCACGCCTCAGGATTGCACGCCGCCTGGGTGAATTGCCAGGGTTAACGCGCAAAAGTGCAAAACGGGCATATCCGCCTGGTCAACATGGACAGGCTCGCAAGAAACGCTCAGAATATGCGATTCGTTTGGAAGAAAAGCAAAAACTGCGCTTCAACTATGGTGTTTCAGAACGGCAACTCCTCCGCTATGTGCGGAAGGCACGCCGAGCTGCTGGTTCAACTGGACAGGTGTTGCTACAACTGCTGGAAATGCGTTTGGATAATACGGTGTTTCGGATGGGCTTAGGCCCGACAATTCCGGGAGCACGTCAGTTGGTGAATCATGGTCACGTGACGGTCAATGGCAGAGTGGTAGACATTCCAAGCTATCAGTGTCGAGCCGGTGATGTGATTGGTGTGCGAGATAGCGATCGATCACGTAAACTGGCGGAGGCGAATTTACAGTTTCCCGGTTTGGCTCACTTGCCTAGCCACCTAGAGTTCGATAAGAACAAAATGGAAGGAAAAGTGAACGGTGTGGTAGAGCGCGAATGGGTGGCTTTGCCAATTAATGAACTGCTTGTGGTTGAGTATTACTCCCGTCAAGCCTAACAATTTGCTGCTTATGTCAAATTTGGCTGCATCTGCGCGGCTGCGATGCGCCATCTAGTATTTAGCTATTCCTCAGAGCCTTCTGATTCCGTCGATCAGAAGGCTTTTGTTGTGGGGAAGGCAAGGGACAGGCAGCGTAGGGAAAACGTAGGTCAGTCAAGAAATAGGAGATTGAGGCAGAAGGAAAGAAGAGGAGGAGCTTGAGGACACGCAAATTCTTTTAACTCCGGCTTTCCCACCCTCTGCCTTATCCTCCAATTTGCGACATGGTGCGAGCATAGGCTCCGGTTGCGCCTGACTCTCGCATCTTGAAGTTAATGTCAGGTTTTGCCGACATTAATTCCCTCACTTGGATACGGATCTCTTCTAATGGGACATTGGCGCGAAGCATTGCCTTGAGGTTAAGCTGGGCAGTTTCGTTCAGTAGACAAGGGCGGAGCCAACCGTCTGCTGAGAGCCTCATGCGGTTACAGCGATCACAAAAGCATTCCGACATTTGGCTAATGAAGCCGAGTGTTCCTTTTGCTCCTGGAATTCTAAATACATCAGCGGGGCCGTTTCCTTTCACTTGTCCTTCTGTCAGTCCCCAGCGTTCTCGGATTTGTTGTCGCAAAAATTCAGAATCAACCCAACCTTTCTGGTCAAATAAGGCTGCGTTGCCGATTGGCATGAATTCGATGAACCGGACATGCCATTCTTGATCAAGGCTAAGGGCTGCCAAATTTAAGACTTCATGATCGTTGATTCCAGGAATCACAACAACATTGAGTTTTAGCGGATTAAACCCGACTTGATAGGCTGCCTGAATGCCGTTCCAAACCTGTTGCCAGCGAGAGCGTCCTCGCCGCCCAATGATCCGATCAAAGGTTTCAGGTTCTAGAGAATCTAAACTAATGTTAATGCGGCGAAGTCCGGCTTCATGTAAGCTCTGCGCTAGATTCGCTAGCAAAAAAGCGTTAGTTGTCATAGATAGATCTTGGGTTTCAGGAAAGGCAGCAATCGAGCGAACAATTTCCACGACACCCGAACGCAACAACGGTTCGCCCCCCGTCAGCCGAAAGCGAGTAAAGCCACAGGGAATAAACACCGCTTGCAGGAGCGTTAAGAGTTCTGCATTGGTCAACATTTCCTGCTGTTGAAGAGACGCTAATTCTTCGCCTTCCGGCATACAATACTGGCACTGAAAATTACAGCGATCAATCAGGCTGATGCGAAGGTAATCAATGACAGGATTCACAGGCGCAATTAACCATACTTCAAAGGTTAGGATGATTGTAACGAAAGCGTGATTAGATTCGCTGAGAGCCGACTGAGGAATTTTCTATGATTAACCTTGAATCAGGTTTGGTTACAGTGAATCAGTTTGCTATTTCTGGCTCCAGCGATCCAAACCGATTGGGTGGCCAATAGCGCATAAACGCTTTTCCGATCAGCCGATCGCGGGGCACATATCCCCAAAAATGGCTATCAAAGGCGTTGTTGCGGTTGTCACCCAGCACGAAAAAAGCATCAGATGGAAGGGTTTCAGGGCCCCAAGCGTAGTCTGGTGGTGCAGCAATGTAGGTTTCCTGAAGCGGTTGGTTGTTGATGTAAACTGTGCCTTGCTTGATTTCGATCGTGTCGCCGGGAAGACCAATCACTCGTTTCACAAAAGGCGTGTCTGAGTGAATGTTGGCTCCCTGCATCATTTCAAGTAACCGATCGGTTGGGCGGAAGAGTACAATATCCCCGCGCTGAGGAGAGGTGGTGTGATAAATTGCGCGATCGGTGACAATTCGATCATTCACCGCAAGGGTCGGAGCCATCGACTCAGAGGGAATGTAGTAAGTTCTGTAGCGATTGGCAGAGCAGGCAGTGCTGAATCCAAACAGCGCAGATGCCATAATCACTATTGCTCTGATGGGAATTCGCGGCATAGTACAAGGGTTGCAGTCGTACTGATGGTGAGTTTAAACGGGGTTGAACAATCTTTTAGAAGAAGATTGACCAAGGAGGAGCAGTTTTGTCGCCTCTTCGTGCTTGACGCCAACGACGATGGTTTACTTTCGTAGGGTCTAGATAAACTGAACCATCACGAAGTTTTGTTTTACCAAAAAGATTGGTGATGTAAGTTTCGGTACGTTGGCTGCCAGTTTCCACGTTGATGGTACTCTTCACATATTCCCAGTCAGGTTCAGCCGCTTGATGCCCATTCAGATTAGCAAACATGATGAGTGTGAAATCAATGTCCCATTTTTCGTTAATTTCATAGCACACAATCGTATGCCAACCGCTGTGTCCGTTGTGACTTTCCCCTCCCTTTGTAACATTGACAGTTGCTTTTACCTCTAAAGGGGCAGAACAAGACTTTCCAGAAGTTTGTGTTACGCCTCGAAGCGCCTACGAACCTTGGATGTTATTTCGTAAACCGATCAGTGAGCGGACTGTAGCCGATAATCTGCGTCAGTGGAAAACAGGGGGGTTGCGCCGTCTTGCCATAGGCAAACCCCTGCCTGAAGCGATACCTAGCACTCGAACTCCTGTTGTCGAAACGGAAATTTCCGATCATCCATGTCTGAAACCTCAGCAATTTATGCGAATCATTGTGCGATCTTTATTGCCGCTAGGAGAAGGCATTTTGCTTGATCCCTTCATGGGTTCTGGCTCAACGATTGCGGCAGCGGCGGCGGTTGGTTACACCGCTTTGGGAATTGAAATTGATCAGCACTATTATGAGTCGGCTCTAGAAATGATTCCAAAACTGGCCGCTCTTCATCCTGACTTTAAAGGCGATCGGCTTGAGTGGGTGCCTGAAACAAACAGCAAGAAGACTACAACTGCAAAGGTAACTCAGTTCACTCAACGTTCTTTACCGTTCTAGACTCTAGACAATTGTTCTACATTTCCCCTGCAAGCCGCATCGAGCATTGAATGCAGGTCTTTGCTTCAGCCGATGTGGACACTTGCAGCACTTCCAACCGTCCGCCCATCAGGTCAATGAGGGTCTGGTTTACGAGCAGCGAAATGCCAGGAGAAGGAGATTGTTCTAGCAAATCGGGAAGGGTTTGGGCAGCTTGTTTTCCAGCCGCATCGGAAATTTGCCCGCGTGTCTGCAAAGATTGCAGCAAATCAATTGGCTCGCTCCAAAAGCTGGCAGGGCGCTCGTCTTCAATTTGAATGTGAGCCATGTTTTCGGCAGGCTCAACTTGAGAAGTCACGCGGATTGTGCCCTCCTGCATCAACGCAATGGGCGTATCAACGAGGCTAACAAGCACCTGCCGCAGCCAGCGCGGATCGGCGATCACCTGCACATCAGGATCGGGATATTCAATCTCCAGCCGTTGGCTGCGGTTTTGGGCTGGCATCATGGTTAGGCTCTGCACTTCCATAAACACATCTTCGAGGAGAACTGGCTGTAGGTGGAGCTTTTCAGTGCCGTAGGTTGCCTTAGAAACGCTGATTAGTTTATCTAAGAGGTTGAGTAGCTTCTGAGCCGCTGCGTAAGCCTGAGCGACAAATTCCCGTTCTTCGTCCGCATCCTCACACAAATCTGACAAAATTAACTGCTGTAAGCTCATCACGCTATTGAGCGGCGAGCGAAGCTCATGGGAAGTGCGAGCCAAAAAACCTGCCTTAAACTGTTCTGCCTCTTTCGCCATGTGATAGGCAAGCTGGGTACGCTGTAATTCGGCTCGCAAACGCTGAATTTCAGACTCTTGATCCGATTGAGCCGACAAAGCTTCTTTCAAGTCGTCCATCATCCGTCCCTTTACTCCTCGTGATTGTCCCTAGTCACTGTCCCTTGCCACTGTCCCTTGCCACTGTCCCTTGTCACTGTCCCTTGCCACTGTCCCTTGCCATTGCCTGCGCCGTTTGCTAGCGTCTTGTCAGCCCATGCAGTCATCCGGTATACAAATCTTGTCTAAAGCTGCAATTGTCCTTGCTTAGGGTGTTACAACCCACCCTTTGATCCGCTCAATCTGCGAAACCCCGTTGGCGAACCCTATCAGGCACGCCCATCACGTCTCTACGCACCTCTTTAATTTATGACCCAATCTACTCGCTCCTACGATTTTATTTGTTTTGGTGATGAGGTTCCTGGCATTCTGGCAATTGTGACTGCCGCACGGGAATATCGCCGTCGCATGAACAAATTTCCGTCCAGTTTACTGATGTTTAAGGGCAACTCACAGGAAGGGGTGGGCGGCCATCTGGTGCGGGGCAGGCTCGCCTATTTGGATCGCAGCAGTGTGCCGTTTGGGGTGCGGCAAGCATTGCAGTTGGATGATTTTGGCGATCCGCCTGCCATCTACAAGGAATTTATCACTCGCGCCGGAGTGGTCAAAGTGTCGCTCGATCCGGGTCGCGCCAATACCGTGTTGCGACAAATGCTAGCTGAATCAGGGGTAGACATTCTTAGTCTAGTGGATGTGGATTCGCTGGTCATGAGTGGCGCTCAAATTGCTGGCATCAAGCTGAAGCGCGGCGAAACCTATTTAGGGCGACAGTTTTTTGACTGTACGGTGAACGCTGAGTTGGCGCAGCTAGCGGGGGTCAAAAAACTGCCTGGTTTTGCCAGTCTGGGCTTGCCTACGGCCGAACTCTCGGTGACGCTAGTGTTTGAGACCGAAGGGCTGAGCACCCCAACCCTCAGATCGACTGAAGATGCCTATTTACGTCGCTTTACCAACCCAAATGATGCTGAAGCGCAGGGCTGGCTTGATATTGTCGCCGGATCTGATCCGGACTATAAACGGCGGATCGTGCGGGATCTCTATTTTGCAGACGGTCGCCTCAAGCGGATGGACATCGGGAAAGATTATGTAGATATCTACAGCAAGGCTTTATCGATTGCTTATCATTCCTTTCGTGGCACTAAAATGGCCCTGGCTGAAACTGGCGCAGTGTTTGACAACGCCAATATTGCCATCTTGCCAGGAACAAACCGGCTGTCTTGGAACTGTCTGCTGTTTTTTGTCACGGCGGCTGAGGCAGAAACGCTGGCTCGCAACAACGCTAAACCCACACAAGCGATGCTGAACGAGTTTGGCTATGTGGAGCGCTGGCTAAAAAGCATGGGGGCAACTGCGGTGAAACGGGCTTCAGAGCTATATATCCGTCATGCTGGAAACATTGCAGATGCCGTTGTGCCGCTGACGGGCGCTCAAATGATGGCAGGTGGTGTTTATGACTACGAAGCTCTTGGCACATTTGGCTATGCGTTTGATGCTCGTGGCGGCATTGAGGGACTCGATCAGCGGGCGGTTGAAGTGGGTGCTCCTGCTCCGACGTTCAAAAAACCGCTCTTCAATGTGGGCATAAAACACGCGCTGCTGAAAAATGTCCCTAATTTAGCGGTTTTGGGCCCCGGATCGGGGTTTGATGGCAATGCTAGCACAGCAGGACGCATCATCGAATACAATGTAGCCGTCGGGCAGGCAGTGGGGATCGCGGCTTGCTTGGCGCTTTTGACGAACCGCAATCTCAACAGCTTTAACAACCCCGAAATTCGCAGCATTTTGGTCGCTACGGGTCGGCTTCCCAAGGTTTACGGCGTTTACGATGCAGCCGAAACCCAGCGACTCGCGCTGTTTGAAAAGCTGTTGGGCGTACCCATCTACACAGTCTAGACTTAATCAGAATAAGGTTTAGAGACTGTTTGTAAATCCAGGTTGCAATCACCCTAAATTCTCTTACCCTGCGGGAAGCGGTTTCGCATCTCGAAAAAGGGAGATGGAGGCGGATCAGACAGGGGTTTGAATCCACATTGCAGGATGGGTGTACACGGTAGCTTTTGTCAGAGGGGTTAGGGATGATTGAGCCACAGAGCGAGGTCTAGCATTTATGTTTGTTCAAAAATAGTCTCTTAGACCAGGAATGCAAAGATCTGACCAGATCGAATTCTGTCAATGCGAATTGGTCTTACCCCTTCGAGTTTTGCACTTTGCAAATGCGATAGTGAAGACACCTACTGTCAAAATTCAACTGTCAAAATTCAACCAAAGTAATGAAGCTATGGGGCGAAAAATCATTTATTTGGTACGTCATGGACAAACCGCTTATGCAGAAACCCAACCTAAGGATGCGCATGGCTATTTGACGGAGCTAGGTCGCCAACAAGCCCACTTAGCCGCAAAGCGGTTAGCCCAACTGCCAATTACCTCCATTCACCACAGCGATCTCAAACGCGCTACCGAAACTGCTGAACTGATTGCCAAACAGTTGCCCCATGTGCCGCTACATTCAACCGCCCTATTAAGGGAATGTATTCCCTGCGTTCCGTCTCGCCCTCTTGCTTGGGCTGCCAACCTTTCACCGGAAAAAGTTCAGGAAAATCAACAGCGGTTAGAATACGTCTTTGCACATTACTTTGCAGCAACTGAGGACAGGGAAGAGTACGATGTTTTGGTCTGTCATGGTAATATCTTACGCTATTTAATTTGCCGAGCGCTGCAAGTATCTCCAGAAGCTTGGATTAACGCCGATATCCACAACTGCGGTATCAGCGAAGTATTAATTGAAACAGACGGCAGAACTATGCTGATTTCCCACAACGATACGGGTCATCTTCCCTATGCAATGCGCACTTTCCTATAAGCAGATTTCTATCATGTAGCCATTCAGATCCCCGGAATCTTGCCTTCACGAATCATTTTAGGATTGCTATGGAAGCTATAAATCCCTGTGCGGGCCGGTTTAGTCCTGCAATCCTCGCCTGCAACCTATCCTTTGGGCAAAACCTGCCTCAACAACCTGCCCCACTCCAGCGAGATAGCTCAGAAATCTCCTCAGCGCAATTTCAGGGCAAAATTATCTCTTAACCCGAATTTTTCCCATCCCCGCTAGGATAAGGATGATCAAAAATCAATGGTAAAAGGAGGCAACGTGGGGCAGCAGATTCCTGGAACGAATTATTATCTGGCGATTCCTGAAAATCCGCTGGGCATGGGAGTGATTGTGATTCAGGAATGGTGGGGGCTTGTGCCGCACATTCAGTCCATTAGCGATCGATTTGCTGAGGCGGGTTTTGCTGCCCTTGCGCCCGATTTATACCAAGGCGAAACCGCAACGTCGCCCGATGAAGCTCAGCGCATGTTTATGGCGTTGAACATTGAGCAAACTGCAAAAGAGCTAGAATCTGCTGTTGATTGCTTGCTGAAGCATCCTAGCGTGACGCATAAAAAGCTTGGGGTTGTGGGGTTTTGTTTAGGCGGACAGTTGGCGCTGCTGGCAGCGACCGTCAGCGATCAAATTGGAGCCGTCGTCGATTTCTATGGCATCCATCCCAATGTTCATCCCGATTTTTCTAAGCTGACGGCTCCGGTGTTGGGGCTGTTTGGCGAGCAAGACGATTTTGTGCCGCCGGCAGCCGTGCAGCAGTTAGCAGCCCAAATTCAGCAGGCTGGCGGAACCATTGAAGCTCATGTTTACCCGAATGCTGGACACGCTTTTTTCAACGACACCCGCCCCGAAGCCTACAATCCTGCGGCGGCCGAGGACGCTTGGAACCGGACGGTAGCCTTCTTGCAACAGCGGTTAATTACCGTGGAATAACGCATTTTTTACGGCAATGTTCTATTTTTTGCGGAGGCAACCCGTAGTGCTCAAGTATACTGCCGAGCAGATCGAAACCATTACGGCTCATGCTCAACAAACTTACCCAGAAGAATGCTGCGGCTTGTTGCTTGGCCAGGTTAACCGCTGCCAACAGCCTCAGGTGCGCTGTTTGGTCAAAGTGTGGCAAACTCAAAATGCTTGGAATCTAGAAGCGGCTGCGGCCATGGCAGAACTGACGGAGACGAATCAGGACAAGATGACCAAAATCCGGCGTTACTGGATCGATCCTGGCGAAATTTTTCAGGCGCAACGCCAAGCGCGAGAACAGAATCTAGAAATTATTGGCGTCTATCATTCCCATCCTGATCAGGCGGCTGTGCCCTCGGAGAGCGATCGGGCGGTTGCGTGGTCAAGCTACTCTTACATCATTGTGTCAGTGGTGCAGGGCAAAGCCCAAGAGACACGATGCTGGTGCTTGAACGAACAAAACCAATTCGAGGCTGAAGAAATGTTGAGTCTAACAGCCCAATCGTAGTTCCTGGACTAGACCTGCTTTAATAGAGAGAGGCAAAAGTCATCCGTCTCATCCCCTCAAACTTTGTCAGGATTGACGCCCTTGCCCCTGAATCTCCCCTTGCGGGAAGCAAACCTTAGACTTCCTTGACCGGAAAACTGAGGAGGGGTTAGCTTGTGCATCAGTTCTGAAACCCTTAATCTCTCTTCATCTCACAGAGTTACCATGCTAAATCCAAATTTGGATGAGATCCAATTGAGCAAAGACGAGTATGAGCGCTACTCGCGCCATTTAATCCTGCCAGAGGTGGGGTTAGAGGGGCAAAAGCGCTTAAAAGCCGCCAGCGTTTTGTGTATTGGGACGGGCGGGCTGGGTTCCCCCCTGCTGCTCTATTTGGCGGCGGCTGGCATTGGGCGAATTGGCATTGTTGATTTTGATATTGTAGATAGCTCAAACCTTCAGCGGCAGGTGATCCACGGCACGTCCTGGGTCGGCAAGCCGAAGATCCAATCTGCCAAAAACCGTATCCTGGAAATCAACCCTCACTGTCAGATTGATCTGTACGAAACTCGCCTCAGCGCTGAAAATGCGTTGGGTATCGTCGAACCCTACGATATTGTCGTTGATGGAACGGATAACTTCCCGACGCGGTATCTGGTCAACGATGCTTGCGTGCTTTTGAACAAACCCAACGTCTACGGCTCAATTTTCCGGTTTGAGGGGCAAGCAACCGTATTCAACTATGAAGAGGGCCCCAACTACCGCGATCTGTATCCCGAACCACCGCCACCCGGATTGGTTCCTTCTTGCGCTGAGGGCGGTGTGCTGGGTGTTCTATGCGGCATCATTGGTACGATCCAAGCCACTGAGACGATTAAAATTATCTTGGGGCAAGGCAATACCTTAAGCGGACGGCTGCTGCTGTATAACGCCCTGAATATGTCTTTCCGTGAGTTGAAACTGCGCCCGAATCCGGTGCGCCCTGTGATCGAAAAACTGATCGACTACGAAGAGTTTTGCGGCATTCCGCAAGCCAAAGCAGCAGAAGCTCAACAGCAGGCATCTATGGAAGAAATTACAGTTCAAGAACTCAAGCAAATTCTAGACAGCGGCGCAAACGATTATGTTCTGCTGGATGTCCGCAACCCTAATGAATACGAAATTGCCAAAATTCCTGGTTCTGTGCTCGTGCCGCTTCCCGATATTGAAAACGGAGACGGAGCCGCCAAGGTCAAAGAATTGCTGAACGGTCACAAACTGATTGTTCATTGCAAACTGGGTGGTCGTTCTGCAAAAGCCATTGGCATTCTGAAAGAATCAGGTATTGACGGCATCAATGTCAAAGGTGGCATCAACGCTTGGAGCCAAGAAGTTGACTCCTCGGTGCCGCAGTATTAAGCTGCTCCACCTTGCTAAGACAGCATTGGCTTAAAACTTGGCTTTAAGCAGTGCTTTTCGGCGTTGCTGATTCACGGGATGCATTTGCCCCCCAACCCGCCAAACTTGGGGGCTTCCGGATCTTCCTAGGCTCCCATTTTGAGGGCTGGAGGGGGATATCGGAGCCATCATCGTTTAAGCTTTCATTCAGCAACGCCTGTTTTCTTAACCCTACCCAGGGATTTAGAGACCAAATCTGCTGATCGGGAAGCCGCTCACGAGAAGCTAGTGAGCACTAATTTCTAGGAAACCCTCTCCCCTGGTACGGGCAGGTTTTGCAGATCAATCATCTGGGCGACGCAAGACTGAGTCCACTGCCCCAACGTGGCAACAACTTTTTCCTAGAAATCTCCTAACCGTTGAAACCCCACATGATTGAACTGAGAGTAAAGAAATATGAGCATCACAGTGCTGTTATTGTTAATTGCCGGATTAGCACTGTTGGTGCTTGGTGCAGAAGCTCTGGTGCGAGGGGCATCTAAAATCGCAATCATTGCCGGAATTTCGCCGCTGGTGATTGGGTTGACGATTGTGGCCTACGGCACAAGTGCGCCTGAGATGGCAGTCAGTGTGATCGCCAGCTTCGCAGGTCAAGCAGATATCTCAGTCGGGAATGTGGTGGGCAGCAATATTTTCAACGTGCTGTTTATCCTGGGCTTGTCGGCGTTGTTATCTCCGCTGATTGTGGCTCAGCAGTTGATTCGACTGGATGTGCCAATCATGATTGGCGTGTCGATTTTGATGCTGGTGTTTGGGCTAGATGGCACCATCGGCCGCGTTGACGGAATTATTCTATTCACGCTTGCCGTAACCTACACCATTTTTCAAATCTACCAAAGTCGTAGCGAATCCAACCCAGAGGTGCAGGCAGAATATAGCCAGGAATATGGGCAACAGCCTAATGCATCCGATCGGTCAACGAAGCAGCTATTGATTAATGTAGGTTACATTCTGTTGGGTTTAGTTTTGCTGGTTTTGGGTTCTCGCTGGTTGGTAGACAGCGCCGTTACAATTGCTCGTGCCTTTGGCATCAGCGAACTGGTGATTGGGCTTACGATCGTTGCTGCCGGAACTTCGCTACCAGAGTTAGCAACATCCGTAGTGGCGAGCTTGAAAGGTGAGCGCGATATTGCGGTAGGCAACGTAGTTGGTAGCAATATTTTCAACATTCTGGCAGTGCTGGGGCTGTCAGGAACTGTTGCTCCTGCGGGAATTGCGGTTTCAGATGCGGCTTTGGGTTTCGATATTCCAGTCATGATTGCCGTGGCAATTGCCTGTCTCCCAGTGTTCTTCACTGGCAACCTGATTGCCCGCTGGGAAGGCTCCATCTTCATGGGCTACTACATTGCCTATACGGTTTATCTAATCTTGGCTTCAACCCAGCACGATAGTTTACCCTTTACAGTAGCGTCATGCTCTGGTTTGTACTCCCAATTACGGTACTCACGCTAGCCACAATTTTCTTAAGAGAACGCCGCTCGAATCCGCGTCAGCGCTTTAAGTAGAGGATTTTCATTTGAAAGGTTGCTCCCTAGGTGAATTCGTATGAAACACCATGTAGAAGAGACTTGGTGTACACACAACTCCTCTCAGCCCCTAAATCCCCCACGGGTAGGGGACTTTGAAGGCATCATCGGCTCGGAGAAGTCCCCCAGAATGGGGAATTTAGGGGGCTTTTCAAACAGGTTCTAAGCATCGAGCTATGAAGCTAAAGCCAAAGCATAAACTAATAGCGATTCCTTAAAGTTGGGCTATGGATAGCACTTCCGAGATAAAAGCCCAACCCACCATCAAAGCCATCGCCGTTTGCATCATTTCTTCTTTCGAGGAGGCGTTGAGGCGATACTGCACCACCTTATGCAATGCGGCGGGGCATTAGAACTAGGCTAAGCCATGATTTTTTCCAGTAAGGCTGAGATTTGGTTAGCGCGATTCATAATCATGAAATGTCCGCCGCGTTCTAGGACAAAATTTGGCTGGACAAAGCAGATAGGAAAAACTCGGTCGCTTGTGCCATGAATTTGATAAAGATGGTCGGGCACAGTTTCGTTATCCCAGGTTATGAGTTGGTGAAGCGCCCACTTCATAAATCGAATGTCAGTATCGAGCAGAATTGCTTTCATGAGGGTACGTTCAGCCAAGCTTTCTAGACCAAAGAGCCAGCAGGCGATGATGTAACCCAACCAGCGCAAGTTTTTGTAAGGAAGGATGCGGTGAATTTGAAACCAGCGAAACAGTCTGAAATAGAACGGCACTTCAAACTTATCTTTGACGCTGGAGATTAAAATAACCTTTTCGACTTCGATTTGTTTGGCGATCTCTACGGCAATCATGCCACCAAACGACAGCCCGATCACAATAGGACTATTTGACTGAATTTGAACTGCTAAACGCTTGGCATAGTCGGCAATTGGCTCTCTGTGCTTTGGTTCTAGCCAATGAATATGCACAGGTCGATAGCCCTCAAATTTCAGCAACCGAAACACTCGTTCATCAGCACCTAAACCGCTAATAAAGTAAATGTCCTTCAAGGACTTTTCAGCCTGCTTGATGGCTTCGGTCGGAGTTGTAATCGGACGGGTAGGCTGCTCTAGCGACGACATTTCTGCGGCTGGCGCTGCCAATTCTCGATTTAACGCTTGATTCGATTCAGGCTCTACCATTGCAACTAGAGAAAACGATCTGCTCAACCAGTCTGCTCGACCAATCTGCTCAACTGTAAACCAATGCTTCACACTTCTTCATCTTAGCGAGGCTTACAGCAGGTGTCATTCCGATTACGGGGTTTTGAGCAGCGTTGTTTCTCCTAACTTGTTTTGGCGTTGCTGCCTGATCATCCTGATTCTTCAGCACAGAGTCCCGGCTGCCATCATGAGTTGACGACAATTATGTGACGATGTGACGTATGTGAGGATGGGACGTATGTGAGGATGTGACGCCGACTGAGAAGCTGAGGCGCTTCTAGATTCATCCTCCGATTCAGCCACACGCTTCTTCTAGCCTTAAGATTGCTCTAATCAGTGTCAATCAGGTTGATTCAGCCCTCCTCACTTCCGCAGCGCTGGGCTTTTGTGAACCTCACATCCCAGGGAAATTTGGAGGGCAAGACTTATGCGTTGACGCGCAGATTAGCGGCTGTCAGGGCTTCTACGAACCGCCGCACAGCAGCAACCATTGCCAACTCATCATTGAGCCGGTTAATGGCAGAGCCAACACCGATTCCAGATGCGCCCGCCGCAATCGCCATCGGTGCAGTCACATCCGAAAGCCCAGACGCACAGAGCACAGGGACAGAAACAGCCCGTGAGATTGCGTGGGCAGATGCCAGAGTCGGAGCCGCTTTTTCAATCAGTCCTAAAGTGCCTGCATGAGTCGGTTGGCTGCTCGTGCCGCCTTCGGTTTGAATCAAGTCGGCTCCAGCTTTGACCAGTTCTTCGGCTAGATGAACTTGCTGATCCAGTTCGAGCGTGTGAGGGACGGTTACAGAAAGGGTGGTTTCTGGCAGGCGTGTTCGGGTTTGCCGCGTCAGTTCCAAAACTTCGGCTGCCTCAAACCGCCGCCCCTGAGCATAGAAAGCATCAAAGTTGCCAATTTCAATCAAGTCTGCCCCGGCAGCAACAGCAGCAACAAATTGTTCGGGTTCCACCGCAGAGACACAAACGGGAATTTGGATCAATTGCTTCGTTAGCTTAACCAAGCTAGGCTCGGCAGCAATATCGACAAACGTTGCACCGCCGCGCTCGGCTGCTCTGACAATCATGGCAACCTGTTCGGCATTAAAGTTGGTTAAGCCACTGATTACTTTGAGCGCTCGCTGTTGAGCAAACGCCTGATGGAGAGAAGGATGAATCGTCATGGTGTTCCTGTGGTTGGCAAAATCATCAACAAATCAATTGAATCATTGTGCCACGGGTCAGGATGGGGAGATAAGGGAACTTTTAATCTGAGACTCACAACTTGAACCTTGGCAGGAAGGTAAAGCGGGAAGAAAGGGCAGAAGGGGGAATTGGGTCAATTTCTGCCGCTACACTTCATCGTTAAAAACCAGCCCGCTCAGCACCAGTCCGCTCAGCCGCCAATGGCAGCAAAACGGAACAAAACCGAATTTGGATAGATTTGGCATCGCAATCCTAAGAATTGCTTAAGTTCAAGCTGGATGTAGTTTTCAACACGATTCCTTGTCAATTAGAGTTGTAGTGTGCGTTAGTTTAGTTGAATTATCACTCAACTTTAGCTTATGACCAGTCAGCCAATTGATGTTCGTGTGCATATCGAAGACGATCGCACAGGAACAACCGTGTCAACCCTTAAACGAGCACTCGCCGATAACCTGTATTACATTCAGGGCAAAGACGAAAACTTTGCAACCCTTTATGACTATTACATGGCACTGGCATATACGGTGCGCGATCGTCTAGTGCACCGTCGCATCAAAACAGCCCAAGCTTACTTTGACAAAGACGCCAAAGGGGTTTATTATCTCTCGGCAGAATTTTTGATCGGGCGGCTGTTACTGAATAACTTAATTAACCTGGGTCTTTATGACCAAATGCAGCAGGCGCTGAAAGAATCAGGCTTAAATCTAGATGACCTGATCGAGCGCGAAGAAGAGCCGGGGCTAGGGAATGGCGGTTTGGGGCGACTCGCTGCCTGCTTCCTAGACTCGATGGCTACGCTCGAAATTCCAGCAATGGGCTACGGGATTCGCTATGAATTTGGCATCTTTGACCAGTTGATCTGCGATGGATGGCAGGTGGAACATCCCGATAACTGGCTGCGGTTCGGCAATCCGTGGGAAATTCCGCGCCCCGACTACATGGTGGAAATCAAATTTGGTGGTCACACCGAAGTGTTGATCGACGAATCGGGCAAATCTAGAGTTCGTTGGTCGCCTCGGGTCACGGTGTTTGGCACACCTTACGACACGCCTGTTCCAGGATATGGCAACAATACGGTCAACACTCTGCGTCTCTGGGCAGCCAGAGCAGGCGAAGACTTTGATTTTCATGTGTTCAATGCAGGCGACTACACTCAAGCCGTTGCCGCCAAAACCTTCTCCGAAAATATTTCCAAGGTGCTGTATCCCAACGATCACACGCCGCAAGGAAAAGAGTTGCGTTTGCAGCAGCAGTACTTCTTCGTTTCTTGTTCGTTACAAGACATCATTCGCCTTTACCTGCGCAATCATGACACGTTCGATGCCTTCCCTGACAAGGTGGCAATTCAGCTAAACGACACCCATCCAGCCATTGGGGTCGCCGAACTGATGCGGCTGTTCCTAGACGACTATGAGTTGGAATGGAATCAGGCTTGGGATCTGACTCGTCGCACGTTTGCCTACACCAATCATACGCTGCTGTCGGAAGCCCTGGAGAAATGGCCGGTCAGCTTGTTTGGTCGGTTGTTGCCGCGCCATCTAGAGCTAATCTACGAAATTAACCAAGTGTTTTTGGATGAAGTGCGCCTCAGGTATCCCAGCGATAGTTCTAAATTGGCGCGGATGTCGTTGATTGAAGAAGGGCAAGAAAAGCAGGTGCGGATGGCTCATTTGGCTTGCGTCGGTAGCCATACGGTGAATGGTGTAGCAGCCTTACATACGGAGCTAATCAAGCAGGAACTCATGCGGGACTTTTTATGAGCTTTGGCCCGAAAAGTTCCAAAACAAAACCAATGGTGTCACGCCGCGTCGCTGGTTGATGATGAGTAATCCGAAGCTGTCGAATCTGATCAGCGAGAAAATCGGCGACGGTTGGATCAAGAATCTCGATGAACTGCGCCGGATTGAACCCTATGCTGATGATCCTCAGTTTCGAGCGCAGTGGCGGCAAATCAAGCAAGCGAATAAATCCCATCTTGCTGACTACATCCTGCGTAACAACGGGATTGAGTTGAATATTGATTCGCTGTTTGATGTGCAAATCAAGCGGATTCACGAATATAAGCGGCAGTTGCTCAATGTGCTGCATATCATCGCGCTTTATAACCGCCTGAAAGCTGATCCCAGTCAGGACATCTTGCCTCGCACCTTTATTTTTGGCGGCAAAGCGGCTCCGGGCTATTTCATGGCCAAAATGGTTGTGAAGTTAATCAACTCAGTGGGCGATGTGGTCAACAACGACCCGGATGTAGCCGACCGATTGAAGGTCGTGTTCATGGCAAATTATTCAGTTTCTTCTGGACAATTTGCTTACCCTGCCGCCGACCTATCGGAGCAAATTTCGACCGCTGGCAAAGAGGCTTCTGGCACAGGCAACATGAAGTTCTCGATGAATGGCGCCCTCACCATTGGCACACTCGATGGCGCAAACGTCGAAATTCGGGAGGAAGTGGGCGCAGAAAACTTCTTCTTGTTTGGGTTAACGGCCCAAGAAGTGATGGACAAGAAAGCGTCGGGCTACAGTCCGGCAAGCTACTACCAGTCCAATCCTGAACTGAAGCAGGTGATCGATCAGCTTGCGTCGGGCTTCTTCTCGCCCAAAGAGCCAGGTTTGTTTATGTCGATTGTTGATTCGTTGCTGCACAGCGATGAATATATGCTGCTGGCTGACTTCCAATCTTACTTAGACTGTCAGGATCGGGTGAGCCAAGCTTTCCGCGATCAGGACAACTGGACACGCATGTCGATTCTGAATGTGGCGCGGATGGGCAAGTTCTCCTCTGACCGAACCATCGCAGAATACTGTCGTGATATCTGGAAAGTTGAGCCAATGCCGGTTGATTTGGGAGCCTACTCGCAAGAAGCAGCAGGTCTCAAAGTCACGAAAACACCCGAAATGAGTTAACGATTTTTCGAGAATTAATGTCACGCCTTCCCCGATTCGGTCATCTGAGTCGGGGATTTTTAGGCGAGTTCATGATTCCTCAAATCGCTTAATCCAACCTTGCCGCATTGACCAGTTCAACAGCAGGGCTGCCGTTGCAAACATCAACAAGCTCGCCAACAGCCTGATGCCGGTCAGCCAGTAGGGAGAAGTTGCCCAAGTTGCCTCGATTTGCCCTAAGCCGCGCACTAAACCGAAGGCTCCAACCGCGCCTGCCTGAAGCTGAAGGTTGCTATCGGTTCTAACGACATAGCGATAGGTGATGCCAAACAGTCCGCCGCTCAGGACAGCAATGGCTGCCGACCCCAGCGTTTCAGGTTGCATCCAATGCTCTATGCCATTTGCAGCAGTGCCATTTGTAGCAGGAAGGTGAGCTAAGACTTGCAGTGCTGAAGCCGCAACAAACTCAATTGCAGTTGCCACGGCTCCTACCCACCCTGCCTTAAGAGATTCAATCCGCTCAGTTGCTTGATCCATACCCTAGCAAGCGATGGCTAACCAACTCCGCCTCCTACCGAAACGGGTTCCGGCTTTTCTGGAGTGGTAGAGGTGACGGTAGAACCGGATTCAGGCAGTGCTTCTGAAGCCGCTGACAGCCCAATTTGACGGCGCTCTTGATTCACTAAGGCAACAAAATGCACAATTGCCAATACCACTGCAATCGCCGACAGTAGGTAGCTATGAATTGCATACATGTGGGCAACCGTCGTCGAACCGATGCTGTCGCCGCCTAACAAAATGGTACGAATGTATTCACCAACAATGGGCAGACTGCTAATCGTTCCGATCTCAATTTTGAGCCGCCAATAGCCAATCTGATCCCAATCTAGGATGATGGCCGTCCAACCCAGCCCAATCGCAAAAAGCGCCAAGAACCCGCCGCTTAGCCAGGCAAGAAACCAGTCTCGGTTCGCTTGACGGCCCAAAAACATGACAGCGATTTGCAGCAGCGCTACCCCAATAATCAGATTGCCAGCAATGTCGTGAAGGCTCCGAATTAAAACGCCACCCGGAACCGATTCAGTAATGAATTTCAGCGAGTCATAAGCTCCGCCGGCGCTTGGCTCATAGTAAAACGCTAACAGCACGCCCGTGATTCCAGCTAATAAAACTAGGGTGAGCGCAATCACCGCCAAAAGGGTAGCGAGCCGTCGAAGGATGAAAGAGTAGCTCAGAGTTTTCATGATTGTCCTCAAAGCAGAATAACTAAGAGTGCGAATTGTTTAGATTTATTAAACAATCTAACAAGAAATTAATATTCTTGCCTCTTTCAGTTGATGGAAGTCGGCTATCTCGCAAACACGGCAGGCTGTAGGGCATGACAGAGCTAGAGTTTGTCCAGGTTTTTGTGTCAATCCAGCTTGTTGCCCCTCATCCCTCTACCCGCGCATCAAGGCAGGCAAGTTAGGCAGCAAAGCAAGATAAGCAAATTTACGGACTCCGTAGCCCTCGAAAACAAAGTATTTACCTAATGAAGGGGGATTAGCTCCCCTAGAACCGACCCAAACGATTGTGCGGCTGTGTTGAGGATGCGGATGTCGAGGCGGAGGTAGACGAAATGTGGAGCTTTAGGCAATCGAAGCAAAATCAACGCTGGTGATGGTGGGCGTACCCTTGGGCGGAGCGAAGCTCTATGATCATGCAACGGGTGAAGTGTTGGCGTATGGACTGGCAGGGCACAGCGATGATGCATTGTTAGCGTTAAAAGCGCTGTGGGAACCATTGGACATTACGCAATTCTATAGTGTTCACGTAGCGTGCCGCAGGCTTAGGCTGGGGTGCTTATATTGGCGTAGCCTGCCGTAGGCATATGTCATATCGAGCCTGTGTTCGATACAATTGGCAAACGCAATAGGCAGAAGATGAGCGCAAGCATTTAACGTTGCGTACGCGAATTAAGCGGCTAGCTCGCAAAACGGTTTGTTTTTCCAAGTTAGTAGTCATGCATAATGTGGCAATCGGGTTGTTCATCAATCGCTTTGAGGTTGGACTCACGATCTAAACAATAACAACAGAGCCATAGCACTACCCTGCATTTTTAGCCAAATAATGCTTCCAGCGCAGACGACCTGCTACTCAGCAGAACTAAAGTTTTAGATTCTTTTAACTGCTCAAGTTGTAGAGTAGGAAAAATAGAGTTTTTAGACTCAACTGTAAGGGTGGCAAATAATATATTTAACTAGGATGCTAATTTTTGAGTGAACATTGTCTAACAAGCTGTCTAATCACGTTTATGTAAAGGAATAGAACGCATTGATGAGCGTTGGAGATTATTTACTATTGAACAGCTTCACAATCTACCATTACCGCAAATCAACGCCCAGGAATCGATCCAAAACCGGGTGCGCCAAATAAGCCGCAAAATGTAGCACCACTCAATTGCCACCAGTCCGATAAACAAATAGTGCAGCGGATCGAGGGGGTAGAGTTCAAAAAAGCGCCGCAGGGGAGGGACAGCCACAATCACGAGATACATGATCAACAGCAGTAAGGCGACAATCGAATAGCGCCAATCACCGCTCAGTCGTTCGCCGCCGACCCAAGCCCGCGTTGGTGGTTTGAGGAACGGAATCAGCAATAATTCGCCCATCACCAAAATTGCGACCAGCGCACTGCGGGGAATGGCATGATTGACTTGGGTGAGGGTAGCACCGGGAGGCAGATCCAACACTGCCACGACGAGGTAGAACAAATAGACCAGCAGCGACACCAACGTTAGGGAAAGGGTGGCCGGAATCACAAAATGCAGCATCGATCGCACCATACTGCGGCGCGGCAACAGTCCGGGTTGGGCCCAAATGGGGATACACATCGTCGGGAAGCCGACCCCAATCAGGGCAACGATGGCGCTCTGTTTGTTTTGCAACGGGAAACTGTCCGTCACCAGCGCCACGGCAAAAATCAGCAGCGTCACGCAAAATGTTCTGACTAGAAACAGCTTCAGCACATCCTGGATGCCGTTGCGAATCCGTTGTCCTTCCAAGAAAGCTCGCGGCAGTGCCCCAAACGAATCCTTCAGCAGCACAATATCCGCCACGCCTCGCGTCGCCTTACTGCCGCTTTCCATCGCAATCGCCAAATTTGCCTGCTTCAGCGACAGCACATCGTTGACACCATCGCCGATCATCGCCACATAGCAGCCCGCCTTGCGTAACTGTCGCACCAGCATTGCCTTCTGCTCTGGACTGATTCGCCCAAACACCGTGCAAGTCTGCGCCGCCTGAGCCACTTGAGCCTCGTCCATCTGCGCCAACTGCGCCCCTGACACCACACTGATTTCTGCGCCTAAACCCGCCTGTCTGGCCAGCGCTGCCACCGTTTGCGGATTGTCACCCGAAATGATTTTCACCCGAATTCCGGCTTGGGCAAAGCCTTCCAGGGTTTCGTAGGCTTCGGGGCGAAGCTGATCGCTAAATCGCAGAATTCCCAGCGGCGTAATGTCGGCGGGTAAATGGGGTGCATCGGGTTGGATTGCGGTCGGCTCAGGGCTGTGGGCAAACAACACCACCCGCAAGCCTTGCTCGACGCCAGCTTGAATATATTCGGTCATTTCAGGGCTGATCAGTCCGGTCGTCGTCAGGACAACTTCCGGCGCACCGAGAATATAAACGCCGCGTCGATCCACATCATCGAAGGCAACCGCGCTCCATTTTCGAGCCGAGGAGAACGGCACTTCGGCTTTTAAGTAACGGGCTTTTCCAGGACAGGCGGCAGCGATCGCTTCGCTGGTGCGGTTGCTGGTGCTGAGGTTGGCGGCAAAATCGCCCAAAAGTTCCCGTAGTTCTGGCTCACCCATGCCAATCGGGTAGAGTTCCTGAAGGTGAATCTGGTTCGTGGTCAGGGTTCCGGTTTTGTCGAGGCAAAGCGTATCGACGTTGCTGAGCGACTCCACCGCGTTCGACTGTTGGATCAACACATCCTGCCCCACCATGCGGACGGCTCCTAGCCCGTAAGCTAACGTAATTGCCAATAGCAAACCCGCAGGCACAAGTCCGGCAATCACGGCAAAGCGCTGAATAATTTCGTTCGCCGAATAGCTGCTGCTGAGAAAGCTGATGCCTACCAGCGTCCACAGAAAAATGGCAATCAGCATAAAAATCCGGATCACCACATTAATTTCGACTTGCAGCGGGGTCAGCGAACGGCGAAACACACGCGCCCCCGACATCAACTTATAAGCAACCGTATCGACTCCGACTTTTTGCGCTTCATAGCAAGCCGTGCCGCTGACGCAAAAACTGCCGGAATAAACGGGATCATCGGTATGTTTCGGAATCAAGTCTGATTCGCCTGTCAGCAGCGATTCGTCTACCTCCATGCGCCCGTTGCCTACCAACTGCCCGTCTACTACAATCTGATCGCCCGGATGCACCAGCAAAATGTCGCCCAACACAATCTCACTCGGATCGATCAGGCGCTCTTTGCCTTCTCGAATCACGGTTGCCTTCGGGCGGCTCAGCAGCGCAATTCGATCCAACTGTTGCTTCGCCCAAATCTCCTGATAGATGTTGACCAAAACGCCGCCAAAAATCACAATCACAACAAGAATGCCATCGCTGAACCGGCCGAGCCGAAACATCACCAAACTGATCGCAAAAAAGATCGTGTTGATAACGGTAAACAGGTTCTCTTGGAGAATTTGGCGATAGGAGCGGCTGGTTTGCAGTTTCGCTGTGTTGCCTGCTCCCGCATTGCGTCGAGCGATTGCTTCTGGTTCAGTTAACCCGGCAGGTACTCCAGCAGTTACCCCAGCCGGCAGCCCGAAGGAGGAAGCAGCGCTGGTATCAGATTGATTAGTCATGCATCACTGTTTAAATCGGTTTAGGGTTTGATGCAAGCTGTGAGGCATCAAAGAGATAATACGGAGACAATGAAAGCTGATCACTTCTCTATCATCATCGCCTCTATAGAACTATGCCCCCTGAAGTTGTGGAGATTCTCTCATCGGATGAGATTCGTCGAACCTTAAACCGTCTCGCTTCCCAGATTGTAGAACGCTCTGGAGATCTGTCGAAGCTGGTGCTGCTGGGAATTTATACGCGCGGTGTGCCGTTGGCGGCGATGTTGGCTCGGCAGATCGAAATATTAGAGCAAGTGCAGGTTCCGGTTGGCTCCCTCGATATTACGTTTTATCGAGATGATCTGGATCAAATTGATCTCCGCACCCCCGAAAAAACTGAAATTCCGTTTGATCTTTCCGGTCAAACTGTCGTGCTGGTGGATGATGTGATCTTCAAAGGACGCACGATTCGCGCTGCCCTAAATGCCGTCACCGAATATGGGCGACCGGAAGTGATCCGGCTGGCGGTGCTGGTGGATCGTGGTCATCGTGAAGTGCCGATCCACCCAGACTTTATTGGCAAAGTTCTGCCGACTGCTAAAGAAGAGAAGGTGAAGGTTTACCTGCAAGACCCAGACGGACGCGATGCGGTGGAGTTGATTAAGCGAAATTAAGAGAGCCTGCTAGCCTAATGCTGCCATCGCCTGCACGACTTGTTGAGAGACAAACGGCAACAGGGTTTCGTCCTGACTTTGGGCCCTGCCTTCCGTGAAGACCACCAATAGATAGGGACACAAACCCGGCACTTCGATGTAAGCCGCATCGTGCCGAACCTGGCTCATCCAACCTGCTTTCGACCATAACTGCGCGGTTGCAGGCAGTCCGCTACCCAAAAAACCGCTGACTTGGTTTTCTGGATTGGCAGCTAAAGCATCTGAGTCTAGGCTGCGCTGCATCAATGACATCATCCCCTGCGAACGCGGAGACGACACCGCAACTCCGCCGACAATACTGTGGAGCAACCGAGCCGCCGCATTGGTCGTCAGGCGATTCCGATTTTGTCGCTGGTCGCCGAGAAAAGCTCGCTCACGGCCATAGGCTCCATCACACCAAGTTTTTTGGTTGACGTTGATGTTTTGTAGCTCGATCCAGCCTAGGGTTTCAAAATAGCGATTGACGATATTTCGCTGATATTGCCACGTCTCAAACGGGCCGGGCGGCAGATCGGGGCCGCTGGTGGTGCCGCTGAGCACGTCCATCACGAGGCTAGTGGCATCATTGCTGGAATCGACAATCATGTCGTGCATGGCTCGTTCGAGTTCGGCAGAAGTCTGCGTCATGCCCTTTTCCAACCATTCCTGCATTGCCACTAGATAAAACAACTTCACGACGCTGGCTGGATAGATTGGCTCTGCACCCCGGTAGGCAAATCCGCGCATGGAGTAGCGCCAAAATTCTTCGGGCGTGAGGGCGGCTCCGGTGTTGACGGGCACTGGCTCATCGTAGACGATCCAGGTGAGGGCAATCTGATCTGGCGCTAACTGAGGAAAAGCAGCCCAAGTTGCTGCTAGAATGCGGTCGCCCCAGTGGTCGAGTTGGTCATCTTGGTGGAAGAAAAGCATAATCGAGGATGCTGGACAAGTAACAAAGCATCGATTAAGGATAAAGCATTTTAGCTCTTAGACGGGAAGCCCCGCGCTGTACCTGAAAGGTCAGCGTCGGGATGAGAGCCGCGTGAGCCGTAGGCGAACAATCCGCGCTGGGCAACTCAACACACGGTCTTTGCTTAGGGAGTAGATGCAAGTTCCCTAAAATTGATATAATTGAGCTATGCTGACCCTGACTTATCGCTACCGCATATATCCAGATTTGCAGCAAGAACTCCAGATGCTTCATTGGCTGGAGACGTGCCGCAAGGTCTATAACTATGCGCTGCGAGAGCGTAAAGACTGGATTAACAGTCGAAAATGCTCCGTCAATGCCTGCTCTCTCCAGTCGGAATACATCATTCCGGCAGATACGCCCTATCCTGACTACTACAGACAGAAAAAGGCGTTGACTGAAGCCAAGAAAACCAATCCAGGACTGAAAGCTGTACACTCTCAGGTGCTTCAAGACGTGATTGGCAGGGTTGATGCTGCCTTTGCTGCGATGAAGCAGAGAGGATACGGATTTCCCAGATTCAAGAAGTTTGGACAGTTCAAATCGTTTTTGTTTCCCCAGATTGACAATGATGCCATGACTGGCAATCAAATCAAGTTGCCCAAGCTTGGCAAGATTGCGATTAATCTGCATCGTCCCATTCCTGATGGATTCAGGGTGAAGACGGCACGGATGATCCGCAAGGCTTCGGGTTGGTATGTGGCTCTGGTAATTCAGGCAGATGTCTTTGTTCCTGAGCCAATGCCACAGGGTCACGCTTTGGGAATTGATGTCGGGCTGGAGTATTTTCTGTCTACTTCTGATGGCGAACAGGTGAAGCGACCTCGCTTTTTCAACCAACTGCACCGCAAGCTGAAATTGCTGCAACGCAGATTGAAGACCAAGCAAAAAGGCTCGTCTAACCGTCGCAAATTGATGCAGAAGATTGGCAGAGTGTATGAGGAAATTGCCAACTGTAGAGGCGATTTTCATTTCAAGCTGGCTCATCATCTCTGCGATCATGCCGGGATGATCTTTGTCGAAGACATTGATTTCCGCATCATGGCGAAAGGAATGTTGGGTAAACATACTCTGGATGCTGGCTTGGGGCAGTTCGTTAATGAAGTATTGCCTTGGGTATGCTGGAAGCGCGATGTCTTCTATGGCAAGGTTGACCCCAACGGCACGAGTCAGGAATGCCCTGATTGTGGCGCTGTAGTTAAAAAGGATTTGAGCGTTCGGGTTCATCATTGCGGTGAGTGTAAGTCCATCAAGCCCAGAGATGTTGCCAGTGGTCAGGTGATTCGGAATCGTGGACTCAGTGCAGCCGTGGGATACGCGGCGAAGGAAAATGTCTGTGGAGACGGGCTGGCGGGGGGCAAAGCCCTAGCCAAGTGTCTTTGAAGCAGAAACTTGAATTGTGAGGTTCAAGAAGCCCGCGCTGTATTGCTTGCAATCAGCGTCGGGAGTTGTCACTTTTGATCAAGTCATGGTTTCGTTCACCCAAATGCAAACAGCCAAACAAGGGCTGGAATATCTCTGTCTTACGAATTTAAATTTGTACGATTCTGCAAACTTATCGAGTTTGGCGACTCAGGCGGTGGCAGGGCGACAGCTAAAAGTTGTAGTCCGCATCACTGAACCCAATCCTACTGCGATCCAAGTGCAGCTTAGTGAAGATGATTATCCGGGTTGGCTGGCGATAGAAGATTTGGACAACTTAGAAGTAGCTGAAACCCCCTATCAACCGATCCTGGTTTCTCAACCCGAAATTTATCAACGGCTCCCCCAAATCATTGCCTACACCCATCGAGCCATGGCGCAGCCTAATCACTACCTCTGGGGGGGCACAGTTGGCCCCAACTATGACTGCTCTGGGCTAATGCAAACTGCTTTTGCCGCTTTTGGGATTTGGCTGCCACGGGATGCCTATCAGCAAGAGGCGTTTGTGCAACCGATCGAGATGGAACTCTTGCAGCCAGGCGATCTGATTTTCTTTGGCAGACCCGATCGCGCCACCCATGTCGGGCTTTACCTAGGAGAACAGCACTACATCCACAGTTCAGGTAAAGAACAGGGACGGAACGGCATTGGTATTGATGCTTTATCAGAGCAGGGTGGTACAGTGAGCCAAACCTATTACCGTCAGCTTCGGGGGGCAGGTCGAGTGATGAAGAGCTACATGCCTGCGGCCCTGACGAGAACGGACTGAGAAAAGCTTCTGAAAATCAATTGGCGGCCAGCTTTAAAATCAGAAAGAGCACCGACGACTGACCGTGTTTCGTCTCGGTGCCCTTGCTGGTTCGCTCCTCACACGCTAAATAGCATAGCAGACCTCAATCTAATTTGTCATCTCTTTGACATTAATGTTGCATAGACGTGACAAATATTTTGCTAGTGAAATATAACGAAGTTTTATAGCAGTACTGCCTCAGGTTAGGACGGGGTGTAGGGGTTCCACCCCTAGCCGGGGGCGTAGCCCTCACACCCCCTATGTTTTAAGCTCAATGCGTAACGCTATATCACTCTAAAAGATGGGAGTTGCGCTCCACTGAAGCCGAGTTTCGATCAAAATCTGCAAAACCCTTTGAGTCAGCCACACTAGACCTAGCCTCACCTGAGTCAGAGATGGGTTCTGAGAATCCATACCCCAAATGCGACAGGCAGCATGAAAACGCTGAAAAGCCTGACTTAAGCGATGGGCAAGTTTTAACGCCTGCCGATCTGCTTGAGGAGAGGCAGTTTTTGGCGTAGCAGCAAGCGCGTCGATCGCCTCACTAAGTTGCCGGATCAAAGCCCAGTCCTGCGGATGTTGCCCCACAAAAGTTTGTTCACCGTTTAGCCAAGGGATGGGGTGACTCAGGTGGATAATCTCCTGCCCGGACTGATCCTGTGCAGACGAGAACTGAATCAGCCTGCTCTCCCGTCCGAGATGTAACAGACTGTTGCAGCGTGCAAAGGCATGAAGAATTTCAAAGGCAATGACCGAATGTCGATCAGCCCCAGCGAAGGAGGCAGGGCGGTTATGGTCTGGTCTATCGATCTGCCAGGGAAAGTCAATCGCCCACTGTAACCATTCCGCTAAACCAGTGTCGGTTAAACGTAAGTGAATCCACCCAGGCTCAACAACTGTTACGATAAAGTTCTGCCAAATTCGTTCTGGCGGCGTGTCAATTGTTACAGCCTGTGTTTGAGCATGAAGGTTGGCTTGGATTTGTTCTGCCAGCCCTTGAGACGAAAAAGACTGCCCTTGGGAAAGTTTGAATGCCAACGCTGAAACATATTCAATCTGAGTTCTGGCGTTAATTTGTCTTAATGGAATCTCTAAAAAATCGTTTAATTTGACGACTGAGGGGTTCTCGCCCTTTGCGTTCGCCGTTGTTTTTTGAGGGCAAATTTGAGTTGTCTCAGAGGGGACAAGTTCCGTAAAATTAATACTCTTTTGTAATCTATTGACTAGTAGCGGCTGTAAGGCGGGATATAGGATGGGGGAAGTCAGTGGATTCACAGTAATGTGTTAAAAAACTCAGAAATTCTGATGTAACATCAACTTAAGTGTGTGAATTGTTGATTTTTTGCAACTGTAAAATAATGCTATATCTGAGAACGCTAGCCTAACGCAGCTAATGTGCACCTAATGCGTAGGTTAGCTCAGTAGTTCTCTCTACTTCATGAAAGAAGTGTGAGGTTAAGCTGGTTGAGTAGTTTGAATGGTCAAGACACGAATGAGGTAAACTTCCACAGTTAGCCTCGATGCAGGTTTCTCCTATCCCGACTTATTGTTAGCGCTCTTGCCTATGTTTTCAGTGTCATCGCCATCGCCCTCTGACTCGTCTCGACCTTTCCTGACCTGGCAGAGAATCCTAGACTGGGCACAGGAACACTATCGTTGCCGCACCTTCACCAAAGACGAAAAGATTCCCACACGAGCAGGACTCCTCTATTTAGTGCAGCGCGGCGCTGTCCGGTTGGTCGGAGAAGCCCAAGTTAGCGCTACTTCCGGTTCGTCTCGCGTTCCGAGAATCAATTCTGAAGAGGCTTTCCTGGGGTTCGTTGGAGCTGGACAACCGTTTGAAATTGTGGCTCAGTCTCCTTTTACGATCCAGAGTTTCGCTCACGTCGATCAAACTTCAGTGATCTGGCTCTATTGGCATGATCTCGACAATTGGCCCCACTTCCGCCGAGAGGTGCTGGATGCCTTCCGCTATCAACATCAACGTAAGCTACTCTGGCTCAGCACTTTGGGGCAGCGTCGCACTATCGATCGGCTGCTGGGCTTCCTGACCCTGTTGATTGAAGAATTTGGTGAACCCTGCGAAGAAGGCTACTGTCTGCCTTGGGCATTAACCCACGCTCAGATCGGTAGCGCCATTGGCTCAACGCGGGTGACAGTTACACGTCTGATGGGTAAACTGCGCCAGCGCGGGCTGATCCGTACCTATGGCGACAATTTGCTATGTCTCCCTGCCGAATCGGTGGCTCGCAACGGCTAGTGCCTTTTCTGCTGACTCATCTAGCGGTTCTTGATCACCAACCCTGGTTAGAATTGCCAGCTACGGGACAGGCAGGGGCACAAAGTCGTAGCCGTAGCCCGACCGTGATCCGGCTTCTACGGTCACAAGCTGCATCGGCTGATTGCGATCTCCTGATGGCAAAAACCGGATTGTACCCGTCGCCCCTAGTGTCGAAAAGCCAGGATCGTCGATGACTTGCTGAATCCCGGTACGGGTAGGATTTTGCTGCATTGCCGCAATGAAAACCTGAGCCGCATCGTAAGCCATTGCCGTCCGCCAGTTCACGTCTCCACCCCAGAGGGAGGCAGATGTTCTGACAAAGGTAGATTGAGGATCGGAGAGCAAGATCCAGGGGACAGCAACGACCAGATTGCCAGCAGAGTCTCCGACGGCTTGCAGGGTCTTTGGATTGTAAATGCTGTCTCCCCCTAAAATGGGCAACTCCTGACGATTCACCGCAACCACCAACAAAGCGGCATCGAGTGTGTCGGTGTTTGCCGCTAACACAATTGCTTCGGCTCCTTGCGCTTTTGCTTGGCGTAATGTATCCAGAGCATTAAAGCCAGAGCCACTCAGATCAAATTCAGCGACAACCTGCCCGCCGTCACTGGTCAGCGCGGTGACAAATTCGTTTTTCAGCGATTGGCTATAGCTGCTGGTGGAGTTGTAATAAATCGCAGCATTTTGTTGACCCAACCCGCTCAGCAGATGGCGAGACAGCGAAGTTGCCGTAAACCGATCGCTGGGTACAGTGCGAAATACGTAGTCTCCTAAATTAGCAATCTGTACCGAAGTGCTGGTGGGCGAAATCATCGGCAGGTTGCCCTGTTCATAAATTTGCCCCGCGGCGAGGGTAGCATCACTGCCAAAATGCCCAATTACTCCCAACACCGACTCGTCTTTCACTAAACCATTGGCCACATTCTGGGAAACTGTTGGATCATTGTCGTCGCTGACAATCATCACTTTCAGCGGCACTCCTGCAATGCCGCCCCGTCGATTCACCTCATCTTGAGCTTGGGCAACACCGCGCAAAATTTCCAGGGCTGGATCAGGCGCAGTGGCGACGGGCACAGAAACCGCGATGGTGTAGGCTTCCTGCTCTCCAATCCGAGCATTGTTGAGATAAATTAAGGCTTCTGGATCGTTCCGATTGTTTTCCAAAGCTGCTTCTAGGGCAGCCACAGCCGCAGCATAGTCCTGACTAGCAATTGCAGTGATACCCGATAGTTTGTCTTCCGACGGGCTTTGAGCCAGCGACCTTGCGCCCAAACTCCAGCGCTCTGAAAAAGGCGTGCGATTTCCGGTTAATGTCGGTTCTACACCAGTTTGAGTATTTTGCTCACCAGGCAGCAATTGAGTCGTCATGCCCCTGGTCAACCACCAGGCGACTCCGCCGATCAAGCCGATCGTCAACAGTAGGGCAAGCAATAAAGCGGGGGTTTCGTTCTTCTGAGACATGCCAAAGTCACAATAGCCGAGAGAGCAGGTTATAAATCAGCCGAAAAGCTGCCGTTGCGGCAATGGCAATTAAGCCAGTGAAGCCAGCAATCAGCAAAATGAGTGCCAGTGGACTGTTGCCAATTCCTAACACTTGAGCAACCGTGCTGAGCGGCGGTAACAAGACAATTTTGTGTAACAGCGCAAAGGGCAGAAAACGCACCAAAAATAAGGTTACGCCTGCAATGATCAGCAAATCCACCTTCTCTAGCCAGCGTCGAGTTTGGGCATACACCATCACCGCAACTAAAGCCATCAAAACCATCCAAAACACAGGCGAAAGCCCCACCGTACCCAGCAAACTGGCAACCGCAATCGCTAGCAAACCACCTTCAAATCCGGTAAAAGCCGCGCTCGCCAGGACTTCCCAAAGGGCGAATGAGGTTGTCCTGGAGCGGACGATGGGCGGTGGCGGTGGCGGAGACGGGGCGGGGGGAGAAGACGGGGGAGCGGATTGCAGCTTGGTGGCGCTGGGTTTGGCTGGACTGGCGGGAAGCGGGACGGGAGGCGTGACGCTAGGAGTTGTGCTGGGAGTTGGGCTGGGGGCAAAATGAGGCGATGGCAGTGGTTGGAGGGCTGCAAGCACTTCGGCTGCCGATTGAAAGCGTTGATTGGGAGTTGGTAAAAGCAGTCGGTTTAGGATGGCTTCGAGTCGGTCGCTGACTTGAGCATAGCTGCGCCAGTTCCAGGTATCGCTGTAGGTGTCGTGGAGTTCGTTGGGCTGTTTGCCGGTGAGGAGGGTGATGCAAGTAACCGCCAGCGCATATAAATCAGTTGCCGGATACACCTTGTCGCCGCGCATTTGTTCGGGTGGGGCAAAACCCATAGAATAAATGCCTGTCGAGCGTCCAGCTTGGGCGGCTCCGGCTCCAGCAGTGACTTGCTTAACGGCTCCAAAATCTAGCAAAAACAGCAGCCCATCCCGTCGTCGCATGATGTTGGAAGGCTTGATGTCGCGGTGAATCGAGTGATTTTCGTGGACAAATTGCAAGATTTTCAGCATTTCTGTCAAGATTTCTAAGACTTCCGCCTCAGAAAACCGACCTTTTTGGGCTAGCTCTGTTTCCATGTCTTCCCCATCGACAAATTCCTGCACGATGTAGAAAAACTGATTTGCCTGATTTGCCTGACTTCCCTGATGTGCCTGCCCCGACTGGCTCGGCACATCCAGCGGAAAAAATGCCAACAAATCGGGAATTTGCAAATGCCGATTGCCTAAATCCTCTAAAACTTCTGCTTCTCGTTCAAAGAGTTTTAGCGCCGTTTGTAGCTGATCCGGTGTCAGGTTGCCGGCAGGCAGAAACTGCTTGACCACGCAGTAGCGCATCCCTGGAGTTCGCCGATCTCTTGCCAAAAAAGCGGCCCCAAATCCACCCCTACCCAACAGCTTGGTTGCAAAGTAGCGATTGTCTAGAATCAGTGGCATTCCGCAAGCAGTGCAATATTTTTGGGGCACTGCCTTCAATTTGGTACTGTCATCCAGGTCAGGAAATTGATTCAGCGGTCGCAAACAGCCCGGACGAGTGCAGTAGATCTCCATGAATGTTGGCTACTAAAAGGGAGGACACAACAACGGCTGGCGTACAGGAGTCAGGTTCTGCTCCTTGATAACTAGCCTAAACCATGCCAATCAGTGACGGATGCAGCCAGTTCCGCAATTTCAGGAGCAAAACAGTTTGGAATCCTAGGGTTTAATTTTCAAGACAATTGAAAAGAACAGACAAAAAGCCGGATGGCTTGTCTAAATGCCAGGCTAAACTCAAGTTTCAACCTCCTCACCGATGGCTAGTCATTAGCTACCCGGATGAGACGTGGTGGCTTCAAGGGGCAAGGAATGTTCCGCTACAGTCAGGGCAGCGACCTCTTCCGTCACAGAGGCTTCATACGTAGCAAACTGTGGCAAAATCTCCTTGGTAAAGGCTTCTGCGGCTTTTGATCGATAGCGATTCGGGTTAAAAATGACCGACAGCGTGCGATTTACAACTACGCCTTCAATCCGCGCCCGATGCAAAACGCCCATCTGCAACTCCTTCTCAATTGCTGAAATCGAGACAAAAGCTGCACCTAAACCAGCCTGGACTGCGTTTTTGATGGCTTCAATCGTGTTTAGCTCCATCTCGATCTTGAGCCGTCGCGTTTCAATGCCACAGCGCGTCAACACCTGATCAATCACTTTGCGAATCGTAGATTGGGAATCAAGCGCAATAAATTGCAGCTTATACAAGTCGTCTTTTTCGATCTGATGCAGACGAGTAAACGGATGAAACATCGGCAGAATCAGCGCCATTTCGTCTTCAGCATAAGGGGCAACCTCCAGAGAATCTTGGAGTTCGGGCGGAATCTCACCCCCAATAATCGCCAGATCAATCTGCCCATTTGCCACACTCCAAGCCGTGCGCCGGGTGGAATGAACATGCAGTTGAACTGCTACATCCGGATATTTTTGGCGAAACAAGCCCAACATGCGCGGCAGCAGATAAGTGCCGGTGGTTTGGCTAGCTCCTACAATTAAAGTTCCACCTTGCAGGTTCTGTAGGTCTTCAATGGCGCGGCAGGTTTCCTCACACAGGCTCAAAATGCGATCGCCATAGCTCAGCAGCAAATGACCTGCCTCGGTCAACTGGGCGCGGCGGCCACCCCGGTCGAACAAAGGCACATCAAGCTGGCGTTCCAGGTTTTGTACCTGAAGACTCACAGCAGGCTGAGAAACATAAAGGCTATCAGCCGCACGCTTAAAGCTTCCTTCAGCAGCAATTGCCTTAAGAATGCGTAACTGATCCAGAGTAAAAGGAAGATCAGACATGGCTGTTAAATCCAAATTTGGAAGGAAAGCCGTAACACTCGGTAAACCGTACTCCCTGAGATGGACATCATACAAGGGATTCGGATAATTGAACGCTTAAGTTAAAGAAGTACAACACCAAGCGTGCAAAAGAATTTGTGTTCTAAAAGAGGCAAATTCTTTTGCAGTCGGACTAGAATCGTCGGAATCAGTAAAAGATCTCGCTAAGCAAAATCTCGCTAGAAGGATCTAGCTATAAAGAATCATAATGAATAGGGGATCTCAGGTCGATGGGGGAAGCTTGATCAAACATTTATGAAACAGGAGGTTATTCAGGATTTTTTGACTGTACCAGGAATTGCGGGCATTGCTCTCATTGATGGGCTATCTCGTCCCTATTTTCACGGGTTCGGTGCTAATTTTGACGCTTCTCAACAAAAGGCAATTGCGCAGGGCATTCAGCAAGTCCTCGAAACCACACCAGACGGCTTCAATTCCTTCGAGTTTCAGTTCGACTTCTACCGCATTTACCTACACAAATTGAATCGAGGTATTACCCTGCTGGTGCTCACTGGCAACACCCTACCCCAAGCGACCTATACGCAAGCTGTGAGGCGGGTGCTCTTAGAGTTGCAGCTTGATCAAGGAGATCCAATTACCGCTTTTCAAGCCATTGCCGCCCAAATTCCTCTGGTTTGGCAACCCGTACAGCAAAATTCAAAACCCGTCCTCGAACCTGCACAACCCTCTGCACCAGCAGATGAGTCGCCAAATCATCAACCCGCTAATCTGCACAAAGCTAAGACTGAAACCAAAGCTAAGACTGAAACTGTGCAGGTCGTGCCTATCCACAAACAGCCCACTCCATTCCAAGCGACCTCACCCTCAGCTCATCCACCGATTGCCTTGCCGGAGGAGCAACTCAATCCATCCCAGATTGCTGCTTCAGCCTCGCATCTTGTAGACCTGCCGCCAGATCTGTCTATAGACATGAAAGATGTGCTGGCAGCAGTTAATGCGCTCAATCAGCTAACCACCCAATATTTGGGAACTCTGGTAGTTGCGAACTATTGGAAGTCTACTCGTCCTGCAATTGATTGGCTCAATCACTTTCAGATCGAGCGCTCAACTCAGATGACCTTCTCAGTGGAAAATCCTTCTCAGCCTCTTCCCAGTCTAACGCCCGAACAGCATAGATGGCTTCAAGTGTGGGTTGCAGCTTTCATGGAACGATGTTCTAAGGTCATCCGAGATTTCACTAAAATCGCGCAGCAAGTCTTGACCGAACAGCAAAAAGCGATCTTATTTCAGCCACCTCGCTCAGTTGATTAATGCTTTAAGGCAAGTAGAACTGAAGCTTGTAGGACTGAAGGTGAAGACTGTAAGCGTTACAATCCCAGTGGGATTTGGCTAAGGAATGGGAATGAAATAAGTTCAATAATTGGTAGGGGCAGGTTTTGCTATCAAATCCATTGCAGGATGCCCATTGATCTGCAAACCCCGCCTGTCCAGTTGACGGATTGATTCAATCCACGATCCTAAGTTGAGTTTGACCTATGTTGAGCTTTGCTGAAGTTGAATAATGTCAGTTCTGGCTAAAACTTTTTTCAAGTACAGAGTTAAGGAGCAAAGGTGGAATGGTGAAGATCGTGCGGCTAGAACCGATTGCCCAAGAAACAGCCGTCGAAACGAATGGCAATTTATTATCTGTCTTGATCTCGAAAGATCTAGATGTACTGCGAGAATGCGGTGGTCGGGGAATGTGTGCTACCTGCCATGTCTATGTTAAAGATGGCATGGCAGCTCTGACCCCCATCAACCGTCGAGAGCAAAGAACCCTAGAAGTCATTACTTCCTGCCAGAATAATTCGCGGCTGGCCTGTCAGGCCAGGGTCGTCTCTAACGGTGTGGTGGTGGAACTGCCGCCCGGTATGTACATTAACTCCATTCAAGACATCGAAGCCTTAATTGGACGCCGGGCTGAGCAAAATCTCCTGCATCCGATCACAGGGCAAGTGCTGGTCGAAGAAGGCAAGCTGATTACCCGCTCGATGCTGAAACAGATTGAGAAAAGCACTAATCTTAACTTTGGTGAATTCTTTTCCCGCAGCAGTGATGTTTAGGCAGAGTGATTTCAACAGATCTTTTCAACAGATCTATAGCCATCCCAAATCATCTATGAATATGAAAAAAACAAGAGAGGTTTGAGTCCTTTCCAAGGAGAGGGTTTTACTCCCTCTACCCTCTTCTACCGATCCTTTAGGACTGCTATATCTATTGCTATATTTCAGATCTGACAAACAGCAGCCATGCTTAAACTTTCTCATTGTTGCATTGAGAATAGCAAACCAGGGAATACTGAAAAAAGTTCCTACTTTTATGATGAAGGAGGAATTTTAGACTTGATGGTACTCAGTTGCAGACTTGAAAACAATGGGAGGTAAGGGGTTCCATGATCTGCTAATGGTAAGCCCCTATTTCCTTTCCACGAAAGCAACTGTTGCTACAAATTGTCCAATTTGTCCAAGGACCTGTCTAATTAGCTTCATCTCAATCTGACCTTCTGCTAGCATTCCATTCAGAGAGATTCTGTCCATGTTGAGCCAGCTTGAACGCCTCACCCGTGAAATCGACGGTCGCTACGCCAGCGATGCTGAATTGACCTTTGCTATCGACTATGTGCGCTCCTTCAACTTGCGTGTTCAGACTTATCAGAGACTTCAAGAGTTAGAAACAACCCTCGTTCAGCAAACCTATACCAAAATGCGCTCCATCGATCCGAGTGTGTTCAGCCATGGGGGAGACGACCTCAGCGCGAAGTGGAAGCGTGATACTCTGCGAGTCATGCGTTACGTTGCTGTTGCTGTCCTCATGGATGATACCGAGACATTTCGGGAACGGCTGTTGCTCTGGTTTCAAACCATCATGCGAGCATTTGGCGCCCAGCGCAGTTGCAACTTAACCTATCAAGTGCTCCAAGAAGTCGTGAAACAGTCGCTGACGGCTCCACAAGCTAATTTAGTGTGTCCTCTTTTGGAATTGAGCCGTCGCACCTTGGGAACCCTCACCTAGCAGCCTACGGGCTGTCATGACCTGCAATTGCAGCAAGGCTTTGTTTTTTTTCAACCCCTTTTTTCAACCCCTCTGTAACTAGCATCTGTCACCAGAATCAACGAAGGATCAATTATGGTAATTGCAACTGCACAAAATTCAGTCAAACGCAAACATCCTAAAAAGCACAACCACTACGGCTTCCGTGATTTTTTCCAGTTTGACCCCGACAAAGGAACCATTCTGGACTGGAACCAAGGTCAGAACATCCTCACCACCGAAGATTTTATTATTGGCTTGGTTGAAGGGCTGCAAGAAGAAGTAGGGGATGCCTCTGCTGCCACAATGTACACGATCGGCTGCGAGTGGGGCTTAAAAGATGCCTTCTTCTTTGAAAACTGGTTTGAGAAAGAGTTTGAGCGCAGTATGCGGCAAACCAACCTATTATTCTTGCTCGAAACTTGGTGGTGGCCCTTCACGGCTCAGGGCTGGGGGCGCTGGGAAATTGACATGGGCGACCGCAAGCAGGGCTTCATGTTTATCAATATTTTTGACTCTGCTGTGGCGCGTACTCTAGGCGATGTTGGTAAGCCCGTTTGCTACCTCTACGCCGGACTGTTTGCTGGCTTTTTTACAGAGTTGGTCAAAAAACAGCTAAGCTGCATTGAAATCCAATGTTACTCAATGGGCGAAACCTACTGCAAATTCTTGATCGGCGGGCAAGATCGGATTGATGCTGCTGCCTTTTGGATGAATGAAGGAGCCACTGCCCGCGACATTGAGAAGCGCTTACGGTCTGGAGAAATCTTGCGATGACTCAAGCAACATTGCCTAAAAATGGCTCAAGTGCCCATCCCCCGCAAGCTTGGCTGAGGCAAACAGTACAGCAGTTTTTTAATGCCATCAACTGGGACGACCATCCGCCAGAGATCCAAACCTTGCGGCTAGCTGCTCGCAACGAGTCTCACTCGCCCCTGCTGCTCACGGTCAGCCAGTTTTTTAGCACCATCAACTGGGAAGGCGATGCAGCGGTTCCGCTCAAACCGCCCTCAGTCGCATCTGCTGAAGCCGACGATGCCCTCACGTTAGAAGAATTTACCGACTTGTTTTGACTGGTTTATTTGGACTGATTTGGACTGATTTGGTTTAACCAATTTGTTTTAACTGACTTGTTTTAGCCAAGGCTTGCTAGTCCAGCCCGCTGCCAATTCTCAAAATGAGGCAACCCACCAACCCCTACCGACGGATACGACTATTCAACTCCGTCATTCCGAATTCCATGGGGGATTCATTGGGCTAAAAGAAACTGATTTCTGGGCATTTCCTCTTTACTCATTTACCCATTTCATCCGCTTATGCACCCTCAAATTGCAGCCGTCTTTGATGAGGCGGAAAATCGCTACCTCAAACCCGAAGAGTTGAAGCTCATCAGCCAGTATGTCGCTTCCATGCCAGAACGGTTGGATGCATACCGCAGCCTGCGCGATCGAGAATTGGAAATCGTGCAAGCGGTGGCTGATCAACTAGAAGCAGCCTCACCGCAAGAATCAGAGGAAACCCTGGAACGTTGTCTTAAAAACGCACTGTTGATGTTGCGCTACTGTGCCCTCAGCTTACTGGTGAACGACGAAAGCCTGGTTGAACGGCGGTTTTTGGCTTGGGTTAGCCCCTTAGCAAAAGTGTATGACACCAAAGCAATTGATGCGAAGCTCTATCGATTGCTGAATCAGCAGTTGTCTAAAATGCTTACCGCAAAACAGTTAAGCTATCTAAGCCCTAGTTTGTCATTGGCTCAAGAAGCCTTACTGTCGCAATCATCTACTCCACAGATGGTCGTCAGCCACTAAAACAGCTTGACAGCAAAAATGACAGCTAATGTGCTGAAGTTCAGCCTAATTCTTGCGAAAGTAATTTCTGCAAATCCTGCCTGCAAATCCTGCCTGCAAACCTACCATCCGCGATAGCCATCAATGTCTGGGTTTAGACGGGGTGTAGGGATTCCATCCCTGACGGGGCACATCTCCCATCCCCCTGAGTCCTAAACTTTTTGCGTAGCGCCATAACCACCGCCTAGTTCTATTCACCCACTGCCACTCTTATGATTTCCGTCGCTGATCTTCTCGTCAACAACCGAATTCCGGGCAATTTCTTCACCCCTGATGTATATGTGCGGGGGGACTTAGAAGTCGGGCTACTCGAAAATCGCCAAGGCGATCGGCTACTCGCCGTTCCAGAAACCTTAATTCAAGCAATCTATTCCGGCTTATATAAAGAGACCGGACAGGCAAATCGGCTGGTGTTGTTCAACTGCGGCAAGTGGTGGGGCAAAAGTTTCTACACCCGCTTCTGCGAGCAAGTTACTGGCTACTACAGCCTGCCGTTGGCTGATATGCCGATGGTTGAATTCATTCAAGCCCTGCAAGAATGCTGGATGGCGCATGGATGGGGCAAAATTGAAATGGATCAGACCTATCAACAGCGTGGTTTTTTAATCGTAAAAATTCAAAACTCTGCCTTTGCGCGTCTGGCACCCCAACACAATCAGCCTGCTTGCCATCTAGAGGCAGGCATTCTAGCCTCTTTCTTCAGCCAATTAACAGGCAAAGAACTTGGTTGCATTCAAACCTCTTGCGAATCGATGGGAGCAGACTGTAACCGCTTTTTGCTGGGTCTTCCTAAACGGCTTGAACCAATAGAAACGATGGTGCTCAACCTCGATCACGATGCAATTATGCAGCAGCTTTGTGCTTAAATTTGCTAGATGCCTTTGTGAGTAAGCGTGCCGCAACATCTAGGTGAGCCAAAACGTTCCAAATATCGACTCCTGGGGCTAATTGGACAGGGTCAGTTTGGGCAAGTCTTTTGTGCCATCCATCGGCAAACTGGGCGTTTGGTAGCCCTCAAAAATCTAGAACAGGATCGCTTCCCTACCCATAAGTTTCTACGCGAACTGCGATTTTTGCTGAGCCTCCAACATCCTAATATCGTGACGTTTCAATCCTTGGAACATACTCCAACAGGTCGTTACCTCGTGATGGACTACTGCGAAGGTGGGACTTTGCGGAATCTGCTCACGGAGGAAATCCGTCCAAGTTTGCCCCATAGCATTCGGTTAGTAGCAGATGTGTTGGCTGGGTTAGAACAAGCTCATCAGCGTGGAATTGTGCACTGCGACATCAAGCCAGAAAATATTTTGCTGCATGTTCACGCTAAAGGCTGGACAGCTTGCATCTCTGATTTCGGCATTGCTCGGCTCAGCCAAGAAATGTCTCAGCAGGATGGACCTGTGGGATCGCCTGCATACATGGCTCCGGAACGGTTTTATGGGCAGTATTCCGTTGGCTCTGATTTGTATTCGGTTGGAATTCTCCTGTTTGAGTTAATCGCCGGATATCGCCCTTTTTCCGGTACGCCTGCTGAACTGATGTCGGCTCATTTGAATGTGCCCGTTCAGCTTCCTGCGGCCATTCCGGTGGCGTGGCGACCCATCATTATGCGAGCGCTGCAAAAGTTACCGGCCCGGCGGTTTCACTCAGCCGGAGAAATGCTAGCTGAGATTCGTGCGGTCGCTGGAACGGCAGCAACAGGCTCCCAAATTCCGCTCGCGCAGCCCTACTTTTTAGCAACAACCGATCTCACCGAATGTCCTTTTCAACCTCAACACCAAGAGATTGTCCATCAGCAAATCACCGCTTTGGCCGTAACGCCTAAATTGGTTGCCACTGCATTCTGTTTAGAAAATGATTCTGAGTCAGTCACCGCACCGTTTGAGACGGTTCGTCTACTGCAAGCTACCCAGCACCACCTATGGCAGCAGACTTATCACGCGGATTGGTTGATTCCGACCCAAGGCAAACAACCCTCGGTGCAAATTGCAGCCACCTCAGAGCCAGTCGAACATTTGCTAATCCGTCCTCACGGCTGCTATGTCGTTACCCGTCGCTCTGTTGGAGTGTTGACCTCCGGGACAGAGGAGGTGGGTCAGATTAGACAGCCTACTCGATTAGCGCCCCTTGCCGCGTGGGCAGAAGACTGCTTGACCACCATCGATCCAACCGGACGCTGGCTGGTGAGGTTGCCCCTTCCAACCTCTAGCGAAGGCAGATGTCTAAAGTTTCTGAGGCTTTTGGGTAGACAAGGGTTTCAATTGGCGGCATCTATTCCGCTCGATCAGCACAACAATGGTAATCAGCAAGATGGACAGACAACTCATTTATTGGCGCTAGATGACCGGCATTTTGCTATCGTGACGGCAGGAGTTGCTTCAACGGCATCCCTCCATTCAAGTGGAGAAGAAACAACTGGAACTCAAATTCAAATCATGAATCGGCGCGGCAATCCGTTAGGGTCTCTGTGGGTCGCGCTGCGGCTGCGGCAGATGGTCTTAACCTCTACCCCCTATCAACTTTTGGCAACCGACGAAGAGCAATCTGGAACGGTGCTGTTGATCGACCTCAAACCCTACCGAGTCAGAAGGCTCTGGGTTGATAGCACGCCTCAATTTTTGGCAACCACCGTTTGGGGCTACATTGTAGCCGAGTCTCAAGGACAAATTGTTTTTCTTGATCAAGCTGGACGTTTAATTGGCGCAACGACTAGCCCAGCCCCGATTGTGGCGATGACTCCAGTTCAACCTCATGGCTTACTTTTGGCGACTTGGGATGGAGCAACGGGCAGCCTGTATAGTTTGGATCTACGCTTGCTGGGGCTTGATCTCGTGTTTTGAGGCTGTAACCTTCAGTAGTAGGGATGGGGCTACAGGGATAGAGCTACGGTCGAATTAAGTGCTGCTCAAATTGGCGATAGGCAGCAATCATTTCTTTACGTCGAAGGGGCACATAGGCGGCAATGATTGTCCATAGCGCGCCAATCCCGCCAGATGTTAAAACTAGGACAGGGTTAATGAATCTCGGTGCAAGACATAACCCGATGGAAAAGCCAGCAGCAGCAGTTGCAAAAGCAAGACTTGCAGCAAAAAAACGACCGAAACCTTGCTTCACTAACCGTTCCATCCCATCCCCAATTGCCAAACCTGCACTCACACTGCCAACAATGCCGATGCCGATGCCCAACATCAGTGGTGTAGTCGTTAAGGTGATGTCTGTCACCAGTACACTCAGCAAGGCCAACAATCCAGACAGCAATCCAGCCAATACAGGCGCAATAACCCCTGCGGTTGCTCTCAATGTAATCAACATCCAAGTGACCACTTGAAAGCCGATTGCTGCTCCCACAGTGATGCCAAACCCGACCGTCATGGAATTTTGTAACGCAAGCTCCACGCCAAATAGAGCCAAAGTCGCCAGCCAAGCAGCCGCCCCAAAGCCCAGGAAAATCAGCATCAGAAATCCGTAGGGTAGGCGGAGATGCTGAATCGGCACAGGCGCAGTTTTGACTTGAACGTCCAAAGTATAAGTTTTGGGAAATGCGTTGGTTTTTAGCCGAATCGTGCGCTGATAAGTCGTGCCTGCCATGAGCTTATAGGTGTTGACTGAGATCTGACACTCAATTTGGTTGCCACTAAACGTTGCTGGATGCAAGTTGATCCAAGCATGGGCATCGGGTGTATGGGGCGGGTCACTGGGATGAGCCACTACCTCCCAAGCGCCTTGAAGCAGCGTTTCGGGCACGAAGTTGGCAATTGTGATGGTTTGGCTTAGCTGTTCGCCCAGTTTGGCGGCTGTAAACACAAGCTGGGCTTGACTGCATTTGACTTCCGGCGACCGTAACGGAATGGCTGGCATCTCTTCTAGAGCAGCGCTTGCATTTGGATAGCGAGCCTTAAGATTCGGCTCAACTAGGGTTTCTAGCCAGGTTGCCCACTGAAAGTTGAGTTTGGGCAGTAGCGGTTTGAAACGAATTTGGTAGTTAACGTCAATCAAATTGCCAATTTGGTCCGATTTTGTGCGAGTCAGCAAGCAAATCAGCGTCATTCCAAGGCTATACAGGTCAGAGGCTTCGGTAAGCTGACGGTTGAATAGCTGTTCTGGCGGCATAAAGCCTAGCGTTCCTTTCACCGCACTGCTGATGCCCACCTCGCCTTCGCCAATTCTGGCAAACCCAAAATCGATTAGGTAAACATTCATCTGTTCATCTACCAAAATATTTTCAGGTTTAATATCTCGGTGAATGACAAGAGGAATTCGGTTTTGCAGATAAACCAAAATTTCTAGAACAGACTTAGCAATTTGACAAATCTCATCTGAGCTAAAGCTGCGGCTAATTCCCAAAGAGATAGCAGGCTTGTACTCTTGCACAATACAGAAGCCTGCCTCAGTTTGAAACGAGTTAAGATATCGGGGAATTCCAGGATGGTTCAGCCCGCGCAAAACTTCAATCTCTCGACGATAGAGGTCATAGCTTTCCCAACCGCCGGACGAGCGAGCAAACTGAAATTGTTTAATGACTACCCACAGGTTGGAATCATTTGCTTGAGCTAGATAGGTCACTCTGCCCCCTGCTCGATTACAGCCCAACTCCTTTTCGACCTGATAGCCATAACTCGAAAAATCTGGAAAACCGTTCATGGTTGCTAAAAAGATAAGGTGAACGAATATAAGACTGGTGCAGTCTCACCAGCCGATAGTTGCCCTGATTCGTTCGTCTCAAACTTAACTTGGTAGCTGCAATTGAATTTCAATTTCTGAAGAGCGACGACCGATCATATGTCGCAAATCAAGAACATGACTGAGTTTTGTTATCAAAAATTCTGAATGGATACAGCCTAGACCAACTTTGCACCTAGAAGCTAATTGCGGCTAATTTGCGACTAGCTCACTTACGTGTTACACCCTAATGCGTGAGGTTAACTTGCCTGTTGTTCAGATCGTGGTTTGAGCAACACAAAACCTCTCATCAGAAAATCATAAAAAACTGGCAGATGCAAGTGTTCTAGCTGATATTTTGTCAGCCAATACCTTTCAATCTGTCAACCTGGACAGGCTGGCATCTTTCAAGCCGAGCTTCAGCAGCGCGATACTCTTAGCAGCACTACCTCACGAAATTTTTAGCAGCCAAAAGCCCTGTACGGGCAGGTTCAGTAATGAAATCATCGCTTTGCCACGAATCCTTAAGCAAAACCTGCCCCAACCCTACAGGCATATCTTGGCTCAGAAATCTCCTCAAGCAGACCTCAAGCAGAATAGCTGTAGCGCAGCATAATTTGTTCCAGGCTTTTTTGTAAATCGGCTGAAGCATGGCGAAAATCATCTCGCCCTTTAAATTGTTCTAACCGACACAGCACTTGCCCGCGCTCAAACAGGATCACCGTTGGCAAGGTGGTGAGTTTGTGAAGGCTGGCAAGACGTAAGTTTTCATCAGCATTAACACTGACTAATTTAATTTGACCGTTCCACTCAGACTGAATCTCGGTCAGCATGGGGTTTACCATTCGGCAAACGCCACACCAGGGGGCCCAAAAATTTACTAAAACAGGGGTTGCCGATCCTAAAACTTCTTGTTTAAAGGTTAGTTCGTTCACTGCTAGCGCCATGACACCTCTTAAGTCAGTCTGTCAAATTTTAATATCTGCTTTGGGATCATGCTACCAGCCTACGTTGCCTGTCGCACGAATGATTATGGGATGTGCCCACCAAAATATCAGGACAAATAGGGTGACGCCCCCATAGGCAGGACGCAGAAACTCTTTGAGGGTGAGGGTTTGCCGCCCTTGAACAACCGCTAAAAAAGGTATGACTGAAGTGCGAGATTTCAAGGTTTCAAAAGATTCGCCATATCGAGCCTGTAGGCGGCGATCCCCGTGCCAGACCGCGAATAAGTGATGCAAAATCAGCCCTAAGGAGGTGACAATCATGAAGCTTGTTCCTACCCATAGCGTGTGAGCAAGACACCAAATCACTTGTCCTACCATTTGCGGGTGGCGGGTAATCCGAATGATCCCTGTTTCGTAGAGATGAACCTGCGGTTTTTGAACGGCCGCAACTTCTAGGAGGTTAAAGGTCGCCGGATAGAGAAACAAAAACGAAATTGCCGACAGTATCCAAACCAGAGGCTCGATTCCGGCAACGCCTTGAAGATTCCAAAGGCGCAAACCGTCATAGCGATGGTTGATGAAATAGATGATCAGCACGGTTGCAAACGGAATGCTGATGAGGGCAAACAAAATGCGGTAGAGCCTAGGGCCAATGAGCTTCTCACCACGAGGGCGCAGAGCTGCTAAACCGCTATGGGCAACCGCAAACCCTAGTAGCAGTCCGAACATGATGAGATGACTTGAAGAGAGCCAATTTTGAGGCATGGGGTTCGCTGGAGGAGTGAGGCGGAAGGATGAGAAGAAGTACGTCATCAAGCAAGTCTCTGAAACAGATCCGCGATCTGAAACCAGGAGGCTACGCAAATTTCTTCGATCCTGGACTCTAATAGATTTACGGACTGATGTAAATACAGAATTGGGTCAAAGTGAGATCTACATCATGGCAAGTGGGCTGAGTGGGCGCTGTTCTGTGTCTTTCAGTCAGCATTCAGGTTGGCTATTTTTAGGTTGGCTATTTCAGGTTGACTTAGGGCGGCTGTAGAGCAACTGGTGAAACTACGGTTGACTTAGGGCGGCTGTAGAGCAACTGGTGAAGCTACGGGCAAAGGGGAGCAAAGATCCAGATGCGAGATTTGCAAGTAGGTGTTGGAACCTAGACTAAGAGAAGTTTTCAGTAGATTCTCCTACATTACTCATCAGCGAAATTCACAGAAAATTTAAAGAAAACCTGCGTTTTTGGTAGAATCCTTACGCCAAATCGCGGATTCTCAGATTAACTTTAACTTTTAGAGAGCGTTGCTTTCTAGCATTCAAAGTGTGGGTGTGTCTCTGGTTTTGAAGATAGCAAGGGGGAACAAATAAGTTGCTCTTTTGGCTCTGCTAGGTTGAGTTCGATTAACTTATCCAACACCAAGGCTTGAACTATGAGTTTTTCCAAGCATTTGCTGTCCTCTGTTTTCTTAGCGGGAACCGTTTTTGTGGCAGCAACTCTCCCTCTAGCAACGTTTGGCTCCAAGCCAGTTGCAATTCAACTAGAAAGTAAGCCAGTCTTCACAGGACAGTTTAAGGAACTCGCTGCACCTTATCTTGGATTAGTGCTGGCGATGAGCATTGGAGCAGGGGTCACTCATCTTGCAGTGATGCGATGGCACCAATCTGCTCGGAAACTAGGAACGGTCAATCATCAGATGACTGCACTGAAACAGCAACTCACTGAGCAAGAAACTCTGATTGAAAATTTGAGATTTTCACCCACTCGGTTGCAAGCGTCTGGGTTAGAACAGTTCTTGCCTGAGAGAAAAAACCAGGATGAAAAGCAAGCCGCTTGGGTTAGCGTTCAGCCAGCCACTACCGTTATGTCCAGCGAAACCGTAATACAACAGTCGAATGGCAGCGAGAAAACCAATGGCAAAGCGCAACCTCAAGCAGCCTTCACTTCTAAAAGCTATTGGACTTGAGCTTAGCGAACAAAGGCATCTGGTGACAGCGGCATATCAATTTGTTGTTGCACTTGTTGCGCCTCAGAAGCATTAGCGTTTGTCTCTGCTTTTTTGGGCTGATCAGCTTGTGTTGAGTTAACAATCTTGAATACGGCTGAGGATACCCCTTGAGGTGGTGGAACAGGAAGCGTTTTGACGGCTTGCAGATAAAGCTCACCGTCGGTTGTAAAGCGAGTAATGGCTACCTGCTGGGAGGATTCTAAAGCCTCGACTTGCCTCCTTAGAGAAGCTGGCTGATTAGCGGGTTCAAGGGTTGCCAGAAAGGTAACGTCTGCTTCAGGTTCAACGCGCTGCTCGGAGTCTAATTTGACTTGCCATGCTTCCTGAAACTGTCCACTTGCTGAACTTTGCCAAAGATTCAATCGCGTCTCCCAGTTGCCTTGAGTCACCTCTGCAACTTGCCGATCCAAAATCGCGTAGTTGCGTTCAGGGGTAGATGAACCCGTAGCTTGGGTGCCGTTCTGAAAGTAGCGAACCGCAGAAACAGTAATCTGAGTTTTGTCGGGAAGGGTTGTGTTTCCGGAAACGCTATATCTGCCACTGTTTTCAGGTTCAACTCGCAAAATTGTTAAATCAACTGGGCGAGGCGCAAAGGTGGGGTTCAGCCGAGCAAGAGTATTACAGCCACTGCTCATTAGTAAGAGCGCGGACAGCCCTACCATGACAAGAGATCGTCGCAACTGTTGCAGTGGATTGAGACGAGCCATGGCGTGAGTAAGGATACATCGAACGGAGTCTATTAATAGCATAGGAATTCAGAGAAATTAGCAACGAGCATTGAAAAACATCTGGATCGGGTGAAATTTGGCTGTATTCTGCTTCAAACGATCGCATTCAAGTTTAGACTTAAGCGTGTTGATGAATCGTTCAACTATCGCTAATTATCAACCCTGGGGACAGTAACGCCGTGACCGTGGACATCAACGCATTTATTCCATCAATGCTTTTGGGTAATTGTGTGGGTTGTTCAGAACAATTTCCCTCAAGCGCTAACCTTTCCTACTACTTCAGAGAGTGATCATGCCTAGTCTATCTAAGACCGTTCCCCCTGGCGGTTGGATGACTTTCAGTTCCTGGATTATTTATTCCTTAGGATTCAATCTAATTGCAGTAGCGTCTCCAGCAGCGGCTCATCCCGGCCGAACTCCAGCGACAAACCATGCCGTGGACAGCTTAATTGCACCCCACTTGGTCACATGTGATGATCAGTCTGCCACTCTGGTAGATGTTGCACCCAATTTCAATCATCAGCTCCGATCATAAAGCCGAATCAGCAGAGATCGCCAGTTCAAGTTGCAAGTGGGATTCATGCTCAGCCAGACGCAACTTCTGAAGGGCAGTCTGCAAGTTCAGCAGATCGAATCAATCGGTACGACGTTTCTGAACCGATCGTGGCTGTTAAACCATCTGGCATTGAACCAGCCGCTCCTTTAGCAGAGGTTGAGGCGAATACTGAGTCCGATTTTCAATCGCAGGTTGAGCAGGTTGAGCAGGTTGAGCAGGTTGAGCAAGTTGAGCAAATCAGCCAAGCTGACCCGCTGCCGAATGCCAACATCACCGTTAGCGCTAACGAATGTCTGGCAGACTGTAATCCCACGGCTCGGTTTGACTTCGATCCGCCAAATATTGCCATTCCGCCGCGATCGCTGCCCTCCTACGAGCGTCCTGCGATTGCCGAACGAGTGCCTGTGCCAAGTGTGCCATCAACCGCAGAAGGAAGCTTGCCACCACCGCCCAACCGAGTTGCCAATCAGCGGGATTCGGTTCAGACTCAGGCTCAGCGCCCGGCAGTTTCTCCAGAAGTTGCACCTGCCTCCGTTGAAACGGCCGATTCTCGGCGTCCGGTGACTCAGCCAACGCTTCAGTTTCAAGGCGTTTACCTCTATCAAGGCGGCGAAGATTCAGCGCGGGCACGGGTGACTGGCGTTTACCCAATTCTGCCGGAATTGCAGGTGGGAGCCAGCGTTGATTTCACGACAGGCGATGTATTTGGCGACTCAGGCGGGGCTGTTGGGGATTCAGGAGACGGCTTAGAAATCAACGAACTCTATGTAACGGGCTATCTTCCCGATTATCCGAACCTGCGGCTGGTGGTCGGGCAAATGGATCTAACTTCCTATTTTGATCGCAATAGCTTTGCTAAAGATTCGGCAACTCATTTCTTCAACCCGGTGTTTGCCACCAATCCGGCGCTTTCGGCTGCGGCAATTGGTTCGCGGCAAGGGGCGCTGGTGAACTGGACAATCATCGACGAAGTGGAAGTCAAAGCGGCGGTGTTCTCGTCTGATCGCAGCATCAGCGATTTTGAAGTGAATGCCTTTGCCGGAGAGGTGGGCGCTCGCTTAGGCAACTTTATTATTCGCGGCACTTATGTGACGGCTGAAGATGCCGGAGCCAACACCAGCTTTGAGGAAAGCTTTCAAATTGCCCGCAGCAACGGCGACTTTGGCCCGCGAGATGGCGACCGCGAAGATGCTTACGGCATCAACGCTGAGTTCTTCATCCCCGAAATCAACATGGGCATTTTTGGGCGCTATGGCTGGTATAACAACCGCGAATTAGACGAAGGCGGCACAACTTATAGCGTTGGCGTAAACTTTCTCGACGTGTTTATGAGTGCCGATCGGTTGGGCGTTGCCTACGGTCGAGCGTTGTCGAGTGACGACCTACGGGATGGCGATAATCCCGATGTGTTTGAAGCATTTTATGACTTCCGCCTTCTACCCGGACTGCGCCTAGGATTCACCTTCCAAGGATTGGATGAATTCTCGGAAACCATCGGCGGCGTTCGGGTTCGGACTGATTTTGATCTCGTACCTCGGAGGACGCAATGAGCGTGCATCATCGCAGCCAAAGCTGGAGTCGTCTAGGGTGGAGCGGCTTGCTCGGCTTAGTGTTCCTGGAAACTATCTCCCTGACATTCTCCCTAACGTTGATTTCCCCCCCTGCCCTTGCACAGGTCAGATCAGCCAGTGTGCAAGCGGCCTATGCTCTGCTGGATCAAGGCTTGGTGAATCAGGCGATTGTCCAGTTTGAGCAAATTTTGCAATCCAGTCCCAATTCAGTCGATGCCCAGTTAGGCTTGGCGATTGCCTACCGTCGGGCCGGGCGAATCGACGATGCCTTCAGCGCTTACGGGCGGGTGCTGATCCTCGACCCCAATAACCGACTGGCGCTCTCTAGTTTAGGCGTCTTGGGCGGTTTCCGTCCCGAATGGCAGGAACGCGGCATCGAAGCCTTAACCTATTTACTGGAACTGGAACCCGGCGACACTGAAGCCCGCAGCCAGCGCGCCTTGCTATATGGCTATCAGGGACGGTTTGGCGCTGCCATTGCTGACTACGAAATCGTGCTGCGAGGCACACCAACCCCCGAAGCCTTAGTGGGCGCAGCAGAAGTGTTTGCCTACAGCGGTGACTATGACCGCAGTTTGGATCTGTTCAGCCGTTATCAAGAGCGAGGCGGCGTGATTCGGGGCGGTTCGGCAACAGCTTATGCGGTGGCGCTGCGGGAAACGGGCAATTCTGATGTCGCCATCCAGATTCTAGAGCGAGAGTTGCGTCAATCCAACGAACTCGACGGCATCACCATCCGGCAGCGGGCAGAACTGGCGGTGAATTATGCGGCGATTGATCAGATTAACCAAGCCTTAGATGTGCTGGAACCGCTGCGCGGGCGGCGCGATTCCCGGATGATTTTGTCGCGTTCCTTGATTGCGATTGGGCGCTATAGCGACGATGACTACTACACCGATGAGGCGATTCCGCTGTTTGAGGAAGTGCTGTCGCAAGAACGCGACTATCTCACGGTCAGCATTGGGCGCGAAATTGCCGATGTGTTGACCAGCTTTCCGCAAATTGAAGCCCAGACCTACGCGCTGGAAATTTACCGTCAGTTGATTCAGCAACAGCCCAACGATCGCAGCTTTCAAATTGCGGCGGCGGTGCAAGAGCGGGAGTTGGGCTTAGTTTCGGCAGCGTCGTTACGCGATCAGGTGGAAGCCGCTCTGCAACCGTTGCCCGCTGACCCTTACCAACAAAGCGTGACTGCCCGATCGCTGGTGCGGTTGGAAAATCCTGATCCGAGCTTGCAGCCCTACTACGAATATTTGGCAGAAGCAGGCGTAAACGAACCGCGCCTCTATTTCCGCATCGCCCAAATGGAACTTCAGCAGGGCGATTACGCAGCGGCCGAAGCAGCTTTGGCGACTTACACCGCCACTGCCAACGATGAGTTTGCCTCCTTCCGGGGTGAACTGCTGCTGGCCGAAGCCGATCGCCAGCGGGGAGACTTGGCGGCCAGTGCCAGCCGCTATGAGGCGATTGTGACCAACAATCCGGCGGAGGATGAAATCGTCAACAGTGCCCTGCAAGGCTTAGCCGGAATTCGCCAATCGCAAGGACGCTTACCGGAAGCTGTGGCGCTTTACGACGAACTGATTGCCCGCAATCCGGGAGATGCTGCCTTGCCACTCGGACGCACCAGCCTCGCCTATCAAGCAGGGTTAATCTCAGAAGCCGAAGCCCAAGCCGCCCTCGACCGCTGGCTCACAGCCCAACCGTCAACCAACACACCGCCTGAACTCTATAGCCTCGTTGCTGCCCTGCCACCCAACGCTCAGCGGGAGTCGCTTTACTTAGCGCTGCTAGACAACAACCCAGACGACACTGCCGTGCAAGTGCGCTATGTGCAAGTGTTGGCTCAACGCGATCCGGCAGCAGCACAGGCTTATTTGGATCAGTTAGTAGCGCGTGATCCAAACAATCCAAACGTCTATTTTGTGCAGGCTCAGTTAGCCCAAGAACGGGGCAACCTCCGGCAGGCAGGGCAGGCATATCAAGCAGTGCTGGATCGGAACCCTAGCAACATCGATGCACTGGCAGCGCTGGGAGGCATTCGTTTCCAACAGCGTCGCTATGACCGAGCCGAGGAGCTTTATAACGAAGTGCTGGCTTTGGAGCCGGGAAATCGGGTGGCGCAGGGCGCGCTGATCGATCTAGAAGTGGCGCAGGGCAACCGACTCGATGCGTTGCAGCAAATTGAACAACTGCAAGTCCAACGGGCACAGGGCGGCATCGCTGACCCAACCTTGGCGCGACAAGCGCAGCGAATTGAAGAAGGTTTCTTGCAGCAACGCGGCTTTCAACCACCATGGGAGCGTTACTAGTGAAGACATCTCTCCGAAGCAACGTCACTCTCCTAATTTTGCTAACGGTCTGTTGGCTAGCGGGCTGCGTCAAAGATGCCGCTCATCAGTCATCGAACCCGCCATCAGACCTGCCCTCACCCTCGTCTACCGATACTGCCTACGCCGCTTCCCCCGCAGGGATTACTCCCGATTTGCTTCAGCAAAGTTGGCAAGTGTACCGTCAGCGCTTCATTCAAACCGATGGGCGTGTGATTGACCGAGAAGCCAACGATCGCTCGATTTCAGAAGGGCAAGCCTATGCGCTGCTGCGAGCCGTGATGATCGACGATCGAGAGACGTTTGATCAGGTGTTGCAGTGGTCGGAAACCAACTTACAGCGCCGCAACCCCGACGGCAGCCGCGCCGATTCGCTGTGGGCTTGGAAGTGGGGCAAACAACCCAACGGCAACTGGGGCACGATTGACAATAATTTCGCCAGCGACGGCGACATTGACGCTATCAACGCCCTCATTTGGGCAGCGCAACGCTGGAACCATTCCCCCTATCTCGATTTAGCCCGCCAAAAGCTGAAAGATTTGTGGAACCTCTCCACCCTCCCCGCCAACGGATCGCGCTATTTGCTGCCGGGACCTCGCGCCGCCTTTCAGCCCCAGCCCAATCAGGCTTACCTGAATCCGTCTTACTTTGCCCCCTATGCCTTTCGCCTGTTTGCCCAAATTGATTCGAGTCGGGATTGGCTCAGCTTGGTAGACAGCAGCTATCAGGTTTTGGAGTCTTCCGCCCAACTCTCTGCCGTCGGGCTGCCCAGCGATTGGGTCATGCTTGATACTCAAACCGGCAAAGTGACTGCATCGACTGCCAACAATTTGCCCAGCCGCTATGGATTTGATGCCTATCGCGTTTGGTGGCGAGTCTCGCTAGATGCTGCCCAATTTCAAGAGCCACGGGCCATTCAGTATTTGCAGCGGCAGTTGCAGCCGTTACGCCAACAGTGGCAAACTCGCCAAACCATTCCAGCCAAAATCGACTTGCAGGGCAAGCCTTTAGTTGATTACGAATCCACGTCGCAATATGCCATGCTCTACCCTGCGTTTCAAGTGACCGATCCCGATGTTGCTCGCGCCATTTATCAGCAAAAACTGCTGCCTACTTACCGCGATGGCTTTTGGGATAACGATTCTGCCTATTACGTGCAAAATTTGACCTGGTTAGGACTCTTCCCCACAAACACCCTACCCACCGATTGGTTTCGTGCTACAGCGTTCTAGAACTCACACTCCCTGTTGGATTCGACAAGCTCGTTAGTTCGCCTGATTGACTGGTTCGCCTGATTGACTGGTTCGCCTGATTGCCCGGTTTGCCCGATTGCCCGGTTTGCCCGATTGACTGGTTCACCTAATGAGTGATTGTCCTGATAAATCAATTCAGCTTGGTTGAGCTTAGTTCAACTAATGGATTCATTCCCCAAGGCTCGGCTGATCTCTTTGCTTTACCTCAATTTGCCTCATCCATCCACCTGAATCCCTGAAAATTATGCTTCGTTTTTTCTTTAATCGACTTCTTCATCTCCCGCTGCTCAGATCGGCTCTGTTGCAGAAAAGCAATCGTCGCAAGGCTTCCCGAACTCGGCAATTTTTGTCACTCTTGGGCGCAATGGGATTCATTTGTGTCAGCCTCAACAGCATGGCATCGTTAGCAAACGCTCAGAGTGACCCTCAGCCCGAAACCCAGCCTGTTCCGGAATTTGTGCTGCCAACCCCAACCAAAGCGCCCATCTATTATCCTGAACCCTCTGCCACCCGCACTCCGACAACCCAACCTGCAACACCAACCCCGACTCCAGCAGAAGAAACAGCAGAGGAAACGGCTCCAACCAACCGCCGAGGAAGCGGTTCAGGCAGTCCCAGCAAAACTCGCCAGCCGTAAACCAGCGGCTCCACCCAGCGAATATGTGATGGAATTTAATCGCAGTCCGGTGGTGGGAAATCGGCTGCGGCTGCAAGGCGTTTATCCTGAAACTCGAATTGGCTTTACCCGTCCGCGTAACTGGAAGGTAGAAGAGGCTAAAGTGCTGTTGCGCTATCAGCATTCAGCGTCGCTGCTCAGTGACAAGTCGCGGCTGCTGGTGCGAATTAACGATACTAGCATCGGCAGCATTCCGCTCGATCAGCGCAATTCTCAAGTCGGGGAGGCACTGTTTGCAGTTCCGGCTAACCTGATTCAGGACTACAACGAAATCACAATGATGGCCGAGCAGCAGAGTTCAGAAACCTGCTCTAATCCATCTGATCCGACGCTGTGGACAGAAATTCTGCCTGATTCCAAACTGGTGCTCAACTATCGCCCGCAGCCGATGGAGCTAGACTTCAGCGGCTATCCGCGTCCGTTTCTGGATGTGCTCAGTTTAGATGCGAATCGACTGTCCTATCTGCGACCCAAAACCTACAGCCGCGATTGGCTCACTGCTGCTGCCCGCTTCCAAACCGCCGCCGGACGCCAGTTAGAGTACCGTCCGCTGGACACTCAGTTGGTAAAAGACACCAGCGAAATGCAGTGGAACGATCGCTTAATCGTGATGGGCACGCCGAGCGAGCAGCCGATTCTCGACAGTTTGCCGTCTTTGCCCTTCCCGGTCAAAAATGGTCAACTGCTGGATGGCAAAGGCAATCCGGTTCCTGACGAAATTGGCGTGCTGATGATGACCGTTCTGCCAAACAAAGGGACGCCTGTTTTGGTTGCCACTGGCAACACTGAAGGGGCAGTGCGGCAGGCTGTGCAGTTTTTGGTGCAAACCCGCGATCAGCAGCTAAGCGCCGGTCAAGCCCTGACAGTGGATCAAGTCTCGGATGTGCCGTCGCCAGAATCGCGCAACTGGTCGGGTTATTTGCCCTCTAAGGATCAGTTTCAGCTTCAGGATTTGAGCCTCGCCAATCGGGAATTGTTCCAGGATGTGACGGTACGCGGCAGCAATGCCCCTGCAATTACGATTCCGTTCCGCTCTTTGCCCGACGATCGGTTTTTGCGCGGCAGCACGATGAGTTTGAACTACAGCTACAGCCCGCAAGTCAATCCCCGCACTTCGGCAGTCGAAGTCAAGCTAGATGGGGTGACGATCGGCTCAAAACGGCTGGACTCAAATCAGGGCGCGCGACAAACGTTCAAACTCAACCTGCCTGAAAACCTGATCAAGCCGGATTCTACGCTCAGCGTCAATTTTGTGATGAAGCCAAGAGACATCGGGGTTTGCGGTTTGGAAACCGATCAACAGCTTTGGGGCACCGTTTATGGCGACACTAGCTTTAAGCTAGCCCGCGATATGTTGGTGAATTTGCCTGATCTAAAACTGTTGAAGACAGGCTTCCCGCTAACGGCTCCGCAAGATCTCTCAGCCATGGCCATTGCGATGCCAGAAACCCCAAGCGATTTGGAAGTCGAAACCTTGCTAGCGCTGGGCGAACGGCTCGGACGGCTCAGCCAAGCTGATTCGGTGAAATATGAGGTTTATGTGGGAGAAATTCCGCAGGATGTGCGAAATGCGCAGCATATTGTCGGCATTGGCACGCGGAGTCGGTTTCCGGTGGCAGAAGTTTTCCAAAACCAAGGCTTAAGCTTGGCTCAGTCCTTTACGCGCTTTTGGGGCGGTAGCCAAGTTCATGCATTGCCCGATCAAGAAGGTGTCCTAAAAGCAACCCTTTCGCCGTGGAACCCAGATCGATCGCTGTTGGCGTTGACTGCTCAAACCGAAACGGGACTGCAAGAAGTTCAGGCATTGCTGAGACAAGATTCGCTGTTTTCGCAGTTGCGGGGCGACACGGTGCTGGTCAGCCGCAATCAGCCCGATCCTTCTCCCTATGATGCCAGCGGCTACGATCTTGAATTCCTTCAGGAATCTGCCCCTCAGCGCATTCAACGCAGTAGTTCCTTCAGCCAGGTGATTTTGTTCTTGCAAGATTACTGGTTCTTCCTGTTGGCGGGTTTGCTGCTGCTGACGCTGTTGCTTTACAGCTTGTCTCAAGTTTTCCTCAACCGTGTTGCCGATTCTGGGGATGTGTCCTGATGAGTCAGGGCTTGTGTCATTGCGATGTCTTGCAGGTTGATTATCTAATTGTCACCTGAACATCGTACTTGAATCATTTAATTTACATATTCACATTCACGCTCTATTTCCTGCTCTCATCTCTATGGCAAACACTCCAACTTATCACCAATCGTGGTTGACTCGTTGCTTAGCGGCTTTACCAAACAGCATGGATCGTTTACTGCCTTGGGCTGGAAAACGGTTTCTGTTTTGGCTTGTCATCGCCTTGCTGTTGTTATCAGTTCCGTTCGTCGTCACGCCACTTCAACTGTGGCAGCAAATGATTATCTCAGGTGTATTGATTTTCATCAGTGCAGTTGTTGTCCATTTTGAACAGCGCCATCCTCAACAGCGAGCTAGTGAATATTTGCATTTGTTCCTGGCATGGCTCAGCATTGTCACCACATTTCGATATTTGTTTTATCGCACGGCCTATACCCTCAATTTAGACACTTGGGTTGAAGGCTTTTTTAGTTTGCTCTTGTATGCAGCGGAACTCTACGCCATTGCAACCTTGATGCTGTCTTATTTTCAAACGCTGCGGTTGCGGAATCGTCAGCCTGTTGATCTGGCGCTTTTGCCGCAGCAGCAGTGGTTTACGGTGGATGTTTACATTCCCACCTACAAAGAAGATGTGGCGATTGTGCGGAAAACGGCTTTGGCGGCCCTAGCGCTCGACTACCCCGAAGACAAGAAGCGAGTATATGTGCTGGACGACGGGCGACATCTGCCTGAGCGCCGGGAAGAGCTTTATCAGATGTGTCAGGATTTGGGCTGCACGTTGCTCACCCGCGATAACAACGAACATGCCAAAGCGGGCAACATTAACAACGCCATGCACCTGACGCAGGGCGAGCTAATTCTCATTCTGGATTGTGATCACATTCCCTCGCGGCAGTTTCTTCAACAAACCGTTGGCTTTTTCTACAACCCGAAAGTCGCCTTAGTGCAAACTCCGCACTGGTTTTACAATCCTGATCCGTTTGAGCGCAATTTGCTCACCCACGGGCAGGTTCCGGCAATGAACGAACTGTTTTATAAAGTGATCCAAAAGGGCAACGATTTTTGGAATGCGGCTTTCTTCTGTGGCTCAGCGGCAGTAATTCGCAAAGATTACGTTTTGGAAATTGGCGGCATCGCGGTAGAAACCGTCACAGAAGACTGTCACACTTCATTGCGGCTGCATTCGCAGGGCTACGATTCGGTCTACTACGACAAAATTATGGTGGCGGGTCTTGCCCCCGAAAAGTTCTCCACCTACGTTGGGCAGCAGGTGCGCTGGGCCCGGGGCATGGCGCAAATTCTGCGGCTGGAAAATCCGCTGTTTAACCGCAAACTCAAGCTCAGCATTCCACAGCGGTTGTGCTACTTTTCGGCGACCTCTCACTTTTTCTTCGGCTTCCCTCGCTTGATGTATGCCATTGCACCCATGCTGTTTTTGCTGTTTGGCATCAATCTGGTGCGCGGTTTGGGGGTCGAAACCCTCGCCTATGCCGTGCCGCACATTGTTTTGGGCTTGAACGCGAATTACATCACCAACAAAGCCGCTCGGTTCTCGTTCTGGAACGAAATTTTTGAATATGCGATGGCGTTCCAAGATGGATTAGTCACCATGCTGGCGGTGATCAACCCGAAGGCAGGCACGTTCAACGTTACGGATAAAGGTACGTCGGTGAATCAACGCTACTTCGACTGGAATTCCATGCGAATCTCCTTTGGTTTGGTGGTGTTGCTGGGGCTGTCGCTGTTGGCAGTTCCATTTTGGCTGGTGCTGCGCTCGGAGTTTAAAGAGGCGGTTTTGATCAACGCTTTCTGGGCAATTTTTAACCTGATTTTGCTCGGAACTGCCCTACTCGTTGGTTTAGAACAGCCGCAATTACGCCGTGCTCACCGTCTGTCGCGGCAGTTGGCAGTCGAAATCTACAACACCGACGACACCATTCTGGATGGGCAAACCCTAGACATTAGCGAGAGCGGAGCGCGCATTTTGGTGGATGGCAATCCTAATTTGCCTGATGTGATTGAACTAACGCTGATCGGCGATTTTGGCAGACGGGTTTCGCTGAGTGGTCGGGTGATGCGGCGTACCTCGGCTGCGGATAACCAAACCCTGCTAGCGGTTGATTTTCCTGCCCTCACTGCTGACCAATACGATGCGCTGGTGCTAGTGCTCTACTCAGACGTGGAAGAGTGGTATACCCAACAGCGGCAAGCGGTCGATCGCCCCTTACATTCCTTCCAATTTCTGGCAACTGGCTTAACGCGAGTGTTTCGGGAAACCAAACCTGCTGGAGCCGCTCCGGTCCGCAAGCAAATTCGGGCTGCGGTGCAGATGTATTGGGAAGGCGAATACTATCCGGGCGTTGCGACTGCAATTGGCTCACGCAGTCTCCGCATCGAGTTAGACAACTGCCCACCTGAACTGACGGCATTGCGGCGTACCACCGTTCCAGTCGGCATCTTGCTCAGCCAGGATGTGAGCGACCCCAATCCGGCTCAGCTTTTGGCGCAGGTTGAGTCAGTTGAAACTCGCCGAATGCTGTTGGTGAATGCTCCTTCCAAGCAGCGTATGGCAACAGCAACGGCTTCTGTGCCAATGGAACTCAGCTTTCCACAGACGCTGGATGAACGGCAAGGTGATCAAATCCGACAACTGTTGAAGAAGCTGGTGTAGGAGTTTGTGAGCGAATTGCAGCGCAAATCATGAACAAATCCTGACTGAATTGAAGCTACCTGATGGGCGTTAATCAGGAGAAGAGGGCGAGCGTTGGCTGGCCCTTTTTTGTTACCGATTCATCGGGGTAGGCTTTGCTTGATGACCTATGATGGCAGATGATTGCAGAAATTACGGGTTGAGGCAACTCAGTAGAGTGGTATAGCGTTACGCATTAAGCTTAGGCCGAGTAGGGGTGTGGGGCTACGCCCCAGCTAAGGGTTCCACCCCTACACCCCGTCCTAACCTTAGGCAGTACTGCCACACAAAAAAGGAGCCGCTTGGCTCCCCTATGTCAACTGATTAGAAATCGCGATTCCGCTTATTCAGCAGGTAAATAGGCCATCGGATTGACCGTACCCTGATCTGCGAGATGCACTTCAAAATGCAGGTGGGGCCCTGTGCTGTAGCCCGTGCTGCCCATCTCACCAATTTGTTCACTTTGTCCAACCCGTTGTCCTACTTGCACATAGACAGCATTCAAGTGAGCATAGCGAGTCATGCTACCATCTGAATGGCGGACTTCGATCATGTTACCGTAGCCACCCGAATTCCAGCCCGCATACTCTACTACACCCCCTGCGGCTGCATAGATCGGGGTTCCCACATCCGCCGCAATATCAATTCCATGGTGCATTCTGCCCCAACGCCAGCCATAGCCGGAACTTAGAACTCCTCTCGCGGGCCACGTGTATCCTCTGATTGAACCATTCGGCAAAAAGCGGTCAGCGTCTGGTAGGGCAGGCAGATCAGGAGAAACCATCCGTCCTGTGATCGGCTGTAGCAATGGCTCATAGCTTTCTGAACCGAGCGGAGCAGCCGCAACAACGGTAGGCGCCGTTTGGCGTGGCGTTGCTTGGCGAGGCGCAGTTCGCACTGCTTCCGGTCTACGAACGTTAGCCGAGCGAGACTCTGACACAACTGGGTTGCGCAAGCTTTCTGCCCCACCCAAGTTTTCTGCTTCACTTGAGCTAACCACTGCTACAGAAATAGGCGGAGAATTATCAGCCTGCTGCTGAGAACGTCGTCCCTGCATAGTGCGAATCTCAGAGAGCAAGTTTTGCACGTAAGGGTTGCGTCCACCAACGTTAGACAGATTAGGCTGCTCCAAACTCGAAGGCTGAGTTGTCGCTTCTGGTGGAAGCAGGCTGGAGGGAGCCACTGCCACCGAACGCACGGCACCCACTGAAGGTTGCGCTGTTGGCAGGACAGCAGTTACTCCGCTGCTTGGTTGACTGACAGCATTTTCGGCTGGAAGCACAGAAGGAATTGTCCGCGCCTGCGTTGGAGTATCACCCGGCAGCCTTAACGTCTGTCCAACAAAAATCACGTTTGGATCATTCAAACGGTTAGCTGCAATCAGCGCCGATTGGGGGATGTTATGGGCGCGAGCAATTCGGGCAATTGTATCGCCAGGACTGACTTGGTAAGAAACTTCCTCAGGAACCGCATCAATGACAGGGGCAGTGTTCAGCGGAGAGGAATTTGGAGTCAGGGTTTCAGATCTAGCCGCCACCCGGTTTGGGCCAGCCAACGAGTTTGCAGTGGGAATTTCCACCTGCTCAGTTCGCTGCGGAACCAGCCTAGACTCAGGATTAGGAATCACCAGAGATTGGTTAGCCTGCATCCAATCCAGCTCTAGGCTAGGACTCGCAATGATTGAAGGGGCAGCAGGGCTAGCAGTCGGACTAGGCAATGTGGCAATCGAAGGGAACGTGTCGGCTGAAGCAAGACGAGGCAACTCAGCTACAGACTGAGATTGAACCATCGTTTCAGAAACAGCAGACTGCTCCACCAAACTTTTGGTGCCTGTCTCAGCACCTTCTGCGGTTGAACTGCCAACCCTGGAACTAGCAGCACCTACACCCCTTAATTCCTCACGCCGCAACTCCGCCAAAGTCTCTTTCAGCTTGCTTCGCTCCTGTCGCAAACGGTTAAGCGCTTGATTGCGCTCTCCTTGAAGCTGATCTGGGGAACGATTACTCGCATCGCTCGGAGCCGGTAAACGATTAATGTCAGCTAAAGCCAATACCTGGGGGGATTGGGCTACTCCAATGGTGATCGGTTCAGCACTCACTGGAATTCTGAGTATTTGCCCGGCTCGCAGGCTGGCAGTTGATACAAGACTATTCGCAGCCGCAAGCGATTCCAGCGTAATTTGGTAAAGATCCGCAATTTGCTGAAGCGTTTGCCCATCGCGGACAGTGTATTTTGTAATTTCGAGTTCAGATGGAGAAACCGTTGGCAACTCAACACTAGATTCAGAGGGCAGAGCCGCCATGCGGGACACTGAGGAAGGAGACACCTCCGGAGTTTTCGACTCAGCCGCCGCTGCACCATCATTTTGGCGGGGAATCAACAGGCTTGTTGCCCCCATAGACAAAGCCAGACCGACCATTGCAGCAGAAGTTCGCGCTTTACGCCTCACTCCCGACACAGTCTGTTCAGACTCTCCCACCAAGGCATGAGACTCACACGAGGAGCAGGAGACAGACTTAACCTTCCGCAGAAATGCTCGCTTCAAAAGAACAACCTCCTAAAGAGCAGCGCTTAACTATCCTTGAATCACCTTGAATCGCCTTGAGGGTTAATTCGTCAGTGATTCAAATCACACTAAAACAGAGAGCAAGATTACTAACAAAAGTCACCTGACTAGGTAAGATTACCTTGCTTTTTTGACTTAGACAAGCTTACACCACTTAACAAAAAATTCAAGACTTGACCTTTAAAGAATTTGAAAAGTTCGCACCTGTTCAGTTCAACTTGCCTATCAGTGCCATCAAATTCAAGCACAATTCAACATTCGTACCTCATTTCATGAGGCTTCTTATCTTAGTTGTTTATCAGGGAAGCTAAACAATACTAATCGAAATTAATGATTAACGTATTCTTGGACTGCCGTCAAGTCAGTTCTGCATTGTCACCAAATGTACTACTGGGGTTCCAAAAGAGTGATGGGTTTGCCATTCTCCCAATCTAAGCAGGTGGAAACTGCGGCGACTGATCGCTCAAAAGCCTTAGAGGGAAGGGTTCTAAGGCTCTTATTGTTCTACTGCGCTCAGGGTTCAAACTGAGGTGGACTGGTGACTAACAAAAGCTTTTTCGCTAGGTTAAAAACATAGGATGGGTGAATTTCTAATGACCAAATGGTGGCTTGAAGAAGTAAAGTCTGCACATTTCTCAATTGATTTGCATGGGCATATATGAATCCTTTATAGGTTGTAAAGACAAATTGTAATCTGGTAGACCACACTTATTTACAGTCACTAGCAGTGAATTGAAGTATTTCAATCACCGTTCAAAACAACACAAGAAATAGCTTCATCACTGCTAAGCAGAGGGCTTTAGCTGCCCAACTTAATCATCAAATTCACATATACGAATAGAGTAGAATGCTACCCTAACTCGACAAAACTGCTTCACTTCAAATGTGAACTTTTGCGAGCGTATCAGACAAGCGGTTTTTTAAGCAAAATGTTTTAACTGGCGAAGCGCCTCAAATAGCCCAATTGCGGCACTCACAGATAAATTTAGGCTACGAACTCGCGGTTGGCTCATAGGAATATGAATTGTTGCATCGCAAACTTCTAGCACTTCAGATGGAAGCCCGGCGGTTTCACAACCAAACAGCAGCCAATCATCTTCTTGATATTGAAACTGAGTATAGCTATATGCCCCTGAAGTGCTGAAGCCAATTCGACGGCCAGTTTGCTGCCCATGATAGTGGTCGAATGCCTCCCATGATTCGTGCTGATGTAGCTTGACATAGGGCCAATAATCTAGTCCGGCTCGCTTTAGATAACGATCGCTAATCTCAAATCCTAGAGGCGCAACTAAATGGAGCGGAGTGTTTGTTGCGGCACAAGTGCGGGCAACGTTTCCTGTATTGGGAGGAATTTGGGGATGAACCAGAACAACTTGAGGCATAGTGCCAATGGTTTCAACCTGTCTTCAATGGGATCTTTTGCAGCCAGGCGCCCCTTTCGAGGTGCACGTGACATCGAAAGCATTTTAACCAATCCCAATCAGATGCAGCACTTTAGCACTGGAGCAAGCACATCTCTGCCTGTCGCAATTCTTATAAAGAAACCTCCACAATCGGCTGTGAAGGTCAAGTTCAGGGAATTAATTTCAAACAAACAGTCGCTTATCTAGCCAGTTATTTTTTTAAGAGTGTTCTCAAAAGGGTGTGTTCTCAAAAGCCAAAGCAGAAAGCCAGAATCAACCGGAGCCAGCGGGTAAGGCTAAGAGGAGCTTTTTAGAGCAGTTTAGATCAATATTCGCAATCTGAAAGCGCCTTTTGAACGAGGGCCATATCTATAAAGACGGACAACAAACAAATCACGCGATTGAGCTAAAGCCACGATGAGCCGCAAGTCACTCAACCGCCGCCAGCGCATCCATCTCGAAGCCTGCCTCTAGCTCAGCCTCGATCCGCAGCCGATCGCAAGAGATCGTGTCTGCCAGAATTGCGCTTGCCATCATGCCAGAATGGATTTCCAGTTGGGCGGTGGGCAGAGATTCAAAGACAAGCCGTTGCCCAGGGAAAACGACTCGTTCAAAATACCAATTGGGAATGTTTGTGATGCGAACAATCTGAATTTTACTGGTTGCATTGACATAGCAGCACAACATATAGACCTCAGCATCAGATGGGATTGGGTCAAAGATTTGAGCCATAGTGGAGGAGCCACGCTACGAGATGAATCTTACCTTTAGAAGCTAACACTCCCTGATCTCCGCTAGCTGTAAACCCGACTACCAACTCCAGCCAGCATTTGAGCCAGAGAATTTGATCATTTTGGGGGTCATGCAAGTAAAGGAAGTCAGTGGTATCGTAAAGATATATAAATAAAGTTTAGAAGTTCTTTAATCTTAGCGGGTTAAACAGACTGTGCCAAATTACTCTAATCTTCTTGCAGAAGTGCTTTGGGAAAGGCTGTCTTACCTGGATAAGAACTGGAAGCTTTGCTCAATGTGTTTGCTCCATCTGTCCTAATCTCCTCATCACCGTGGAATCTCCTATGGAAGATCGCATCCTATATGTTCGCCTCCCTTGTAATCCCATTTTCCCGATTGGTGTAGTTTACCTCGCCGATCATATACATAAGCAGTTTCCGAACTTACAGCAACAAATTTTTGATCTGGGCACAATTCCACCCCTCGACTATGCGGCTGCCCTCGATCGCTGCATTGATGAATTCAAGCCGACGCTGCTGGTGTTTTCATGGCGAGATATCCAGATCTATGCGCCGGTTGGTGGGCGAGGCGGAAATCCGCTGCAATACACGTTTGAGTTCTTCTATGCCGGCAATCCACTCACTAAATTGCGGGGCGCGGTTGGGCTGTTGGGCATTGCTCAAGGCTACTACGGCGAGCTTTGGCGCAATGTGGGGCTAATCAAGCGCGGGCTAAGGCGGGCACAACGCTATCAACCCAACGTGCGGATGGTGGTTGGCGGCGGTGCGGTCAGTGTTTTCTACGAGCAGTTGGCAAGTTCATTGCCGAAACAAACCGTAGTCTCGATTGGGGAAGGCGAAATTCTGCTAGAGCGCCTGATTCAGGGCAAAGATTTCTCTGATCAGCGCTGCTATGTGGTAGGCGAAACGCAGCCTCGTGAGCGGATGATCCATGAACAGCCGACCCCGTTGGAGAAAACGGCCTGCGATTATGACTACATTGCCTGCATCTGGTCAGATTTTGACTATTACTTAAAGGAGAATGACTTTTATATTGGGGTGCAAACCAAGCGGGGCTGTCCCCATAACTGCTGCTACTGCATCTACACTGTCGTAGAAGGCAAGCAGGTACGCATCAATCCGGCAGAGGAAGTTGTGAAAGAAATGCAGCAACTTTACGACCGGGGAGTGCGTAACTTCTGGTTTACCGATGCCCAATTCATTCCAGCCCGCCGCTTTATCGATGATGCGGTAGAGCTACTGCAAAAAATCATTGATGCCGGCATGACGGATATTCACTGGGCGGCATATATTCGGGCCGATAATCTGACGCCGCAACTCTGTGATTTGATGGTCAAAACTGGCATGAATTATTTTGAGATCGGCATTACCAGTGGCTCGCAGGAGCTTGTGCGCAAAATGCGGATGGGCTATAACCTGCGGACGGTGCTGCAAAACTGCCGAGATCTGAAAACAGCAGGTTTCAACGATTTGGTTTCGGTGAACTATTCTTTTAATGTGATTGACGAGACGTTTGATACGATTCGCCAAACCATTGCCTATCACCGTGAGCTAGAGCAGATTTTTGGAGCCGATAAGGTCGAGCCTGCAATTTTCTTTATCGGGCTGCAACCCCACACGCATCTAGAGCAGTATGCCTTTCAAAACGATATCCTCAAGCCGGGCTATGATCCGATGAATCTGAAGCCGTGGACAGTTCGCAAGATGCTGTGGAACCCTGAGCCGCTCGGCTCCTTCTTTGGTGAAGTGTGCTTGGAGGCATGGAAGCGCAACGCAGATGACTTTGGGCGTGAGGTGATGAACATCCTAGAAGAGCGGTTGGGAGTCGCTCCGCTAGAAGAAGCGCTGGCAGCCCCCATTGAGCCTAAACCGAAAACGTTGGCTTTGACAGGCTCATAGCGTTATTCCAGTTCCAACTGGTTCAGCACCGCATTGAGGGCAGTCAGGTTCACCCAAATGTCTTCCATCAGGGGGCTAGGATACATCAACCGCTGAATGGGGGCACAGGCAAGCTCGGTTCCGACCAAGAAAAAGTGGCGCAAACCAAGCTGCTGGCTGATCACCCAGTAGTAGTGGCGCGTGTATTGAGGCGCAACAAACTCAACCACCTGAGTTCCCGGTGAGCAAAACAGCAGATTGGTGAGTCCGCCTCCATGCGGTGCAACCACAACCTTAGCGTGGCGAAATAGGGCAATTTGCTCTGCCAGCGTCAAGGTTTCTAGCTCAACAGCAACAAAACCAGCGGCGTGTAGCTTTTCCAAAACGGCTGCTTCGTTCAGCACTCGACGGTGATGGGCGTTAGCTCGGCTAATGTAGATGCGTTCATGGCGCGGTAAATGGGAAAGCTGGGCGTCGGCTAATTTCAAAAACTGCTGGCGTAAAAACTTGAGCGCCCACGGTTCGATCCAGCCCAAATTACCCGCAAACGATGGCACGATCAACTGCTCTGCCTGAATTTGCGGATGCTGATCGCCTACCAAGATTCTTTCTGGCGAAATGCCAAGGTGATGCAAGGTTTCTTGCTGGAAAGGCTGCTGCGGATCGTTGATCCAAAACCAATCAATATCGGCTAAGTTCATGCCGCTCTGCTGCAAGAGGGCAAATCGCGGCAAAATATCTACCATCCAATGAAAATAATTGTGTCCCGATAATCCCGATAGCACGGCAACTCGTCCTGGAATTTGCTCGACGTTAGATGGTGTTGCTCGCCAGATCTCCTGAATTTGGGCGAAACGCTCAGCATCAGTCTGGCTACATCCGGGCAACTGTCCTGGATATTCGCGGGAAACGTCAGTCAAAATATATTGATCAGGAGACAAAATGGTAATTGCATGGGTGATCATCCAGGCAGTCTGACACGGAATCATCCAAGCCTGAGCATCAGAAAGTTCTGCGACAAATGGGTGAAACGTGCTCTCAAATGCTTCAGGTTGACAAGCATAAACGCCATTACCGAAATGTAAGGGTGAAAACTGCTGAACAATGCGCTTTAAGCAACGGTTGCAGTTCAGTCCATCGCAGACAGAATGAAGCTGAGCACTTTCAGTAAAATCTGTAACATCTATTTCGCAACAAGTCTGAGATATCTTTGTGGAAGCTGTAAGTGGACTTTGAGTAACCGCTTTTTCGGGAGAATCACCAAGAACTGAATCGACCAAACCATTTGCCAAAACTACTTGATTGGGAATCAGATTATGAGCCGCGTTAGATAGCAAACTAATATACCGACCAGATTGATTTTGAATGATCCAATCTTGAGTTGAAGCATGGAAGCCAGCAAATTCAAACGGTTCAGCAGCGTTAGTCACACGACGAATAGGTTTGCTATCGGCACGCTGTAACCTGCTTGTCTTGTAATCGCTTGGCTGATTTTTGACGAGGTGCTGGGAATGCGAACCATCAGTTTGGAGAGCTTGCCGATAGTAGGAAATTGCTTCTGCCCAACGCTGCTGTTTCTCTAAAAGCTGTCCCAACTTTTGGTAAATCAGAGGTGTATTGGGATGCAAAGCCGACGCCAAACGATATAGCATGGAAGCCGCATTCCAGCGCTGTTGCTGACTCAAACATTCTCCTAGACGCAGGTAGAGTTCCAGGTCTTGAGCGCGAATTTGCAAGGCTTTTTGATAGTAGATTTCTGCCTGCTGATACTGTTTTGTGCCACCGTACTGGGTCATCACATTTCCCAAATGCAGATAGGTTTGAGCAAGCTGCTGTTGAGCCTGTCTGTGAGGGCTAGTCTCAATCACGACTGCTTTTGGTAGCAATTTGGCGAATTTAGCTGACGACTCTCTATCAGATTGGTGCTCTAAACAGGTTGGCTGAAGCAGCACTTGCAAAACTGACTGCAATGATTTCCCGTG
>JAAUQT010000116.1 GCA_012033495.1 Cyanobacteria bacterium RM1_2_2 | reverse complement strand
GGCGTTGGTTGCGAATCTGATGGGAACGCTCAGACGGTGCCACAATTGTAAAAAACGGGAGTGCCCAAACCCGTTTTGCCCAAGGAATGTGGACTAACAGCATCAAAGAGAGCCACCGCAATCCACTCGTTTTGACAAAGTGGCTATCACGCTCATCGCACTGGGTCGCGGTAAATCCCTCGTGCTGCAATCCGCTTACCCCAACGTCGTTCAATCGTGTCATCAATGCCCATCACTAAAACTCCATCTGGGACAAAGACGTTGACCAATTGTTGTAGCAGTAATCGACTCGCCTGACGACTTGACCAGATGGCTCGACTTAAAACACGATGATAGGTTTGAAAGTGAGGTTCATGCTCCATTCCCATCGCCCGCAGAATGGCACTGACGGTGCGTTTACCCGGTGCTACAATCGCACCCACCAGCAGGACAATCGCTGAGTGCCAAACAGGTTTGGAAAATAACGGGGCAAAGACCAGAACCCACGGAATTAACTCTTTTGGTAGCAAGTTCATCAGGAGAAATTGAATAACGCTTTCCTGATTCTGCTACCTTTCCTCCCCTTCAAATTGGATAAAGTCGAGCTAAGAGGAGGTTGGAAAAAATCTTGTTAGTATCACAGCCATCTCGATTCCCCTAAATCCCCCTTAGAAAAGGAGACTTCAGACGTTTGGCTCGGCTACCGTGTACACACCCGTTGAGATTCGCTTCGTTGCAGATTTCGCCCCCTAAATCCCCCATTCTGGGGGACTTTTCGGAGCCGATTGTGTCTTCAAAGTTTCCCACTGGTAGGGGATATAGAGGGCTGAGAGGAGTTGTGTGTACACGGTAGCTTAATAAGGAGGGGACTGAGAGAGATTGGTTTGGCGCAAAGATCTGTGACAAAGTTTGGTTAAAGCGATAAGTTAAAGCAATAAATTGGTGAACTCAATTACACACAACTCAGAGTTTGGAGTTTGGCTCCGCTCACCCGCTTTAGTCCTTGGTTTGAGCGTTGAGCGGAGTTGAAGAACCAAGATTCAATACGGCAGAACGTTGAGAGCGCCCGTCAACCGCCATACAAAAAGCGACCCCCAGTGGAGGCCGCCTCAGATTAAAACATGGAGAACTTCTATGTTCTCAGAATGCTCAACTAGCCGTGGATTGCAGGAGCCGTCAGGGCAACTGGAACTGCTTCACCCGCAGCCAAATCCAGCGGGAAGTTGTGGGCGTTCCGCTCGTGCATCACTTCCATGCCCAAGTTCGCACGGTTCAGCACATCCGCCCAGGTGCTTACTACACGACCTTGGCTATCCAAAACCGATTGGTTGAAGTTGAAGCCGTTCAGGTTGAACGCCATCGTCGAGATACCCAGCGCCGTAAACCAGATACAAACTACCGGCCATGCACCCAAGAAGAAGTGCAATGAACGAGAGTTGTTGAAGCTAGCATATTGGAAGATCAAGCGACCGAAGTAACCGTGTGCAGCCACGATGTTGTAGGTCTCTTCTTCCTGACCAAACTTGTAACCATAGTTCTGGCTCTCGGTTTCGGTCGTCTCACGTACCAGTGAAGAAGTCACCAACGAACCGTGCATCGCGGAGAACAAAGAACCACCAAACACACCCGCTACGCCCAGCATGTGGAAGGGGTGCATCAGGATGTTGTGCTCTGCTTGGAACACGAACATGAAGTTGAACGTGCCAGAGATGCCTAGGGGCATACCATCAGAGAAGCTGCCTTGCCCGATCGGATAGATTAAAAAGACAGAGGTTGCAGCAGCGAGGGGTGCAGAGTAAGCTACGCAGATCCAAGGACGCATCCCCAGACGGTAAGAGAGTTCCCATTGGCGACCCATGTAAGCAAAAATGCCAATCAGGAAGTGGAACACTACCAACTGGTAAGGACCACCGTTGTAGAGCCACTCGTCGAGAGAAGCCGCTTCCCAGATCGGGTAGAGGTGTAACCCAATCGCGTTGGAAGAAGGAACAACAGCACCAGAGATGATGTTGTTGCCGTAGAGGAGAGAGCCAGCGACAGGCTCACGGATGCCGTCAATGTCAACGGGAGGAGCCGCAACAAAGGCAATAATGAAGCAGATGGTAGCGGTTAAAAGGGTAGGAATCATCAGCACACCAAACCAACCAATGTAGATTCGGTTGTTTACGCTCGTTACCCAGTTACAAAACCGCTCCCAGGTAGTTGCGCTTTCACGCTTCTGGAAAGTAGTTGTCATAATGATTGCTTTCGTTGTTACAGAAGATAAAAGATGTATGCAGCAAGTTACCTTGCATGTTGAATATCTTATTAGAATTGCGATTTTTTTCTAAGCCAAGCCAGTTTTTGTAACATTCTTTGATTAAGTTATTTAAACCTATTTTTCATTGCTAAATATCGTTAGTATTAGCAGGCTGAAAGCATTCGCAAACTATAGACGAAAAGCGATATAGTGCTTTTACAGTAAGGGCTTTGGGAATTTCAAGACTCTTTTTTGTCGGCGTCTTTTACTCACAGAGTCACCATACAATCGCCTCGAAAGGAAAAGAGTCAAGCCAGAAATTCAGAGTGGAGGTGAATCTTTCATATAAACGCGTAGAGTTTTAGAAATAAAATCTAACATTGTGCAAAATTTCTACATAACAAATCCAGTCCAGAATTCAGCCCAACTTTAGCCATTGTGGAGCCTAAACATCACCGCAATTCTTTAGAAATCAGCCTTTAGCTTCCTTCGCGAAACTTAACTATAGCTCCGTAACTATAGCTCTGATGGGGAGATCCAACAGGGGGCATGGAATTGAGCCATTCAGATCCCCGGAATCTTGCCTTCACGAATCGGTTAGGATTGCTACATTAATTTTTCTTTACTTTAACTCTCAGCCAATCTCAATGCTCTACAAGATTACTGGCTAGCTGATACTAGCTAATCTGACTGGAGAACTTGGCGCAATTGACAAATCACCTGAGCCGGACATTCCAAATGAGCCAAAACGCCTGCTCGCTCAATTGGCGGCAGTTGGCGCACATAGGCAGGATTCAAGCGGGCTAAACGCTGCCCCGTTGCCGGACTGCTAAACCGCGACTGCTGACCCCAAGCGAGCACTGTGGGCGTCTTCAACTGCGCCATGTAAAGCGCTAAATCAAAGCACAAATCGCCCCGCAGTGAGGCAAGGGCGGCATATTCAGCGTTGAACTGAAGGGCTGAGGTGAGGTAGGCAGCGACCGTTTCTGAAGTGAGCCGCCCGCGCTCGCAAAACAAAAACTGCTCTAAAAAGTTACGCACTGCGAACTCGTTGGCGGCTCCTAGGGTGTAAATCAACCGATCGACACCGGGAATGCCGGCAATCCGGGCTGCCAAATTTTGCCCATAATCGGCGCCAAAGTCTGAATAGCCTGCTGGGGCAACCAGGAATAGCAGCCGAAACAAATCGGGACGCTGAATCGCCAAGCGAATCGTTAGTCCGCCCGTCAGCGAAGAAGCAACCACGGCAGCAGGTTGACCTATCGCTGCACCGACCGCTTCTAAGAGTTCCGTCAGCATCCGCAAATAGTCCGTAACCGTGTAGTCATGAGCGGGATGGGCAGACTGACCCCAGCCAATCAAGTCGGGCGCAATGACGCGATAATCTGCCGCAAAAGCCGGATAAACTTTTGACCATTCATAAGCCGAGGAGCCGCCACCCAAACTATGTAGAAAAACCAGCAGCGGTCGTTGTTCTGCGTCTGGGGCGGGCCAAGGCAGATCGACAGGCGTGTAATAGACCATCACGCCGAGAGAAGTTTTAATCACGCGCTGTCCAAAGCCGGGCGGTTGAAATTGCAGCATAAAAGTTTATATTTTGGGTTCTCGTTCTTCCGATCATTCACTTAAACTTCAAACCCTGGTGCTTCAAGGCATCCATTCCAGTACAATCGCCACTCGGCTGTCCTTGCGAGCGGCAGCATTTTGTTTTTCAAGATCGGTCGAAATTCGCACCTCTGGAGTCACAGCATAGCCGAAAGAAAGTGTGCTAATGCCAACTTCTTCACGGGTTCCAGGGGCAACCCAACTTTGGGTCAAGGTAATATCTGCTGCGCCCGTCCGGGAAGGAACCACTCGCAGCCGCACCCCCAGGTTGACGCCATCGGTTGTGTAGCGGTCAGTATCGATGTAGCGGTAGCCCACCAGCGGAGCAACGTTGATCGAACTGCCGAGGGGCAGAATGTAGTAATGCAGATTGCCGCCATAGGCTTCTCGCTCCCCGTTGAACGTGCCTTGATAGTCAGCGCTGACCGTTAGCCTAGTGCGCCCTAAAAACACATCTTCCACGCCCACATTCAATCCGGCGGCTTGCTCGTTGGCGGGAAACTGCGAGTAGCCCAACCGAATGCGAGTCCGAAAGCTGGGATCACGGCGAATCTCAGACAGCACATTCGGAATTTCTTCGAGCCAGCGTTCCAAAACCGGACTTTCTTCAATCAAACCGGGATCAAGATCCAAATCGGCAGCACGAGGGCTAGAAGGCTCCAAGATCTCTGCTGGATCGGCTGCTGGATCGGCTGCTAGAGCAGGAAGAGCGGGATCAGGCGGCGTTGCAGCATTTGCTGGATTTAACGCAGAGATGGCGCTAATGCCTGCCAAGCTGATAGCCGCTGCTAAACTCAATTTTGCGATCTGGTCTGTGATCTTTGCGCTCAAACTCATGATTGCTTTCACTTCGTCACACCACGCTTCACCACACCATTGTGATTATGGCGCGGATTAGAGTGCAATTAGGACACGGCTCAGGCGGATACGTTTGCCAGAAACAAATTTGTGCGATAGGAGAAAGTGACAAAATCGCGCTCAGGCGGACGGCTCCAGCGATTATACAGCGCTTCTAGATTGGCGAGTAGCTGCTGATGTAAGTCTCCTTGTTTTGGCACATAGGAGGCACTAAGGGCGATCCCTACTAAGCCTGCTCGGTCGAGTTGATGGGTATTGGGAAACGTCAGCGCCCTGTAGTTAGTGAAAAGATGACTCGTTCGCAGCGCTTCCGCCTCTGAGGCTTTGCGATCCAGTCGTTCCAAATAGCGCGAATCGACGGCTTGCCCGATCACGTCGGTGTATGCCTCGGTAAAGGCATCTTCTCGATCGCGGTCGTTCCACATCAGCGCCACCTGTCCGCCCGGTTTAAGAATGCGTCGAAATTCGGTGAGGGCAGCAACAGGCTCAAACCAATGAAATGCCTGACAGCAAATCACCCCATCGACCGACTGATTGGGCAAGCCTGTCTGCTCGGCAGTGCCGTGACGATATTCGACGCTGGCGTGAGGTTGGGCGGCTTCTCGCATCGCAGCATTCGGTTCGATCGCCCACACCCAACTCCCCCGATCGGCAAGGAGGCGGCTCGAAATTCCGGTTCCGGCTCCGATGTCGGCAAAGCGTAACTTGGTTGGATCGCCTAGGCTGTTGCTATTGAGGATGGCATCAATCGCGGCGGTGGGATAGCTAGGTCGATATTTGGCATAATCATCCGCGCGGTTGGCAAAGCGCTTCAGCGGATTCTGGGTGTGGAGCGGCGGCAGCGCATTGGAATGGGACATATTTTTGGGCAAATCTCCTGACGAAAATTCTTTCGTATCAGCTCGGATCAGTTCAATTCGCACAACTCAGTAAGATGTGACAAGCAGTCCACCAGCAGAATATAGTGTAGACACTGATTAAGCTTATTATCCTCTTATCATTCATCCCCGATCGTCATGTCTCTTACATCTCAGGTCTTTCCTGTTTTTGGTACGAGGATCACGTCCGGTTGATCGACCAAAACCACTTGCCCACCAGCTACGAGATCGTCGAAATTAGCCGCTGCGATGACATGGCGCTGGCCATTAAAACCATGATTGTGCGCGGTGCTCCAGCCATTGGGGTTGCTGCCGCCTATGGAATGTATCTGGGTGCTAGAGAAATCGAGACTGAAGATCGAGAGCAATTTTTGACTCAGCTAGAAGCCGTTGCTCAAAAGCTGCGGGAAACTCGCCCTACCGCAGTCAATTTGTTTTGGGCAATCGAACGCATGATCAAAACCGCCCGCCAAACCATCGGCAGTGTGGATTACATCAAAGCAACTCTGCTGGAAACGGCAAAAACAATCAACGCGGAAGATATTCAAACCTGTCTGGACATTGGTGAGCATGGTTTGGCTGCTCTGCCCGAAACGCCGACTGCCTCGTGTTGACTCACTGCAACGCTGGCGCACTGGCTACGGCAGGCTATGGCACTTCTCTGGGGGTGGTGCGCTCGGCCTGGCAAGCCGGACGATTGGAACGCCTCTACGCGGACGAAACCCGCCCCCGTCTACAAGGTGCAAAGCTGACCGCGTGGGAATGTGTGCAGGAAGGCATCCCGATCACGCTGATCACCGACAGCATGTCGGCACACTGCATGAAGCGTGGCATGATTGACGCCGTGGTGGTTGGAGCCGACCGAATCGCGGCAAACGGGGACACGGCCAACAAAATCGGCACTTACAGCCTCGCGTTAGTCGCAAAAGCTCACAGCATTCCGTTTTTTGTGGCGGCTCCCCTTTCGACCGTTGATTTCAAGTTGAGTAGCGGCGAGCAGATCCCGATTGAAGAACGCAACCCGGCAGAAATTTACCAGATTGGCAGTACGATTATTTGTCCGGCAGGAACCGAGTTCTACAATCCGGCATTCGATGTCACACCCGCCGAACTGATCACCGCCATCATCACTGAACATGGCGCAATGCCGCCCGCCGAACTGGTGCAGCTTCAACTCAAGCAAGTGGTTTAGGGTAGGTTAAAACAACCAATGCAATTTGGGCCAGGGCTAGTCGCCACTTTTCTCTATTACTTCAGCAGCACTGCCGTTGTGCTGGCGTTTGTCACTGTTCAATCAACTGGGCTAAACCTGGCCACAGGCATTCCGCAGCAGGTTGGCGGACTGGGCGGCTTGATTGCAGGCGTATTAGGCACTTATTTCAACCGCACGCTCAGTTTTTCAGTGCCAATTGAAGGGCGCAAAAAATTTCTGAATCAATTGGAGTCTACCCTAGCAAGCATGGGCTACGAAAAAATTGCCGACGAAGAAGGCGTGCAAACCTACCAGCGATCTTCTTTTAGTAAGTGGTTTTCCGGTCGGATTTTTGTGCAAGTTGAAGACCAGCAAGCAACCCTTGCTAGCCGTGCCATTACGGTGCGTCGTCTCAAAAAGGTGCTGACGTGATCTGGATTTTAATCGGCTTATTGGTTCTGTCTGTGATTGCGGCATGGGAATATGGCAACCGGCTACAGTCCAGCATTCGTCTGTCTCCGGTGTTTTCTAGTCTGAGAGCGCCCATGCCAGACGCAAGAATCTCGGTGATTATTCCTGCCTACAACGAAGCTGAGAATATCGAAGACTGTGTGCTCGCAGTGTTAAACAGTACCCCGCTGCCGAGTGAACTTTTAGAAGTTTGGGTCGTGGACGATCAATCGACCGATCAAACCGTGACGTTGGTGGAATCGCTGCAACAGCGCCTCACCGATCCGCGTTTGCACTTACTGCAAGGGCAATCTAGACCCGCTGGTGAAGTTTGGATGGGCAAAAACTGGGCCTGTACGCAAGCCGTCGCCAAAACGCACGGGGAATTTCTGCTGTTTATCGATGCCGACACCCGCTTAAAAGTAGGCGCCATTGAAACCACCGTAAATGCGATGCAGCAAGAGCAAATTGATCTGCTCAGCCTGGGCCCAGCGATTGTGTGCGAGTGCCTAGCGGAATGGATCGCCCAACCGTTGATCATCAGCGCCCTGCTGGTGGGCTTCAACTTCCATGAGGTCAACGATCCTGCCAGCGAAACTGCCTTTGCAGCGGGCCCGTTCATGCTGTTTCGACGCACTGCCTACGAGAAAATTGGCGGGCATCGGGCGGTTGCCGATCAGGTCGTGGAAGATGTGGAACTGTCTCGACGGGTGAAGTTTAGCGGTCTGAAGCTAAAATACTTACAGGGTAATGCGGTCGCTAATGTTCGGATGTATCGCTCTTGGGGAGCACTCTGGGAAGGCTGGACGAAAAACTTCTATTTGGGTGCTCAGCGCAACTTCAAAGGCATGGTTCGATTCATCGTGCTGATGCTGCTCATTTACCTCACGCCTTGGATTGGGCTGGGCACAGCCATCAGCCAAGCTGTTCTAGACGCTAACCTTCTCACCGTTGCCCTCTTTAGCCTATCGCTAGCCGGAATTGGGCTGCATTACCGATTACGGCAAATTTTAGCTCAATCAGGCATCTCATCTCAGTATTGGTGGCTCAGCGGCGCGGGTGGAATTGCCGTTGCCGCAATTGCCATCGGTTCGATCATCAAAACAGAAACAGGCTGGGGCTGGACATGGCGCGGACGCTCATTAGCACGATGAGAAGTGAATGGCAGAATGGACGAAGAGTAGATCATTTAGAGGTAGATGCAACCTAATGTTAGATAGGCTGATATTTAGGCTGATACTGTATTAACGCGACAACTGAATTTCACAGTTGAAAATTACGAACTGTAAATTATGGAACAGGACGCAACTGATGCGTGTAAATGTAATCTGCAATGCGCTTACCGGATTTAATACCACCAACAGAATCGAACTGCCAGTGAATACCAAGATAGACGCGGCTGCGACCATTTTCGTTAATCGCATCTGAAAGCCGATTGAAATTGCGCTTATGATGAGTGCGAATAGAGCCATCTACGTCCACGCTCTCGCCATTTAGCTCATCAGAAACAAAGTCGAAGGCAATGTTGTCTGTGCCATAAAACAGCCGTACCATATCTAAAGAAGCAGCGCCAAAAGTCGCATGTCCAGAAGGATAGGCTGGGAAATTTGGCGTAAAGCTCTTGATTCCCGGTTGGTTCGTGCGAGGTGCACCAAACGGTAGCCAATACGGATCGCCTTCTGTCTCTGGATTGTCGTCTCCACAGCCCGTTGGGCCCCAGCCTGGATCAGCTTCCCGGATACCAACCACCGGACGCCAAAGTTCATAATGATACTTAGACAGCCAGCACTGAATGCCCGCATCCGCCATTGCCATATTTACCAGCGCAAACAGCCGCACGTTCTGCTCCAGCATGTTTCCTTTTTGTATAGCAATCGTCCGCACGATTTGGTTATACAGACGCGGTGGAGTTCCTAGTTTTTGAGCGCCATCGTAAGCCCAGAACAAGCCAACCGTGGTTTCTTCAGGGGTGCGAGTGCCGCCCGTCAGCGCGCCTTTTTCTTTGACATCATTGAAATCAGTTTCATATTGGCTGCTATCCAACGCTGGAGGTGCTTCTGCCAGAAAATCGGGATCTAAACGACCACTCATCGTAGGCAGTGCGAAAGGTGCCACTTCTCCCCAAAACGGCGACAAAAAGCCTTGAGTGGGATTCAGCGGATCAACCCGATGCTTACCTGGAAGCGGTTTAGCCTGATAGGTCCGACAATCTGCTGAACCGTCGTTCATCCGTTGATTTAACAGCATTGTGGCAACTTTTTGTCCATGGGTGCGACCATCCTCTAGCGCTTGGCTGCTGGGCAATCCCCACAAAAAAGCATCTCGCGCCCGCTGAAACGTGCGGCTCTGACTTGGATAAAGCGCTTTGAGCGTCACGTAGGCTGCCTCTCCAAGGGCGGCTTCCGCAGAAGCTCCGGGCGGAGGAGCCATCAAATCTGACAAATAGGGAGCAGAGCCACCATTAATGCTGACAAATGCGTCATACATCGCTAAATGCACAATTGCCAACGCCCGCGAAGTTTTGGTTGGGCCGCCTTGATCAAATTTAGGCGGTGTTCCGGTATGGTCTTGGGCGCTGGCATCTAAAGCAACTTCATTCCAGTAAAGCAGGGCATCCATTGATTTTTGTTCTCCTTAAAACTTGAACCAGAGTTCAATATGTGCTCATTCTGTCTAGCAGAATTGAGTCTTGACAGTACCCGTGAGGGTACTCTGTAGCACACAATACTTCACAATTACAGCCTCGTAGTCATAACGAATATGACTTTTTGTGTTAAATCGTTCCCATCGCAATTCGACTTTTGATAGATTTATTTTTAGAAAGTCGGGCTGAGTCTAGATTACTTTCTGGCACTTTTTGGAGGTTAATATGAACTTTCAGCGCTTCGAGCACGTCAACCTCTCCTGCCGCAACATCCGCACTACGCAACAGTTTTATCAGACCCTATTTCCCGATTGGTTCATTCGGGCGGAGGGAGCCGGATGGATGCATTTTGGCAACGAGCAATTCTACTTATCTCTATTTGCGGAGCCGAGCCACACGATCAGAACGCACCAACCTTATAACAGCATCGGCATCAATCACATTGGTTTTGTGATCCAAGATGGCAAAGCCATGCAGAAGATTCTGGACAGCAATGGAATTGAATATGAAATGAATGATGATGCGCCAGAAACCAGATTTCGGGTATACCTTAATGACCCAGATGATAACGAGATTGAACTAATTGAATATGCAAGCGAGTATGTACTGAGGTAAACGTTTAAACATCGCCCAGAAAACATCCTGCTGAATCTACAACGAGGATAGTTCGACTCGAACTTAAGTTCACTAATTCTTGACCTAAATTCTTGTTTTTCTTCGTACCCTTGGTAGTTTTCAGACTTTTCATTAGACATTTCAAACCGCATCGAAAAGCAGTTTCTGAGTAAATGGACAAAATTCAGATGCGTTTCGGCTGCGCTCAACGCGCCAACCTTCGCATTCAATCGGTTGAGCGCAGTCAAATGGCGGGTTGAGCGCAGTCAATGGTGGGTTGAGCGCAGTCGACCCAAATTTCAAGTCAGGTTCATTGGGTTCTTCTACTTGATGCGCTGACAACTGACTGGACAGAAACAGAAAATGTTAGGCAATTTAGCACAGTCTTTACAGGCAGCAATTTAGCAGAGTTGACCACAGCCAAACTTCAGCAAGCCCTTCAGCTAGGCGAGTTCTCACAGATCAGTTCTTATAGACCAGTTCTAAGCTAGCCCTAATGTCGATTGCTTTCTATCACCAACTCCTCAACGCCCTGCAAACGGGAACCGTCGTGCTGGCAACCGTTGTGCAAAGTCGAGGCTCGGCTCCGAGAGAAGTGGGAGCCAAAATGATCGTTTGTGCAGATGGTTCTGTTCTCAGCACGATTGGTGGTGGTGCGGGCGAGGCAAAAGTGATTCGGCAGGCGATGCAGGTTTTGGCGACGGGAAAGAAACAGTGGGTCGAAATCGATCTGTCTGGTGTGCCGCAGCGAGAAACAGAGGGCATTTGTGGCGGTACAATGCGCGTTTGGTTGGAACCATGGCAAGGAGCACCAGCCATCGGTTTGACGAAACAAATTCTCGCAAAACTGCAAGCCGGACAATCTGTTACGTTAGTCACTCCTTTTGCGCCTGACCAGTCGCCCCACTTAGCAGAGCCGCTTGAATCTGAGAAAGTGACAGCCAGCGAGTTTGTTGAAGTGGTTCATCCGCCGCCAACCTTACTCATTATCGGAGCAGGGCATGTGGGAGAGCAGCTAGCCAAAGTTGCTGATTTAATTGGGTTTCAGGTAGCGGTGCAAGACGACCGACCTGAATGGGCAAACTCACAGCGCTATCCGCAGGCTCAGATTTTTACAGCCAGCATTGCCGAGACAATCGATCTGTTTGCCAGCCATTCTCAGCTATATGCAGCGCTCGTCACCCGTGGCTATGAATATGACTTGGCAGCGTTGCAGCAGTTAATCCCTCGAACGATTCCTTGCGCCTACATTGGCATGATTGGCAGCCGCAAGCGAGTGCGCCAAGTGTGTCAAGCCCTCACTGAGCAAGGGATTGCCGCCACCAAACTCCATGCGCTCTACGCTCCAATTGGGTTAGATATTGGCGCACTCACGCCTGAAGAAATTGCCGTGAGCATCAGTGCAGAACTGATTCGAGTCCGGCGAGGGGGCAGCGGGCGATCGCTTTCTGAAATAAATTGAATCTAAAAATAAATGCCTTTATGAGCTAGCTCATCGTTTGTTTCAAGTCACTTTGGCAGACTAAAAACAGCCAATTCAGCGGGTTGTAGGTTTCCCAAACCTACACAGCAATTTTGTTTATCGCCACAAGTATCTGGGTTTAAACAGGGTACAAGGGTTTCGACAGCTTAAGTGAGCCTCAGCGGTTCGGCTGACTCACCGGAAGCCCGAACGGTAAAACCTCTGGCTGGGAATACAGCCCTCACACGCCCTTGTCTTAAACTTTTTACGTAGCGCTATACACAGCGGTGATGATACCTTACACGTTATCTATGGTGAGGACTCTAGCTTTCTGTGTACTCAATTTTGGCTGACTTGATTGTATTACTGTTCTTCTACCCATCACCTTTTGGTTTTACATTCCTATGGCTTTAAATATTGAACGACTGGAGTCTAGTTTTTCTCAGATTCGAGATCAGGGAGATCAGTTTACGACTCATTTCTACGCTAACCTATTCGCTGATCATCCAAAAGTACAGCCGTTGTTCGCAAAAACCAACATGCAACGGCAAGGCAAACATCTTTTTGATTCACTGACGTTAGTGGTTGATAATTTACGCAACTCAGCGGTTTTGGTCTCAACCCTTAAAGGACTTGGCACTCGTCACGTTCAGTACGGTGTGCTGCCTGTTCATTATCCGATGGTCGGTGGAGCATTACTCAAAACATTGTCAATTTGCTTGGGAGAAGCTTGGACAGCCGATGTTGAACAAGCCTGGATTGAAGCCTATGGAGCCGTCACGGAACTGATGCTAGCTGGGGCAGACTATCCGGCAGAAACCCTGACGCTGCAATGAGAGTCGTAACGATTTAGAATTGGGTGATATGAGAGGATAGTTGAAAAGTGTCCTACTGTAGCTTTCACGACCTGTTGATTCTCTCTATCTCCCAATCCTGCGGGCAGCGGCTAAAAAACAGCAACTTTGAGGACGGTTCCTCCAGAGTTTCCTCCAGAATTGAGGGGAAGGGAGCGAAATAGCCTGAATTGCGTAGATGTTTTAGGAACTCCATCCTGTTAGAATTGCTGAAATTCGGTGCAGAACGATCCTGTTCGCAGTTCGCTCAATTCCTCTCAATTAGATCTGATCAACCGTGTCTCAAGTTGTCTTAGAAAATATCTATAAAAGCTTTCCGCATCGATCTGGCAAGCCTTCAGCCCGGCTAGAAGACGAAACTGGAACAGCAGTTTTGCGGCGGATTAACCTGACGATTCAGGACGGCGAATTCATGGTGCTGGTGGGGCCATCGGGTTGCGGTAAAAGTACGCTCCTCCGCCTGATTGCCGGACTCGAAACTGTGACAGGCGGAACCATTTGGGTGAGCAATCGACAAATCAACACCCTGCCGCCCAAACAGCGCGACATTGCTATGGTGTTCCAGAGTTATGCCCTTTACCCTCACATGACGGTCTACGATAATTTGGCGTTTGGCTTACGGCGAACGCAGACAGCAGATCAGGAGGCATTAGATCAAAAAATAGAGGACGGCAGCCCAGCAAAATCTAGACCTCAACATTCCCCATCTTCGCTGCCGCCGTGGTCGGAAACTCTGTTTGTGAAGCTCACTCGTCCTTTACCTTCACAGTGGCGCTATTGGTCGAAACAAGAGCGTTTTGTTGATCAGCGAGTCCGAACTGTGGCGCAAATGTTGCAAATTGAAAGCCTGCTCGATCGGTTGCCAAAACAGCTATCGGGTGGGCAAAAGCAGCGAGTCGCTTTGGGGCGGGCGATGGCTCGCAATCCGCAAGTGTTTTTGATGGATGAGCCGCTGTCAAATCTGGATGCCAAACTGCGAACTGAAACCCGCACTCAAATCGTCAATTTGCAGCGCAAGCTCGGCACGACTACCATTATGTGACTCACGATCAGGTGGAAGCCATGACGATGGGCGACCGGATCGCGGTGATGAATGCCGGACAAATTCAGCAGGTAGCGACGCCGCTAGAACTTTATAACCGACCCGCGAATCGATTTGTCTCTCAATTTATCGGTTCGCCGCCGATGAACTTCCTGCCTGTGCAAGTGAAAGCACCCTTGTTGATTCAACATCCGCACTTCCGCCTCACGCTGCCCGAAAGTTGGGAAGTCAGCCTTCGCCCCTACGATGGTCGCTCCTTGACTTTAGGCATCCGACCGGAACACCTCAGCCTCAGCTTACCTGCCCCTAAAAACCTACCCGTTTGTGTAACGCGAATTGAAGCCCTTGGCAGCGAAACCTACCTGACCACAGATTTTATTGAAGATGTCGCAGGCAGCACTGAGGGGAGTGTTGGAGCCGCCGCGCCAGTTCAAGTTCGCATTGAACCCGACCGTTCCGTAAGCGTCGGTGAGACCGTTTGGCTAGCGATTGCCCCCGACAAAATTCACCTGTTTGATGACGACACAGACCTAGCAATTTTTGCTTAATTTCGCCCCATTTCTTGACATGCCTTCGACATGCCTTCTACAGCGTCTTTAGCCAGTGCCGCAACCCGCCACCCACTAACGCTGCTGGAATGATCAAGACCATACTGGCGGTTTGAAACCAGAACGGCAACTCTGTCAAGACCGGAAACAGCGCCGATTGTTGCAGCGCCAGTCCAATGAACGTCAGAAAAACGCCCAGTCCTAGAGCGTGAGCTAGCCCCTTCTCTGCCAAATGTGCAGTCAAGAAGCCTCCCAGCCCGATACAGAGAAAACTGCCGAGCAGTGCCAGCATCAGCAAACTTTCAGAGTCAAAAAAGGTGGGCAAAATCGACTCAGGACGCAGCCCATTATTAATAAAAACAATCGTGGCAATCAAACCAAGCAGGCAGTTAAAGGCAGCTAGGCTCAGCAAACTTGCGCCGCCACCGAGCAAAATTGCTGTAATGTTGATGACTCCTGCCTTTGTTCGCTTGAGTCTCGGTTCTGAACGAGGTGGCAAAAACGGAGCCATGATTTCTCGATAGGCAGTCCGTGTGCCTCGCCAAGCCGCATAAATTAACCGAAACCACGTGAGTGAAAGCAGCCAGAATATGGCATCTTTGGCAACATAAAGCCCCAAGGAGCGCACCGTATCAGCGGTCGGATTCGTCACCGTAGCTGTCGTGACTGTGTTGAGTGTCCAAAGCCGGTAGCCATACCAGGCAATTAGGCTGAGCAGCAGCAAGCAGAACCAGCCTGTTAACCGACGCAGATCTAAACTCAGGCGTTTGAGTGAATCTCGCGTTGCCAAATGCGCTGCCAGTGTAAAGAAAGTTGTCCAGACACCCCAGAGATGGATAATTGGCAAGACCAAACGCCAAACTGCGCCTTTTGGTGAAATAGGATAGTGTTCAAACAGCCCTTTTAACGTGGCGTGGAGTCGATGCACCCAGAATAGGGTAAGCAGAATAGCGATCAGCGTTCCCCAGATTCCGAAGCGATCAACTGGGGTGACAATGAAATCGGCGATACTCACGACCACCGACAGCAGGCTTGCAAAAGGCTGATTGGTATTGCTGAGGTCTAGCCCTGCGTATAAAGCAAACGATCCGGCTCCTAGCAGCGCATAGATCAGAATTAAGGTATTCATCCCGATCTGCAAACCTAGCCACACCAGCAGGCAGAAGGTGAGCCGTTTGGGTAATTTAGGAACTTTTGCCAATGTCCTGACCGGAGCAGGGGCATCGGCATCACTGTCGGCAGTACTGTCGGCAGCATTATCAGCAGCACTGTCGGCATCAGGAAATTCGTTGTCCAATTCAGGAAAAGTTGAATCAGTGGTTGGAGCAGCTAGCGTTGAAGAGTCTGTTAAATCTAGATCGGGCGTCAAAATCTCGGAGGATTCTGGCTCTAACGGATACAAAATCAGAGCATCGGGATCAAGATCTTCAAATTGCAATGGACGTTCTACCGGAAGCAAAATCATCGTTTCAGGATCAAGATCATCAAGCTGAAAAATGGAGGTATCTGACTCCGGTGTCTCAGCTTTTGAATGCTGGCTATACAGGGCTTCTGTTTTGAGGGTTTCTACTTTCAGGAGTTCTGTTTTCGGCTCAACCTCAGCCATACCCGGACTGGAGCGATATGGCAGATCGCTGTTTGATGAGCCGACACCCGATCCAGCGCTGAATGACGAGTTGGGCGTTAGCTTAATCACCTGCCGCCATGCCGGAACTGGTGCATCTAACTTTCTGCCGTAGAGTTTAACCGTTTGGATCGCGGCCACATTCAGTTTCTGCATCCCCCGCGACACGAGTTTCACCATGGTGGTTTGGTGCGGCACCTGCTCACCTTCCAACAGCAGTTTGAGGCAATTTCCCTTGAGGTTTGCCCGCGCCATAATGCCATATTTTTGTAGCGTGCGAGTGAGCAGAAAAGCAATTGCCCTCGGCTCTCCCTGCTCCGCCAGTTTCACAATCGAATGTTGAGCCATTTTAAACAGAGCAAATCATCCAGCGCTAAACCGACCGACCCGACTGAATCCATGACTTAGGGATTATACTACGCCTCTTCTGCATCCCCCTCTCCTCCAAACCGATAGCCTTTGCCATAGACGGTATGAATCAACGGCGTTTCATGTTCCGCTTCAATTTTGCGACGCAATAACCGAACTTGAGCCACTAAAGCGTTGCTGCTAGGCTTTTCTCCACTGCCCCACAACTGGTCTTGAATCTGCTCATGGGTGAGCAACTGCCGAGGATAGCGCATAAAGTAGGCGAGTAGCTGGCTTTCTTTCTCAGAGAGTTCGATTTTTCGCGTTCCTCGTTGCGCAAGCTGATTCTCTAAGTCTAATTCCAGATCTTCCACCCGGAGTAATTGAACTGGATTTTCTATGGTTGGCGGACGACGCAACAGGGCCCGAACCCTGGCTAAGAGTTCTCGCAGTTCAAAGGGTTTAATTAAGTAATCATCTGCGCCTGCATCCAAACCAGCAACCCGATCATCCACGGTGTCTTTGGCAGTCAGGAAAAGCACGGGTGTGAGTTTACCTTGGGCCCGCAACTGCTGGCAGATTTCTAGCCCGCTTTTGTGAGGCAGCATCCAATCTAAAATCAGCAGGTCATACTGGCCGCGAATCGCTAGCTGGCTGCCCTCTAAGCCATCATGCACCACATCAACCTGATACCCTTCGCGTTTGAGAATGCGGCTCAGAGGATCGGTTAACTCAACTTCGTCATCAACCAAAAGGATCTGCATAAACGCACAAGCTCTGCATAGTGCCTATTTTACTAAGTTTCAGCCCAGCAGAATCAGAACAAGCAACCCAAGCTCATCACCAACACTTGGCTTCCGGCAACCTGGGAGGCATTTTTACAAGCGACTGAAGACCCTGTCTACGCTAAGGCATCTCGGTTGTCAACCTCGATCAAGTACCGCCGCCCGATCTGGTCATTGAAGTCGCTTTTGCATCACCGTGGCAGATCGAGAGGAGAAGAAGCGCCAGCGTCCGAGCCGATCTTGTGCTGGGTCTTCTATAGATCGGAATCATCTTGAGTTGCGGCACTGGGACTCGATCAACAGCAGCTTTGGCCGAGGGCAGTTGCTTTTCTTTTGCTAATCTACCCAACTGTTATAGCAGTACTGCCTAAGGTTAGAACGGGGTGTAGGGGTGGAACCCCTAGCTGGGGCGTAGCCCCCACACCCCCTACTGTCCCTAAGCTCAATGCGTAACG
>JAAUQT010000326.1 GCA_012033495.1 Cyanobacteria bacterium RM1_2_2 | reverse complement strand
TGAGCTTATGCTGCCAATCCTTCAAGTCTGGATTGCGAAAGGTACTGATGACAAAATTCACAGGAGGCGATCAAGTCATCTAACAACAGGCGAGCAAACATTTTCTGGCGCTGAATAAACGGAGCATCAGGTTTGATGAGCCGATCAAAAACGCCACCTGCCAGCCGCACCGTTCGTTTATGGAGTTCCCCCAGAGAGTGACGAGCCGGATGCCCTACCTGGACATCAGCGGCGTAGACTTGGGTGTAGCCTGCTTGAAAAACTCGCTCCCCCCACTCTAAATCGCCATTGGATTTGAGCCGGATATTAAAAAGACCCACCCGATCAACTACACGCCGCCAGGTGAAAACATTTGCAGTGGCTCCTCCATGAAACTCTTTCAGCAGTTTCTCCTGGGGAAAGGCAGTCAAACTTTCGTACAGTTCCACTGCTGTCGGGTGTTGCGGATCGGCAAAAAACAAATTAACCTTGCCCACTACCTGTCCACAGTTAGGAGTCTGGCACAGTTGGATAATGCCGCGTTCAATCCAGTTAGGAGCCGGAATGCAGTCTGCATCGGTGAAGGCAATCACCTCCCCCTGAGCCAGGGAAAGCCCCAGGTTGCGAGCGGCATAGGAACCGGGAGACGGCTCCGAGGCGAATCTCCCATTATCGTACGGCTCCACCGCTGCCCTAATCGACTCTGGGTGATCAGAGCCGTTGTCCACCACAATCACCTCATAGCGATCCGGAGGATAGGTTTGATTTTCCAAGGCAGTTAAGCAGAGCTTCAATCGTTCAGCATCATTGAATACGGGAATGATCACCGAAACAAACAGAGGGTTCGCTGTCTCTGCGGCTTCCTCAACTACTGAAGCAACTTGGTTGTTCATAGGTCATTCTGCTAACTGTAATACGATGCGCTAGGGCACGACTGAAAGGCGATAGTTGCAAGCCCTTGGCAGAGTTTCTCAGCCCAGTTTCTCAGCCCAGTTCGCTTCGGTAAAAAGTGCTGGAACTAAACCCACAATTGATAGATCCCTGATCACGCCGACTGTACACTCAAATCTGAAAGCGGCAGTTAGCTTTATTTGTAGAATGTACGTCAGATATAATTCACCCAGAAATCGCATCTAGCAATACTTAGCCAATGCTCAGTGAATCTCCTGTTGCAATATTTGGGCTGATGGGACACACAAACAATCTTTGCTTGTTTACACGTGCATCTTATCCGGCATCAATGGAGTCCATCATGAGAGCTTTTTCATCTTTACTGGTTCTTCAAACAATCGGATCATTTCCTCCAGCCTTGTAAATTGTTTGTAAAGCGAAATCATGGTCTCTCTTAAGAACGATGCGGGCGTTTTACCTCTGAAAATTGAGTGAGTAAAGGGAACGGTGTCGCAGCTTCTGCGGGCTGGAGTTGCCCATCAAATCGACTGGTAACGATGCTGGTCGGCTGCCAAGGTGGACACCAGTATAAATCTTGAAAAACGGTTGGTGGATTGATGGAACCAGACGGCTCAGCTAAATTGCAGCCGCGAAACTGCACCATCCCTAAATTGCTGTAGCCCACAACCTCCGGGCCCTCCTGAAGCCAACGATTACGCCAGAGCCAGCTTAGAAAATAGAGCAGTTGCTGCCAACCTTGGCGCTGAGGATTGTCAACCTGAAGCCACGCCAGCTTTTTGCCCCAAACCGGAGTCTGGGCAGGTTGCCGTTTCACCCATTCGATGCGGTACTGCCAGTCTGGGAGAAACTGCGGCTCTCGAACCCCAACCGTCCAAGTGAGGCTGCGGTTGCCCGGCGTTGGCTTCATCTGTCGAATCAACGGTGGTGGCGGCGGTAATTTCCTCCAACGCACCGACCCTAGCAAAGCCTGCATTTTCCAAAGCTCTGGAGTCTGGTTCCAGCCGACCCATTCTTGCGGAGGTTCCGGTAAAAGTGACTTTAGTTTTGTCTGCACAATCCGAGTTTTAAGTTCGGCATTCTTAAACGCGCTCGAAGTCAACTGTACTAGCACCTGCGCCTGCCGTTTGGTTTCCTCTGCTGCCTGACTTTCCTGCGCTGTTGCAGACCTGATCTGGCTCTGTTTCCAGTGGTTTAACTTCCAATAGTTCAACCGTGCTGCAAAGCCATAGTGAATGTCGCCCGACAGCACCACGACCCGATCTCGATTTTCAAACAACGCTGCTAACAGTTCGGCTAGGGCTTCTTTGTTTAAGTTCCAGGCATCGCCCACGTCATGGTCAAACACTTTTCCGCGCTTCAGGCTCCATTCTTGGGCCCAATCAATTAAGCGCAAATGAATCAAATTAGTCGGCGCAATCACGAGCGTTTGCAAGGCTTGGGCCGTCGTGCGTTGGAGCGGTTCACGAATCTGGCGATCAAAGGCAGTTGGGCTGAGCAGCATGGGAGGCGCGATATGCTGCTCATCGATAGGATAGCCGCGCCAAGTTCGCGTGTCGAGCACTACAACTTCATGGCAACTGCTTTGGATGGTGTAGTGCCACTGCATCGCGTCCGGATGGCGATCAAGCACCCAGGTATTTTGATCCTGCCGGAATTTGGGCAGCCCTGTCTCCGGATCGGAATCCGGCAAGCCAACCCAGCGGGCAATGAGCCTTTCTGCCACCTGATCCTGCCCGCCCGTTCCAGACCAGGTTTGGGCGATTTGTAACAGCCGCTTCCCTGTTTTGTGAGCTTCAAACTGTTCTGGCACGTTGCCCCAAGCTTGAAACAGCGCGTAGGCCAGCAGCGCATTTTGCACGACTCGTCTACCCAGAGGTTTACCCAAAACTCGAACACACCACGCCTGATTGAGATACCAATCATCACTGACATCGTGATCATCAAAGATCATATAAGTGGAAATGTTGGCGAGAGCACGACGCACCTTCCAAAGCGAATGGAAAAAGTAACGCAGATCTCTGACGGCTTGATCCCAAACGCGAATCTGTTTGGCATCTCGATATAAGTCTTTACCAGCGGGAAAACGATCTGTCCACAGTGTGGGCGACCAGATGAATAAATAAGCGCTGCAATACTCGCCAAAGCTGAACAGATGGCTGCTGGTGTGATCGGCTTTGTGCGACAAGCCAGCGGTGAATCCAGCCAAATTTTCTGCCACATTGCTGCGCTGTCCGGGGGCAAGGTGTTTGGCTTTGAGCGGCGGTATGGCATCTGATGGATTTCGCTCAATAGGCAGTTCTTCTTCCCAGCCTAGGAGCGTATCGCCGGCGTCAGTCAGCGCAAATAGCCAGGGATCAGCAACGTCGTCTCCGTAGATTTGATCGCCTGTTAAAAAAAGCTGATGCGGTCTGGTTTGGGGCTGACTGGCTGAATTGGCCAGCAGATCATCAATAATAGCCGCAGCATCAACGCCGCCGCCGTGCGGTTTCCGACAAGAGCCATGCACCAACTTCA